>NZ_JBLWFS010000017.1:0-89332 GCF_048323755.1 Alkalihalobacterium sp. APHAB7
TAGATAATTGTGTAATTTCTTTCTCTGTAAATAGCTTTTTACTCATGATTCTCCATCTCCAAGTTATGTCTCAATTTGTAGTTCTTACATTATACAAAAAAGTACCCTACAGAGAGAGCACTTTTTTAAGTGTCTACTCTATAGGGTACATTTTACTTCGTGCATTGGCAGTTTTTTTGTGCACAAATGAAGAGTGCAGTTACTAGTTGATTAATCATTGTTGATTTGGAGGGTCTTTTGTCGTCAAATCTTATTATAAATTTACACGTTGTCGCTCTTTGCCAACATAATAAACCCATTCTTTAAAGCCTATCTCTTTCAAACGCTGCTTTACAAGATTAAACTCATCACCGACGCGATCAGGAGTGTGAGCATCAGAGCCGAAAGTGACTTGAACGTTATAGTATAGTGCGCGTTCTAATATTTCATCAGATGGATACCAGCCACCGGCGTCTTTTGTTTTTCCAGATGTGTTAATTTCAATAGCTAAATCGGAGGCCGCTAAGATCGGCAGTGTTTTTTCGATCGCATCCGTTTCAATCTGTGAAAATTCAGGGTAAAATCCTTTCATTGCGTCAATATGGCCCAGTACTTGAAACATTCCGCTGCGTGCCGATTGCTCAATCAGCCGGTAGTATTCTTCTTTTGTCTGCCTCTTTTGTTCTACCGTAAGCCCTTCAAAGCGTCCTTTTTTAAAGATACTCAAGTTTTCTACAAAATGAACGGAACCGATGATGTAATCAAAAGGATACTTTTGCAGTTCCTTCTTATAGTTCTCCATTTGTCCAGGGAAGAAATCACATTCAATTCCTAGTAACACTTGAATTTTGTCGCTGAACTTTTCTTTTAGGGAAAGTACTTCATTTACATAGTTTGGAAAATCACTTCTAGCCATTGTGATCCCCGGGCTCGGATGATCTTTGCTTTTATGAAAATAGGGAGCGTGGTCAGCAATACCTATTACTTCTAACCCTTTTTCAATAGCTGCTTGTATATACGCCTCAATAGTACCTTCTGCATGACCACATCGTTCATGGTGAGTATGTAAGTCGAATGTTGTTTTTGTATGGTTATTATTCATTAAGTGCACCTCCATATTAATATATAGTAAACAGTATATATTAGAAGAGACTTAAACCCAAAATATGGTTTAAGCCTCTTTTTTATTAGCTTGCTGATTTCTTAGAAAACAGCTTTTCTTTTTTTGTTGGTTTGTTTGATGAATTTTCCTGTAATTCTTGGTTAAGTGCTTTGACTAAACCGTAACACATGACTAAGATGATGAAGGTTAACGGAAGAGCACTTACAATAATGGCGGTTTGTAATCCTGCCAATCCTCCTGAGGCCATAAGCACAAGCGTGGATGCAACTAAAATAATTCCCCAAGTTACTTTCACACGGCTAGAAGGATTTAATTTTCCACCTGTTGTCAGCATACCTAAAACGAAAGTTGCTGAGTCAGCTGATGTAACGAAGAAGGTCGTAATTAATGCCACTGTTAAAATCGAAAGTAAGATTCCAAATGGCAGTTGTTGATACACATAAAATAAAGCTGTTTCAAGACCTTGACCAGAAACATTTAATCCTTGAGTTAATTCTAAATAAATTCCTGTTCCTCCAAATACGGTAAACCATAGAGCACACACGAGTGTTGGAACTAGAAGAACAGCCACTGTAAACTCACGAATAGTACGCCCTTTCGATACACGAGCAATGAACATTCCGACAAAAGGTGTCCAAGAAATCCACCATGCCCAATAGAAAATGGTCCACCCTTGAGTCCAAGCCGCTTCATTGGACTCAAAAGGAGAAATTCGTAAGCCCATTAGCGCTACATTCTGTACATATGTTCCTAAGGTTGTCGTAAACATGTTCAATAAAAACAAAGTAGGACCTAGAATTAACATGGCAACCAATAATAAAGTGGCAATTGTCATATTTGTGTTACTTAAATATTTAATTCCACGTGAAATTCCTGTGTTTGCTGAGATGATGAAAAGAATAGTGATGATCGCCATGATCACCATCTGAACCATAAAGTTGTTAGGAATACCGATTAGATATTCTAATCCAGCATTGATTTGTTGTGAGCCTAATCCAAGTGAGGCTGCTACACCAAATAATGTGGCGAATACGGCTACGACATCAATCGTACGCCCGATCGGACCTTTCACCTTTTCACCAAGCACAGGGTAAAGTGTTGCACTCATTAATCCAGGAGCACCTTTGTTAAACTTCTGATAAGCTAGAGCTAATGCGACAATGGCATAGATAGCCCATGCGTGTAGGCCCCAGTGAAGCCAAGTATAACGCATTCCTAACATGGCAGATTGTTCTGTACTTCCGTCTCCTAGTGGAGGGCTTGCAAAATGAGCAATTGGTTCTGAAACGCCATAGAATAAAAGACCAATTCCCATCCCGGCAGAAAACAACATCGCAAACCAAGTCGGTCGACTATATTCCGGTTTTGCATCTTGCTTTCCAAGCTTAATTTTTCCGTACTTACTAAAGATCATAAAAATAGCAAAGCCGAGGAAAAACGTTGCAACTAACTGATAATACCACCCGAACGACTCGAGTACAAAACTTTGTGCTACTCCCATTGCAGCACTTAATTGATTAGGAATAAGCACACCTATTAAAACAAAAATGGCGGCTATCCCTACAGAAATTTTGAAAATTGACCTATCACTACTATCCAAATTCATACACTTCCTTTACTTCTACGTTGTCTTTTTCAAGCATAAAATCACACATTACTAGTAAACCATATTCTAGTAAATTATTAAAAAAGGATACAGTGGAGTATTTTTAGAAATTGACTTGATAATAAGAGAAGCCTTCGATTATCTTTTAATCATATAGAAATACTGCAAAATAAGACGTAATTCTCCATGATGCTCCAATTACTCGACAATAGGAGAGACGCAGTACTCGGAATCCGTAAAGATTTGAAATTTGTGAGTGAAAGATGCCATGGATATGATAAACTATATTTTGGGTAATCATAAAGATATTAAAGTTGATTTCCATCAATTTCTACTAACGGCTAGGAGGAGTAAAAATGGAGAAAGTATTTGTCTTTGGACATAAGAATCCAGACACTGATTCAATTTGTTCTGCTATTGTTTACGCTAACTTAAAAAATAAACTTGGAATGAACGCCGAGCCTATTCGTTTAGGTCAACTTAATGGGGAAACACAATATGTGTTAGACCATTTTCAAGTAGCGGTCCCTCGTTTAGTGGAAAAAGTTTCAGAAGAAGTAAAAAGTGTTATCTTAGTGGACCATAATGAGCGTCAACAAAGTGCAAATGATATTAATGAAGTTCGCGTGTTAGAAGTCATCGATCATCACCGAATTGCAAACTTTGAAACAAGCGATCCTTTATACTATCGTGCAGAACCAGTTGGTTGTACAACGACTATTTTAAATAAATTACATAAAGAGAATGGTGTAGAAGTAACGAAAGAGATGGCCGGATTAATGCTGTCTGCGATTATTTCAGATACTTTATTATTAAAGTCACCGACATGCACAGATCAAGATGTGGCTGCAGCACGTGAACTAGCGCAAATTGCTGGAGTCGACTTAGAAAGCTACGGCTTAGAAATGTTAAAAGCAGGTGCAGACTTAAGTCAGAAGACAATTGCTGAACTTATTTCTCTTGATGCAAAAGAATTCGACATGGGTAATAAAAAAGTTGAAATCGCTCAAGTTAATGTCGTAGATACAAATGATGTATTAGGACGTCAAGCAGAATTAGAAGTTGCTTTAACAAAAGTTGTTGAAGATAAGGGATTAGACTTATTCCTTTTTGTTGTAACCGACATTCTGAATAACGACTCGGTTGGTGTGGCGATCGGTAAAGCTTCAACTGCTGTTGAAAAAGCATTCGACGTTACCTTATCAAATAACACAGCAACATTAAAAGGTGTTGTATCTCGTAAAAAACAAATCGTTCCAATCTTAACGACAACTTTAAGTGAAGTTGAAGTGTAATTAAAAATCCTATCGATTTTATGGCTGACTCCATCTGTTGAGTCGGCCTTTTACATTTGGCTGGAGAAAGCGTGAACGAAAAGCGGAGAATGATGAGCGGTAGAGGGAAAAATTAGGAGAAAGCGTGAACAGAAAGCGCGGAATGATGTGCGGAAGAGGAAGAAATTAGGAGAAAGCGTGAACGAAAAGCGCGGAATGATGAGCGGAAGAGGGAATAATTAGGAGAAAGCGTGAACAAAAAGCATGGAATGGTGAGTGGAAGAGGGAATAATTAGGAGAAAGCGTGAACAAAAAGCATGGAATCGTGAGCGGTGGAGGGAAAAATTAGGAGGAAGCGTGAACGAAAAGTGTGGAATCGTGAGCGGAAGAGGGAGAAATTAGGAGAAAGGTTGAGCGGAAAGCGTGGAATCGTGAGCAGAAGAGGGAGAAATTAGGAGGAAGCATCAACCCATGGGCTGGATTGGCGCACCGGAAAAACTAGGCGTAGGCAAGCAACCATAGGTCAGATGAAAACACTTGAAAAATAAAAGCCAAAATGAGGTCTATATATGATATTAAAAGTTATTATCGCATTTGTGTTAGGTGTTATTTTAACTGTATTATTAACGGCACTTGGACTACATCCAGTTCTTAGCTATTTTGTCATTATTTTTTTAATCTTATTTATCGTTTTGTACCTTCCGCTTCTTTTGCCTGCCTATGTATCTAGAAATGAGAAAACGATTGAGAAGTATTTATTGAAAAACAAAAACCACCCGCAGCTGTATTTGTTTTATGCCTTGGGTAACCGGATGGATGAGGATGTTGATCAAATCATTTCGAAATTGCTAAAAAAACCTAGTAATAAACATCAAAAGGCTTTATATCAAACGATTCTTCATTTTTATAACAACGATTTTAAAGCAGCCAGTGAAACACTTAATGACATACGACCTGAAAAAATAAAAGAGTACTATAAGATTGGTGCTGAAATCGAATTGGGGAAGTTAAAAGATGCTCAAGCAGCCATTGAGCAGTTACAAGAAGGTTGGGTGAAATACTCATTGCTAGCCGAATTATGCAATAAAAAAGAAGATAGACCTTCTGCGATCCGTTATGCCAATAGGGCACTCAGCAAGGCAAGGGGATTGCAATGGTATTTGCTTTATTGTGAATATAAGCGTGAATATAATATAAATGCTTGAAGTAACTAGACGAAAAAATGAGGCTAATGTTTTAGTCTCATTTTTTTATATTCGCATTCATATTTATATAAATAGTATCTTAAACACATCAAAGAATTTATTTTCGGTATAGAAGGATTTATAGAAAAGAAGGAGAAAGAAACTAATGATACCACTTAAATTAGGAGGAATGAAATGCAGTCGAAGCTAATATTCCCAGAAGTCAGTCATGTCGGACTAGGTGTAATTGATAATCTTAATGATGAGGTAAAAAAATTAGGGGGGAGTAAAATTCTCGTTGTTACTGAGAAGAATTTAGTTGACCTTGGTATTTGTTCTCAGGCTCTCCAATCCCTTGATTCATCTAACGTCATTGAAATCTATACAGATGTTGTTCCAGAGCCGCCACTTCATACGGCTGAAAAATTAGTGAGTTATATAAGAAGAGAGAAATTTGAAATAGTTATTGGTGTAGGTGGTGGAAGTGCCCTGGATTTGGCTAAATTAGGTGCAGTTTTAGCTCAGAATGAAGGGGAAGTAAAGGATTATCTAAATTTAACTGGGACTAAGAAAGTCCAACATAAAGGTTTACCTAAGATAATGATTCCAACGACAGCAGGAACAGGTTCGGAAGTGACAGATATTGCAGTATTATCATTAGAGGGAACAAAAGATGTTGTGACACATCCGTATTTGATTTCAGATGTAGCAATAGTGGACCCGTTATTGACGATGTCGGTACCACCAAAAATTACAGCAGCAACAGGGATTGATGCTTTGACTCATGCAATTGAGGCCTATATTTCTGTTAACGCTAGTGATGTGACTGACGGAATTGCTGAAAAGGCGATTGAACTCATTGGCGCATCACTAGAACGTGCATTCTTAAATGGAAGCGATGAAGAAGCTAGAGAAAAGATGAGTACAGCTAGTTATATGGCAGGACTAGCGTTTTATAATGCAGGCGTTGGAGGAGTTCATGCGCTAGCTTATCCACTAGGGAATCGCTTTAAGCTGCCACATGGCGAATCCAATGCGGTGTTGCTTCCTTACGTTATGAACTATATTCAAGCAGGGTGTGAAGAGAAGTTAGCGAATGTGTATTTAAAATTAAATCAACATTCATCAGTGGATAAAAATGAGGATTTGTCTATGAGTTGTGTACAAATGCTCTTTAATTTAAATAAAAATCTGAAAATTGCTACTAGTCTAAAGGAATACGGAATTGAAGAGAGACATCTTGAAATGTTAACGGACGATGCAATAAGGCAAAAAAGATTACTTGCTAGGAGCCCAGTAAAGTTAGAATGGAAAGATATTTTTTCTATATATTCAGCTGCATACGAAGGAAGATTGTTTTAATCTACGAAGTTAAGGCGGGAAATTAACATTTCACATGATGAGGACTAACTCAACGTATATCAACAATATGCTTGAATAAAACACAATTATAAAAGATAGAGGTGATCGAAATGTTTGAAAAAGTGATTGAACCACGGGTTTCAGAAACAGATGGAGCTGGTCATATTAATAATACAACAATTCCGATTTGGTTTGAGTCGGGGAGAGATGAAATCTTCCGTTTGTTTACACCGGATTTATCCTTTTCAAAATGGCGTTGCGTTATTATCAAGATGAATGTTGAGTATATAAATCAAATCTTTTACGGACGACCTGTAACCGTTCAAACATGGATCTCTAGGATTGGAAACTCTAGTTTTGAAGTATATGAGGAAATCCAACAAGATGGTGAGGTCTGTGCAAAAGGAAACGCAACTTACGTAAATTTTAACTTTGCAACCCAAAAGTCCGAGCCCATACCTGATGATGTAAAGAGAGTGATGTCTGGGCATCTTTATGAGAGCACTGGGTAATATTCCCTATAAATTCGATCAGTAGAACGTATAAAAGTAGTTTAGAAAAATAAAGTGCAAATACTTCGAGTATTTATATAAGATATTAAAAAACAGTGGGGAACCCCACTGTTTTTTAATATAATTCTATACTTTGAATTCTAGGGCTGCTACTAGGATTAGCAGTTTCTTCGACTGGGATTGATCCTACAAAGAATATTGCTGTAACTAACAATAAAATAGATAGTGTTTTTTTCATCAAATATTACTCCTTTCCTTGTATTGAATTATAAACTTAATGCCTCAAGGATAACTTTATTAACACCTAACTTTTTCAATTCAATGATGGGTAAGGTTCTGTAGTAGTAATCCCCAGCTTTTTTAAAATGTGTAACGGACTCTACAAAAAAATCCTCATCCTTTTTAAGTAGACCTTTATAGTAATAATGAAATGCTAATTGAAAATCATTAGAAATCTCCTTTTTTACTTTTTGTAAAGTACTATAGGCTTCTTGAACATGATTTCTTTTTATTAAGTAATAGATATATCCATGAATTTCATCAGCGACATTATAAGGTGAGGTCCTACTAAAGTACTCTGGTTTATTCCAGTAGCAATAAGCAAAATTAAGACTTCTTTGTGATTTAGTTAACTCTGTGTGTTGGTGTAATTTTAGAAAGATTTCCTTAGACTTATTAATATTAGTTGTTGCTAAATCTAAATTGGATAAGATAAAAGAGTTTCCAATATTTCTAAATGCAACTCCTTTAGCCTTTTCAGTAACTGCGTTTTCCAATATAATCTTACCGTAAGCTCTGCACTTCTCTAGTTTATTAAGGTGCAAATATACTGTCTGCATTACTAAACCTAATCTTGTAGAAGTGGACCTTTTAATATAATTTTCTTCTAGCTGTTCAATTTCAGCAGTTACTAATTCACATAAAGTAGATAACATTTCAAAATATTTTAAATCATAGTAATTATAGAGTTGGAGAATCATTCTTAGAACGTTTAGTTCCTTTGAATTACATTTTATGTAAGTTAATTTATTTGTAGCCTCTATCAAACTCAGATGTCCTTTTACTACCTCTCGATCAATTCGGTACACTTCTGCCCAGGATTGACTTTCTTCGTTGCCGCAAGTCGATAATTTTTCAATTAATTGATCTAGTACATTAGTCATACTATTGTTTATTGCGTATTCAAGTGCGGTTCGTGCTAGGTGAGAGTTGGGGTCTAAGCTAAGGATGGCCTGTTCAACCTCATCTGCTGTAGAAAGATATTCTGCGATGTCTTGATTATTTTCAACCATTTCTATCAGCCCTTTTGATCTGTTTTTTTGGAATTATTCCACAAATTCAATATAACACCATGATTTTACAGAAGTCAATAAAGTAGCTGCACTTATTGTTATTTAATTTAGAAAATTATATTTCTACAAATGACACTAACTCTATTAGATTTGTTTTTCTTTGACTGAAAATAAAAAGGTCCTGCATCAAGTGGTTTGAAACGGGATATAAAAATTATATTGAATCTATATAAAAAGATAGAATGGTGAAAATCTTTCGACAAATAAATGAAGAATTTTAGCAAATAAAAACTAATTATAGAATACTATGTTAGAACAATTGTCAGAAGAATAATGGATGTAGGAGACTATGCCAATAATTGTTTAATTGAAGCGTTATACTACGATTTTCTTTTCTTGTGGGCTGTAGTAGATTCCCTTATAGTGGAAAGACAAGCAGATGTAAGGGAGTGATTGGATGTCTAGAAAAACCTTTGGTTACGGTGGCATCGCTGTTGTTTTATTAATTATTATAGGCGCCTTAACGGGACTTACTTTTCATCAAAATAACGATAAGACGGCAGGAGTCGCTGAAGAACAAATAGAAGCTGCTTCAGTTGATGAAGCTGGAGAAGAAGTTAAAAATGAAGAGGGAGTTACGTCTGGGGAAGAAGTCACGAATGAAGAAAATCAACAGATTGCTCATGAGGCGGAGTTGGATCAGTTGAGGCAGGTGGTTGCTGATTCGCACAGTACTTTAAATGTAGCTGTTGGTTGGCAAGGACACCGAAACTTTTCATGGGCGGATCGAACAAAAGAATTGAAAAGTCTTGTAAATGCTAAAAGGCCTTTATTAGAGGGAATTACTGACAATGATATAGAGCAAGATATCCTTAACGTTGTGGCATGTATTGAAAAAGCAATAATAGATCAAGATGTTGAAGGAATTTTATTGGCGCATCGTATCATGCATGATTTAGATTATTATATTAATGGGAATGAAGCAGATGGAATTCTATATCATGTTACACATTATGGAACGGATCAAAATGTAGAGGAATTATACTCTTATATTCATTAGAATAATGTTCTATAGTTTTTTAAAAAGTATTGGCTGACTCGTTAGTGTGATTTTGTTAACTAGAATTCTAGCTGAGTCAGCCTATTAATCTGTTGTTTGTGCCTTTTGCTTTTATTAATCAACTATGAGATAGGCAATCATAGGTCCGTTATGGTCTTTATTTGCGTGGGCAGTACAGATAAGTCGATAAACCCCCTCTTCTGTAAAGTGAAGATCTAAGACTGTTTCCTCTCCTTTTTTTACAGTACCTTTAACGTCAGTTCCCTCAATTATGAAAGGGTGTTCCTTTCCGTTTACTCCGTAAATCGTTAGCTTTACCTTTTTGTCTTTCGGGACGTAGATTGTGCCAGGGTCCCAGCGATACGATTCAATTACCTTTCCATCCTCAGTTTTAGCCTTGATTTCACTAGTCACCATATGAATTTCAAACTCTTCTGCAACAGACTGTGATCCTGCTTCAGTTACTGCTCTAGAGTTGAAAATATACCAACTAAACCCGATAAAGAGCACGGCGATGGCAAGAAAAAACCACTTTTTTTTAATGATGATTAACATACAGATTGCCCCCTTTAAAATGTGTGCTTAATAGACTATATGAATGGGTAAGGGGGAACTTGTCTATTTTTTTACTTTATTAAGGAGTGTTAATGAGAAAATAATATACTGTTGACTTTGAGTAGTCTCAAAATCGAAATACCAGTTCTAACCCAAAGTCAACAGCACTCCTTGAAAGGATTACAATACGGAAGAAGCGACTAACATTTTTTGCAGCTTTAGACAATAGTCGTGAGTGATATCAAAACGAGTGGGTGTGCTAA
Organism: Alkalihalobacterium sp. APHAB7; assembly: GCF_048323755.1. NCBI lineage: Bacteria > Bacillati > Bacillota > Bacilli > Caryophanales > Bacillaceae > Alkalihalobacterium > Alkalihalobacterium sp. APHAB7. The sequence continues at coordinate 10,211 of NZ_JBLWFS010000017.1, forward strand.
TTGGTGCAAAATAATCTAATGTTTGTGTACTCTCATACCAATCGCTTTGATCTGAAAAGGAGTGTGTTATATTCCCCCATGCTTTGGTTAAAGGCGGGCTGTAGATAATTGGTTCTCTTTGGTTACAAACTAATTGAGTAGCAGGGGGATTAGTTATATCTTCTTTTGAAAAGACATTAGGCCAGAAGTCATTTCTTGAACCTGTGTGGTGAGTTGAATCAGCAAATGACGTAACATCATTCGATAGTTCATCAATCCCAAATAAAATAGAATAAAGACGTTTTCCTATTTCTATTCTCTCGGCAACATTTGAGAAGTCTCGAACAGAAAATCCCGCCAATCTAACCTTATTGTCTTGATAGTGATAAGGAAATAAAACTTGGGTAAATTGTAAAAATTCTTGAGCTTGAAATAGTATCGTGTTTAGTACGTTTTCTTGAAAAAACGGGTTATGAATAACGCGTTTCTCAATGTAATGTTGCTCATTAATAATTAGAGCGATCGTAAGAAACTGAGAGTTTTTTTCAGAATTAAAAAGATTCCAAACCGGTTGCATGAACGCTGAAACGTTGAAGTATGGCAGTAAGTGAAAGAGGTTTTTATTTTGCTGCTTACCTTGTTCATATAATAATAGTTGAGGAAAAGCATCTTGAAAAATGTTAGCATTGGCTTTTTCTAGAAACATAAAAAAATCGTGTTGTTGCTGCTCTGAAAGAATGGAACGTAATAAGTTGCCTTTTAGGTCTGTCATATTCCAGCCGCCATTTCGGGAGACAAGGTGTGCAAGAAAAGCCCAGTGAATTTCAGGGTTTCTTTTATAAAACTGAAGGTAAGCGTCTGTTCGAGTAATGTTATTTTGGTTTAATTGTTTCGTTTTCTTCTTAATGTCATTAATGGTGATCTTTTCATCAGTAGATAGAGAGGTTGTCAGTGGATGAGTGTTAGTTTGTAATTGATGTGATAATTTCTCTAGAAGAGTGTTAGGTATGTGAATTTCTTTCCATTTAATGTTTGCTTTTGCTTCATATTTATATTTTTTTAGTTTATTAGAGGTTAGAGATAACAATTGAAAAGGTATTTCAGCAAGTTTTTTTAAAGATTTTAACATCGCAAAGTCCCCCTCCATAAAGTATATGTATGAAGAGGGGATGCGTTTTTCGTTTTCTTAAGAAATACTTAAACCGCTTTTGGCAGTTGCTTTTTTGTTTTACTTGAAACGAGGCTGTGTACAATCATACCGAACATAATAATAAGTACTCCGGTTAATGCCAATGGGCTTGGGAAAGGAGATGCCAGCCATAAAACGTCACCTACCATGACAAAAATCACTTGGGTGGACTGTGTGGCTTCAACTGCTCCTAGCTTTTCAGGTGAATGTCTAGTGAGGTCTGTCGCAAAAAAGAATAATGAAGTGGCAATGACACCTGAACATACAGCTACAATAAAGGTTTGCTGTACTTGAATAGTACTTGGTGGTCCAACAGAAATGAAGCCATACCCCGCTAATAGCAGCCAGAACGGTGTGCTTGCTATCGTCATTCCGAGTATTCGCTGAAAAGTATCTAATCGCCCGTTGCATACTTCCATCATTTTTCGATTTCCTAATGGATAGGCAAAAGTTGCGATAATGACCGGAATAAACCCTAACAATAAAAGGTCTAAACTTGAATGTTTAAATTGTGTACTTTGAATAAATACAATGCCGATAAAAATAATCGATGAAATGATTAAGGCTCTTTTTGGAATGGTTTGTCTTACTCTTTGCAGTCCGTTAGTAGTTGTAATCATCGTTGAAAATAAAGGAGTAAGGAGTAAACCGGCTATAATTGTGAACTGCCATGTTCCAGCAATCAGCCAACTTGGACCATAGGCTGCAGCAAATGTAATCGGGACATAGAAAAGAACGAATCCTACAAAACTCCATAACAACCATACCCCAATATTCTCTTTCATTACTACTAGTAACGGCTTTAAATTGTTCCTAAAATAAACGATTAGCAAAAAGAAAGGTAACATGAAGAGAAAACGGAGGGAGGCACTCCAAATCCAGGTTCCGCCTGTTAGTTCCATCGAGCGATTTAAAATGAATGTAAAGGCGAAAAAGAAAGAAGAAAGTATCCCGAGTACTATACTTTTCATAAATTCCACCAACCTAATAAAAATAATATAACAAACATACTGTATGTTATATTATACATAATGTTCAGAAAAAAGAAATGGTGAATATGATATAATTTATTAATTCGAGTTCCTAAATAAATGTAAAAAGCGAGGTTTTTTTATGTATGAATTACTAAAAACAATGACTTCATTACACGGTCCATGCGGGTATGAGCAACCGGTTACAAGATGGGTGAAAGATACAGTCGAGGAATTAGTGGACGAGTTGTATGTTGACGGTCTTGGTAATGTCATTGCGCGTAAAAAAGGAACAGCACCTGGTCCTAAAACGATTATTACAGCCCATATGGATGAGATTGGTTTTATCGTGAAAAAAATTGAGGGAAATGGTTTGATTCGTTTTGAAAAGTTAGGAGGTCATGATGATCGCATCCTGCTCGCTCAGAAAGTTCAACTGCGTACAAAAACGGGACTCCTTACTGGTGTTATCGGTACGATCTCTGCTCATTTTGCTAAATTTGATGATGCACAAAAGGTGCGTAACCATAGACAGCTGTACATAGATATCGGTGCTTCATCGAAAGAAGCTGCTGAACAATTAGGAGTAGAGATTGGAAACCCCATTACATGGGCACCGTCTATGGAGTTTTTAGGAAATGAGCAGACGGGAAGAATTGTTGGTAAAGGCTTTGACGACCGAGCAGGTTGTGCCGTAATCATCCAAACGCTCAAAGAACTGCAAGGCACTGATTTTGCTGGTGAAGTTGTCGCTATTTTTACAGTGCAAGAAGAAGTAGGCCTGCGAGGTGCTCAAGTGGCGGCCAGAAACATAGACGCTGATGTGGCGATTGCCATTGATACGACAGCGGTTAGTGATACGCCAGAAGAAACAATGGACCAAACCCTTCATTTAGGTGGAGGAACTGGAGTGAAGGTCATTGATTTTAGCTTAATTGCTCACCCAGTTGTTAAGGAAAAGCTGCTTCATCTTGCGAAAGAAAGAAACATTCAGTTCCAACATGAAGTATTTCCGGGCATTGGAACTGATGGGGGAGCAGTAAGTTTAGCAAATAAAGGAATCCCTACTGGAGTCTTATCGATCCCGTCACGCTATGCTCATTCTCCTGTAGAAGTTATTGATTTAGGTGATTTGGAAGCGACGAAAGAGCTACTGAAAGAATTTATTTTATCATTAAAAGAAGATTCTAGTTTTTCTTTTATTTAAGCATATCTTCCCAACTAAAGTGTCTTTCCCGCGAACAACAATACGGAATATTAATCGTAATGGTATTGTTCTTTTTGGGGAGGGCACTTTTTTGTAAAGTTCTGTTCAATTTCTCCTCATGATTCTCCATACAAAACATATATTTTGGAGAACAGCACATTATGAGGGGGGAATAAAAGTTTGTCAAACCGAGTATTAATTAGTCCGTGGGAAGAGCATCTGTTTTGGTTAGAAATATTACAAGATCATGCCTATTTTGTCAGAGATCACTTATCGCCTAGTGAAACGGAGTGGGTACAAATAGCGCATGAATATATTGGTGTATTTGCTGACGTACTTGATCGATTGAAACAATTAGACCAACGCTTAGCAGCTTCATCACCGGAAATGGTAGAGTTTTCTAAGATGGCTCATAACATTTCAAACCAGTATTATCAGTTTGAAGGTTATATGCAACAGCTACGACTTCAAAATCTAGTAAATCTGAATTTAACACCGACATATTTAAATGGTACATTAAGTGAAAATCGAGAATATTTACGAATCCTTAGTTATTATGTTCAAGGGCAGGATTACCCACCGCTTCCACTAGTTGACCTTCTCGATTTATGGTTAGAAGATCAAGTGGGTCATTTGGTACTCTTGAGGAACGTATTGGATCCAATTGAAGTCGGACTTACGAGTCAAACAGATCTCTACATTACCGTGTTTAGAGGGTTTATCCTGCAAAATTTTCATATTAAAGGGTTTTTAAAGGTGATGCCGCATGGATTACCACGCTTGGATCGATTAGCTCGAGAAGTTGGAGAAGCAACATTAGAAACGAATGAGTTTATAAGACAAGTGGTTGAAATGTATGAAGGAACAGAAGTGTTAACTCGAACAACGTTACGTTTTTTTGAACACCATTTTCCAGAAACTTGTTATTTTATCAAACATTTAAGCAAATTTGCACCGGAATTAACAGAAGAAGCCATGCAATGTTCATTACTAAAGCCGTCTTTTCCCGTAGGGCAATAGGGGAAAAGAATATATATTATGGAGGGTTTTAGTTATTGGGGAAAAAAATTAAATAGCAGACAAATAAGAGGTGATAATCGTATGTGATGTCACCTCTTATTTTTATGGGTACAGCGATATGTTTGCTTTAACATGATAGTTTATGATGGAGTTACTTTAATGAGAAAAAATCATCCTCAGTACAAATCATTCTGTATACATGATTATCCTCCTTTTGGAAATAGTAGTAATACAGCGGTAAATGGGGGTATTTTTTCTTGAAGAGACGAATTAAAAGACGACCACAACAAGAAAAGGACAGAAGCCTTCAAGAGGACAATTACTTTGAGAAGAATGTTACTTTCATTAAAGAGACGTTTTCATACCCAGAAAACACGGATCTTACCTGTAGAAACATCCGGTTAAGTGGCATATATGTAGATGCCACGTTATTTTTGGTTAATGGTATGGTGGATTATGATGCCGTACAGCTTCATATTATTAAACCTTTACAAGAGATGCAGCTCGTCTATGAACCGACAGAAGAGTTGGAACCCTTTTTAATAGAAAATGTGTTATCCGTAAAAGAGGCGAAGGTAATAAAGGATCAAAAAGAGTTTCTTACAGCATTAATCAGTGGACAAACATTGCTGTTTATTAAAGGGATGAACAGCGCGATATCGATTGCGACGACTTCGTTTGAACATCGAGGCATAGAGCATCCTCAAACTGAAAATGTCATTAAAGGGCCTTTGGAATCCTTTACTGAATCGGTTTCTGTTAATCGGTCACTCATTCGAAAACAATTAAAAAATGTAGAATTAGTAACGGAAGAATTAACAGTAGGAAATCATGCGATACAAAGCGTTTCCCTCATGTATATTGGGACTTTAGTAAATGACGAGCTGCTAAAAAATGTCCGTGATCGAATTGAAAACATAGATGTTGATGCAGTACAAGGTTTAGCGATACTTGAACAGCATATTGAAGAAAGACCATACTCGTTAATACCTTCCATCTTATATTCCGAACGTCCGGATAGAGCTTGTGCTTTTTTGAATGAAGGGCATATCGTTTTATTAATGGATAATTCTCCAGCCTGTTTAGTCTTACCGATCACGTTCTGGGGACTTTTTCATACAGCTGAAGACTACTACCACAGATGGGCTTTTGGGAACTTTATTAGACTAATTCGCTTGGTTTCATTATTTATTGCGTTACTTGTGCCTTCACTATATATTGCGATTTCGAATTATCATATTGAGATGTTTCCAACTGACTTATTATTAGCCATTGCAGCGACAAGAGAACGTATGCCTTTTCCAGCCATTGTAGAGGTGATTATGATGGAAATTTCATTTGAATTACTTCGAGAAGCTGGAATTCGAATTCCTACACCGATCGGACCGACAATTGGAATTGTAGGAGCCCTAATCTTAGGACAAGCTGCAGTAGAAGCAGGTATCATTAGCCCTATTCTCGTGATAGTCGTTGCGATAACTGGCTTAGCTTCGTTTGCTATACCAGACATAAGTATGAACTTTACTATAAGAATTACACGTTTTATCGTACTATTTTTTGCTGCGACCATGGGATTTTTCGGAATAGGTATCTTTCTCGTATTTGCCATTGCTTATGCGAATAATGCAAAATCATTTGGAGTTCCATTTTTCTCACCACTAGCACCGCATACTCGTTCTTCTAAAGATATGATCGTAAGGCCCCCGGTGTGGAAACAATGGTTACGTCCATTCTATGTGTTTCCAAAAGAGAAAGTTAGAGGTACTGAGCAGAGGGGGAAATAGTATGCTTCAACCAGCAGATGGGAAGGTAGGGACAAGAGAGCTTTTTGCTATATTTTTAATTTCAATAGGGATCAAATTGTCAGATGGTACTCCTATGCTCCTACTTGAGGCGGGAAAAAACGCGTCTTGGGTTTTACCTCTAGTAGCTGGAGGTATCATACTGGTACCGACTTTCCTCATTTTGTCGCTCTTAAAAAAATATAAAAGCAAAAACTTGGTTGATATTGTTTTTATCGTTACTGGAAAGTATATAGGATTTATTATTTGTCTGGTCATACTTTTTGCGATCATTTTTGCAAATGCACTAAATCAGCGGACCACAGTTAACATTATTAGTACAATGTTTTTCCCAACCACTCCCATTTTTATCATTTTTCTTTTGTTAATAGGTAGTAGTTTCGCCGTTGCGAGGGTTGGGTTAGAAGCTGTAGGAAGGACAGCTTGGATTGTTCTTCCCTATATTAAGATCGTTTTATTTCTGTTATTTTTGCTCATTATTAATGAAATTCATTTTGATTTTTTATTTCCTATAGCAGGGCCAGGATTGGACGTTTTATTAAAGGAGTCCTTTTCTTATCATACGATTTTTTTTGAATTTATTTTAATTGCATTATTTTTCCCGTGGGTTAGAGACCATAAAAGTTATAAGACAGCAACATTGTTAGCAATTGGTTTTATCGTTTTGGAAATGACGATCACTATGGCCTATTTTGTCATGATGTTTGATTACCCACAGGTCGCACATATTGCATATCCGTTTCAACAGCTAACGAAGATGCTTGAGGTAGGAACGATTGTCACGAGCTATGAGGGTTTTTTCTTAGCATTCTGGATTATGGCTGCAGTGGTAAGGTTTTCAATCTACTTGTTACTTTCTGCATTTATCGTAACATCAATGTTTCAGTTAAAAGATTATAAGCCAATCTTACTACCACTAGCCTGTCTTACTTTATTAGTTGGATTAATTCCAGAAAATCAAACCGAAACCACTTTTTGGATGAGAGATGTGTTTTTACTTCAACTAAGTTGGTATTTTGTAACGATGCTTCCGGTGTTGATATGGATAGCAAATAAAGTAAAGGAACGATTCAATGGTTAAGCGATGGCTACTACTTATAATATTAGTATCGACCATTATGATAGCAGGGTGTTGGGATCGAAATGATTTAGAAGAGTTAGCTTATATTATCGCAATCGGTATAGATAAAAGTGAAAGTCACGGGATGATGAAAATAACCTATCAAATTGCAAATCCCGAAGCTAGTGGGATGGCTAATGGAGCTACAGCTGAAGAAGCCTCTGATATTATTACCGTAGATGCTCCAGATTTTATCTCTGCTCGTGATCTGCTTGTTTCTTTTGTTTCAAGGGAAGCAAATTTTACGCATATGAAGGTACTAGTCGTTAGTGAAGAGATAGCTAGGGGAGAAGAGCTTGTTGATTATATTAAACCTGCTGTCAGAGATCGTGAATTCGATCGGAAAATAACGTTTATTGTTTGTCGGGAAAAAGCTGCTGATTATATTCGTAGTAATGATCCAACATTAGAAACGAGGCCACATAAATTTTTTGAGCTTATGACCGATCGCTGGGAAGAAACAGGATTGATTCCAGATTCGACGTTAAATGAATATTTACATAGGCTTGAGGAAGATGCTGGACTCTTTTTAGCAACATATAGTACCGCGGAGAAAGTGGACCCCAAAAAAAATGGGATGGAAGATGAGTACACAGCTGGACAGGTCGAGAAGGAGGGAGGAAACCCTGTTCAAACGATCGGTTCGGCTGTTATAAAAGAAGGAAAAATGATCGGAACATTGACGGGTGAAGAAACTAGAATTGCAATCGTATTGCGACCTTATATTGAAGTAGGTACAATGGTCGTCACTTATGAAGATCCACTCGCCAAAGGAAAACATATTACCGCGAGAGTTTATAACGAAGAGCGAACAAAGGTCAGCATAAATACCAATCAAGAGTATCCGGTTGTAAATGTGGAAGTACCAATTGTATTAGAAATTCTTACGATCACTAGTCATATTGATTACATTCAAGATTTGGAAAAACAAGATTTACTTAAGCGGCACATTGAGGGAAAATATCTTGAAGTAGCAGGAAAATTTATCAAAAAAACACAGCAACAATTTAAAGCGGATCCATTTCGTTGGTCGCTTATTGCAAGAAAAAACTTTCTGACATTACAAGAGTACTGGGATTATGACTGGATGAATACCTACCCAAATGCTGAAATAAATCTAGATGTTAACGTTGAAATTAGAGAATACGGGAAACAACTTAGACCGCCTAATATTGAATTGATTAAGGATTGAGAATATGGAATGGATTATGGTACCAATTTCATTGTTTTGTGTTTATTATACAATCATGTATGCTCGTTCTCTTTTTCACGATAAAGAACAGCGTGGATTTGTTGTATTTCTTATTTTCCTATGTATTCCGTTAGTGGTCTTACCTTTTTGGCTGATTATGAGGGTATAGCACTAAAATTGGGTAGTACATAAATATATTATTAAAGGGAGAGCTTGGAAACTGCAGGTGAAAATTAATTTCACGCGCTTTTCTGATACTGAAAGGTTTCAGTACAGCCCAAACTCAACAATAATCTTTAAAAGCGCTAAATGGATAAACAAGCAGCTATTAATCCATATTATGAATAATAAGTTTGATGAAAAAGGAGAAAACATATGGAGTATTTATCGAGGGAAGCTATACTAAATGAAATGAACGAAACTTTAAGACCAATTATGGATAAGTATAATGTGGAAGATATAGGTATTTTCGAAGAGCAAGGCGAAGGAAATCATTATTATATTGGATACACAGTTAGAAAAAATGGTGAAGTGTTTATGACACACACGCCATATGTAATAAATGAAGACAGGCTGTTAAGACCAGAAAAACAAGAATGGGTTATTGAAACAGATGATGGTGATAGGAGAGGTTTTTCGTCACTAGAAGAAGTGTTTGCAGAAATGGATAAAGGGTTTGAACAATAGGAGTATGGTATAAGGAGCTCTTCATTAGAATTACGTTCTCGTTACTGGAAAGAAAAATATAGAAAAAATAAGAATGATCTCTCGTACCCAAGTAGGTATAAGAGATCATTCATTCACTCTTTAGACAAGTTCAGGTACTTTTGTGTGTAACGGGGGAACAATGAGCCAACCTTTTTCCTTTTGCATTCTTAGAATGCGAAGGCCGTATTGTGCTTTTTCAACATGAAACTTACCTGCCATTATAGCGATGTCTTCGCGAGTACTTTGCCCCATGATTTTACTTAGGGCTACAAGTCCTGTTGCAATGTTCATGCTGATGGCATTTGCGATTTCTGCATCATTAAATCTCGCTCCAGCAGGTATATCTTCAATATTTGCTTTTGCACGTTCAGGAGGTGCTGGAGGTATAGCAATGCCATTATCTTTTAAAATCGTTTCAATTTCTTGTGCTTGTGGCTTCATTGCACTGTTTATTTTGTCTTCAATAAATTTCCTAAGGTCGTCATCTCCCGTATGATTAAACAGTGTCTGATATTCAGCAATGTGTGCATTTACTCCCGATAAATAAGCCCATAAGCTAGAAATTTCCCCGTAGTGTAAAGGTTCATCTTTTTGATTTCCACCTAAAATACCCATATAAATCTCCTCCTTCAATCTTGGTACATAGCTATTATGATCCTATTTTCGTTCAAGCATGAAAGGGAAAAAATAAGTGGTATGGTTAAAAAATAAGTAGTTCCGATTTGGTGGAGCAGCAGATGCCAAGTCCTTCAAAGCCGCTGAAGGACAAACCAAGGAAGAATTCAAAGCGAAGTGTCCTTCATAAAGCCGAAGAAAGTAAAAATATGTAATTTACAATACGTCCTAACTTTTTACAATCATTAACATTAATCACATCGTGCATTTACATTCAACTGGTATATTGTCCATAAGTACATTAATTAGCATAATAAAGGAGTTTAATATGCCAGATGTAAAAGCAATTGTTCTCGATCTTGATGGCACTTTACTCGATAAAAGCGGCGTGGTGTCTAGAAGGAATAAAGATTATTTATTAGAACAAAAAGAACAAGGTGTAAAAATTATTCTTGCTACTGGACGTCCCATTAATATGACTGTGGCTATTCACGAACAGCTTCAACTGAACACTCCAATGATTTGCCTAAATGGTGCAGTCGTGTATGATCGTGAAATTCAACAAGTTGTTAATGATGAACCAATGGGTAATCACTTAGTTGATGAAGTCTATGATAAGGTAACCGATCATGCAGAACTTATTATTAGTCATACATCAAAATACAATTATCAAGTACACAGCAAACAAGGGAACTCTCTCTTTGATATGTGGGGATTAGCTAATGAAGATGTTTGTAAAGACGAGCCTATTTTAAAGATAATGGTCGATTTCGAAAGTCCAAGGATTGCCCGTGATCTAGCTTCCCAAATCAACCCACAGTTACAAATCATTAACTGGGGTGATAGTGTTGAAATCACAAAAAAGCCCGTAACCAAGTGGCATAGCTTAAAAAGGATTTTAGATGAATATGGAATTGACCCTAAAGAAACGGCTGCCTTTGGCGATGGCCCTAATGATGTCGAAATGCTTAGAAATGTCGGCATTGGAGTAGCCATGGGAAATGGGTTAATCGAGGTTAAGAGAGCAACAAAGTTTGTGACGACCAGCCATGAAGAAGATGGTGTAACTGAGTTTTTATATCACTATCAAAATAAAAGCCATTTAACTATTTGAAAATGTAGACAAGAGCATCCACTATGGGGCTCTTGTCTGTTTTTCTAGGCTTGTATGAATTATGCAAATAATGAGATATATTTCTATTTCCGAAAGATTTTTCTTTTTTTGTACATAATGAGTATTCACTGTGGGGAAAAATAACAAAGACCTCAAGTACAAAGGAGTTTGTCGCGAGTGTTTTGGAAATGGTATTTGAACAAAGTGAAGAAATCAGTTGGACCACAACCTCATGATACAATTGCAGCAAACCCTAATACAAAACAAGTGATAACGAAGGATGCAATTTCTCACAGCTTACAAGATATAGATGACTTGGTCATGAAAGACATCAAAGTTGGCGACCAAACAGCGATTCTGATCTATCTTGCTTCGATCGTCGATACAACATTACTGCATCAAGTTGTTTTTAATCCAATCGATGAAAAACAGTCGGGTCAGGTAAATGAGATATTTAAAGACTTTGAAACCTTTGAACATGATGAACTTTCGAATCTATTACATCATATTTTAAGCGGCTTTACGGTTCTGTTATTTGAACGAGATAACCTGGCTATAGGGATCGATACTTTTAATGTTCCCGAACGTTCCATTACAGCACCAGAAAATGAAACGACGGTATTGGGACCTCAAGATTCGTTTGTGGAAAGTTTGCAAACGAATTTATCTTTAATCAAACGAAGAATTCGTTCACCGTATTTAAAATCGAAGTCGATGTTATTAGGTACAGAGACGAAGAATACTGTGACCGTTATATATTTAGAAAATATTGCGAATGAAGAAAATGTGCAACGTGTTTTATCACGTTTACAAAATATCGAGTACCATGGTTTTATTGGGATGCCTGTTCTCAAGCAAGCACTAGAAGATAAGCCGTTCTCTCCCTTTCCGCAATTCGGAATGACGATTCGTACGGATAATGTTGTCAATGAATTGTTGAATGGAAAAGTTATTGTAATGATGAATGGTAGTCCTGAAGCAGCGATACTGCCAGCTACATTTTTGGAGTTGTTTATAACCCCAGAAGACTATTATAACCGCTGGACAACAGCTACTTTATTACGATCTTTAAGGTTAGCAGGATTTTTTATTTCAGTATTATTAACATCATCTTATGTATCGGTTCTCACCTTTCATCCAGAAATGCTTCCACAGCAATTACTAACCTTATTAGCGGAATCACGATCACAAGTTCCGTTTCCGCCAGTTATTGAAGTACTCGTCATTGAACTTGTTATTGAAGTTCTTCGTGAAGCTGGTGCCCGAATGCCGACCAAGATTGGACAAACGATAGGTATCGTTGGAGGGATAGTAATTGGAACAGCAGCAGTTGAAGCTGGATTGGCAAGTAATATTTTAATCGTACTAGTTGCTATTACTGCTTTATTATCATTTATTCCACCGAATTTCATGATGAGTAACGCCATTCGATTTATTCGTTACTTATTTATTTTTGCTGCGGGTGCTCTTGGCATGTTTGGTCAAATGCTTACGTTAGCTTGGTTGTTCAATCATATATCTAATCTAACTTCTCTTGGTTCACCTTTTATTACACCTATCATTCCTAGAAAATGGTCTGATTTATTTAACAGCATTCTACGTGCACCTGGAAACTTTTTTATGCAGAGACCTGGAATCTCTAGGGCGAAAAAGGATCTTGTTCGTCCATTAGATGAGGAGTAGACGTATGGATACTGGTAAGTTTAAAAAATTAAATGCCTATCATGTCGTATTTCTAACTCAAAATACGATGGTCGGAATTTCATTATTCTCATTGCCGAATGATATGAGTCAAGCAGGGTATAATTTGTGGCTAGTCCCCATTTTACTTGGAGTGCTTGCTAATCTTACGCTCATCCCTATTATTTATTTGTGTAAACAATATCCAACCGACTCATTATTTAAAATGAATGAAAAACTGCTTGGTCATATAATCGGGAAAGTACTGAACTTCTTTTTGTTATTGTATGCGTTAGTTGCCTTGACGTCTGTAAGTCAAAGATATTTAAGGGTGGTTCAAACGGTAACCTTGCCTGAATATACAATGACCTGGATCGGGATCGTATTCTTTATTGTTTTAATATGCATTGTGAATGGTGGTATTAAATCAATAGCTCGTTTTTGTATGTTTGCGTTTTTTTTCACGGCATGGCTGATCTATTATCTTAAATGGGCATATCAATCTGGAAATTGGATCCATGCCATACCGACCTTTGAAGTCAGTGTGTCTGCATGGTTACAGGCACTGCATAGCGGGGCATCTGCTATGTTTGGCTTCGGACTGATTTTATTTTATTATCCATATATCATGAACCAAAAAAAAGCTTTTTTACATGCTTCCATTGGTATTTGGTTAGCGGTACTTTTTTATGTTGCTGTTTCTTTAGCGAGTGTCGTTTATTTTTCACCATGGCAATTGGATAATTTATTATTTCCCGTTCTCAATTTATTTCAAGCGGTTCAATTAGCATTTATTGAACGAATTGAAACGTTCGGGACAGCTATTTGGGTGTTCTTAGCATTATCGACAGCGTCTGCCTACCTTTGGGTTGCAAAAAAAGGAATGGATGCCTTATTTTCAAAACATAAAAACCGAACATGGCATTTGTATGGATGTGCCGTGATTGGTTTATTCTTATTCCTTGGTCCAATTTCATTTCATTTACAAACGTTAATTTACGACCAATGGGCTGTTTTCTATGGTTATGGAATTCATTTGCTCCCCATACTTTTGCTCATCGTTCAATTCTTTAAGCGTAATAAGGAGAAAGGGGTGTCGGTATGAAACTCTTTTTTTCCAGTATGTTGTTTGTCTTCGTTTTAGCAGGAGTATTAGTTGGTTGTGATGATCCAAACGTTCAACGGCCAGTTATTGAGGATCTCGGGATGATTGGTGTTATGGGGTTTGATTATGTTGATGATGAAAGGATTAAGGTTAATATCTCCCTTCCTCAACCTCAACATGATGCTGAAGAACAAGTTCAAAGCTTCTCAACGGTTGTACGGATGCCGCATCAATCGGTTATGGACATCTCCACTTTAACAGAAAAGGTGCTGTCTCCTCTTCAATTACGTGTTCTTTTATTTAGCGAGGAGTATGCAACAAAAGTAGGGTTATGGAAAGTACTTGAAAACTTATATCGTGATCCGCAAGTGGGGACTAATATTTTTATTGCAGTCGTTAAAGGGACGACTGAAGAGGTGATTAAGCGAGATTATAAGGACAAACCCGAAATCAACGTCTATTTAAATGAATTATTAAAACCAAGAGTAATGACTGCATTTAGTCCGTTTACAACTATTCATTACTTTATCAATAAAAGTACCGATGAAGTATCCGACCCTTCGACACCTTACCTTGAAATTGTAAATGAAAATTCGTTGAAAATTACGAATGTCGCTCTTTTTAGTGGAGATAAAATGGTAGGGATGCTAGATGCGGAAGAATCTAAATTAGTACAAGCGATGAAGAAAAGAAAAAACTTGCCTGATATATCCGTTATGATTCCTGGACCAAACGGTGATGATGAACGAGAGATGGCAATTTTAAAATTTGTGTCCACGAAGTTTAGTGCAGAAGCAAATGGTGATTTAGAAAACCCTGAGTTGTTTCTCCATTTTTATGTTCGAGGAAGTATTGTTGATTATGACGGGGCAAGCGATTTAGCCAGTTTAGAAGAAAGAAAAGAGGTTGAAGAGAAGATTAGTAAGGGATTAGAAGAGCGGGTAATGAAGACGGTTCGTCAGTTTCAAGAGTTAGGTGTCGATCCTGGGGGATTTGGCGAATACTTTCGTGTGAAAGCTCCAAGAGAATGGAGTAAGGAAAATTGGAACGAGGTTTTGAAACAGACCAAAGTTACGGCTCATGTTGAAGTAAGGATTATTTCAACAGGGACGATTAGATAATGTTGTTATAGACTACCTTAATCATCTAAGTAAAAAGTTCCGATTTTGTGAGACTAAGATTAACTTTTTAACAATCGGGTATCTGATTAACACAAATTCTTATGAGGTGATGATATGTTTTGGACGTTAATCGGTATACTCGTATTATTATGGTTACTAGGTTTTTCTTTTGAAATAGCAGGCGGGATTATTCATTTGCTTATTGTCATAGCATTAATTTTAGTCATTTTCAACTTGTTGACAGGAAGGCGAACCTAAAGAGGCTGACGTTTTTGTCAGCCTCTTTAATCCGATTTATGTCACATAAACCTGTCCCTACTTTAAAGTAAGTTACATTTTAAATTGGTCTACAATATTTTGTAATTCTTTTGCTAGTTCATTTAGGTGTGTCATAGAAGCTGTAACTTCCTCCATTGAAGCAAGTTGTTCTTCGGACGCAGAAGCTATTGTTTGATAATCTGATGTTAAATCAGCTGTTGATTGAAGAACATTTTCTGATTGATTTAATAGCTGTTTAGAAGCACTTGAAACTTCACTTGATAGTGTAGATACTTGCTGAATTTGTTCTGATAATCCTTGGTTATTTTGAACAATTCCATAGAAGGATGTTCCAGCTTTGTGTATTAAATTTCTTCCTTCATTCACTTCATTGATAACTTTATTCATAGATTGTGCAGATTCACTTGCTCCATCTTGCATTTGGTTGATGATTGAGATGACTTGATTAGCAGCTTGAGCAGATTGTTCAGCAAGTTTTCGAACTTCTTCCGCTACGACTGCAAACCCTTTACCAGCTTCACCAGCTCTTGAAGCTTCTATCGCTGCATTTAAGGCTAATAAGTTGGTCTGGCTAGAAATTCCCGTTATGATATTAATAATGCTACTTACTTCTTGTGCATGTTTATTTAATTGTTCGATATCATTTGAAGATGTCTCGACGACTCGATTTACTTCATTCATCTGTTGAATAGATTGTTCGATCAGGTTTTCTCCTGAAGAAGCTTCGTTAAGTGCATTGGTTGAAAGTTCAATAACTGATGAGAATACATGATCCATTTCACTGACGTTCTGAGACATTTTTTTCAATGAATCAATAGTGTCTAGTGTCATCTGATTGTTGTCATCAGCAGTCACCGCTACTTTTTGTATAGCTTCTGTAATTTGATTGGTTGCAGTTGCTGTTTGCTCAGCACTTGCTGTGACTTGTTCTGAGAAGGACGCTACTTTCTCACTATTCTCTCTCACATTAAATACAATCCCTTTTAAATTTTGGACCATGTGATCAATAGATCTTGATAACGAACTAACCTCATCTTTTCCATTATGGGTAACTGTTTCTACATTTAAATTGCCGTGGCTAAGTTCTGTAGCAACGTCGTTTGATTTTTTAATGAGCAGAATTATTTTTCTAATAAAAATAAAGGTAATTGTCGCTCCTAAAGTTGTAGAAAGAAGAACGATGAAAACGATAATATATTTCAAGGCTTCTAGAGACTCGTAAAATTCTTCAGTATATGCTCCTATTCCAATCATCCAGTCCCAAGGTTCAAAATAAACTAAATACGCTATTTTTTCACGAGCAATATTTTCGTTTGGGTTTAGCCAATCATATTTATAAAAACGATCATTTTCATTTTCAAGTTTTGATGTTTTGACTAAGTTTTGTATTAAATAATCTCCCTGTGCATCTTGAAGGTTTGTTAAGTCAGTACCTTCAAGTCCGTTAGGGTGAATTTGTGCGATATGCTGACTATCATATCCAAAGATATAGCCATCCGTTTTGTATACAAATGGTGATTGCGTATAGTCTCTTATTTTTTCCTCAACGTTTGAAAAAGGGCCACTAATATGCTGTCGAGCTATATTTTGAGCATCTTCCATAGATAAATTTTCTTGATTCACTTGATCATTTAGTAATTGGATAGAGTCTAATGCAGCTTCAGTAATATCATGAAGGTGCAGTTTTCCCCCCTCGATTAGTTCTTGTTTGGCATAAAAGTAACTAGTGATACCGATTGTGCTACTCACTAGCAGTAGGGAAGCTATAACTAATACTAAAAATTTAAACGTAAGCCCTTGTGAAAAATTGGAATTCGAGTTGTGCTTCATCTTGTTGTGCTCCTTTTCTATGTAGGTACGAATTGTAGTGGTTTGCAGTTCCTTTTAACTACAAACTACCTAATCATATATTACTATATTTTTTCTTTGGAAGTTACAAAAAAAATATCAGATGACCTGATAATAAGCTCTGTGTGTGAAGATTTAGTTAATAAAAGGTTTATACCGAGTAAAAAACAAAAAAATGTCAATCTTTTTATTTATGAAAAACGTGTTTTTTCGCAAATTTTCATATTGCTTCAGGGCACCTATCTAAGTATAATTTTCTTGTTTATATAACTTTAATTTATATTGGAATGGGGAGTAGGAAGTGACGACGTTAAGAATTTTATTCGTCTATAATTGGGTACCTGATGAGGAAAGAACAGAGGCATTTCGAGAATGTGCCTCTACTAAAACAGTACAACGGTTAACAACAGTTTTTCAATCTTATCAAATGGAAGTAATTCCTCTTAATCTATTTAGTAAGGAACAATTAGCAGAGGCGATTCAGGTGAATAACCCTGACTTAGCTTTTGTAATTGCAGAAGGTTTTCTAGATGAACCAGAAACCTTGTATGATGGATCAGGTGCTTTAAGTATAAGAGCGGTACTTGAAGGATTAGGTGTACCGTACTCACATTCCGATGTCCAAGCGATGGAAGCTTGCCGTAATAAGGATATTACGTATGAAAAGCTAGGGCAAAAAGAGATTTCCATTCCTCGTTTCTTCGTTTTTAGTGATGTTCAAGAAGATAACGATAATATCGATCGAGTTGAATACGTCGTAGGATATCCAATGTTCCTTAAGCCATGCGGTGGTGGTTGCAGTATTGGGATTGATGAGAGATCAATCGTTAGAAATCGCAGCGACTTATTATTGAAATTACAGCAATTGCGGGAAAAGATTGGTGATCAACCGATCCTTGCTGAAACGTACTTACCGGGCAGAGAATACACGGTTGGTGTGATCGGTAACGGTGTACCGAACGTTCTTCCAGTCATTGCATTTCCTGAAGCGTTTAATGTTCGTAGTCAAGAAGTGAAAATGGTGGAGCATCAGTCCCGCAGTGAATTTGAGATTATTCTTGCTGCGTCACCAGTAGGTGCTAAAATAAAAGATACGGCTATGCAAGTATTTCAAGCACTTGGAGCACGTGATTTAATTCGTCTAGATTTACGAGAAGGTGAAGATGGGCGAGTATATGTTATAGATGTGAATGGAACTCCTTCGTTGTCATTAACAGGGTCACTTGCATTTATGGCCGAAAATAGCCAGGTTGATTACTCAGAGTTTATTGCGTACTTCTTATACGTCACGCTGACAAGGTATGGTTTACCGATAAATGAACAGTTAATTGAAAATGCTATGAGAGTAAATGCGTATTTACAAGGTATTTTTGAAAATCAAATAGCGTAAAGTAGTGCAATATTATGGCTGATCCTCGGATAAGAGCTTAAGCTATTGGAATAAAATATTATATAACGTACAAAATAGAGGTTTAAATCAATGATGATTTAAACCTCTATTTTTATGGTTTAGAAGCATTTGGTTTAATTGAGATTTAAAGTCGACTGCTGCAAAAGGTGGAAGCGGACTCCAGGGGCCCTTATTTGTGTCAATAACAATGTTTTCTAAGGTTTAAGGCACTCAGAGGCCCTTATTGCTTGAAAAAACAGAGGGTTTCACAAGATTTGATGAATATAAGGGCCTCCCAGTGCTCTAATAGTGGTAAAAGTATGAATTTTAATTAAATAAAGGCCTGTGAGTTCCCTAAAAATATAACACTATATAACCGATAAACACGAAAGTACATATTTCCTGTGTTTTTTAGGGACTATAATAATGAAGGTGTTACCTGCAAGTCCGTTTCAAGGTAATGGTTATACATAAGAAGATGTATAGAACTTCTTTTTATTCGAGATTTGCTAAACCTATGTAAAAAATCAAGCTATGTGAGGTGCTCCAAATGAAGAAAAAGAATATGGCTGAAAATAAACCAACATTAACGAATACCCCTGAAAGAGAAGAATATACGATCCGTTCCGATGTGAGTAGCTATGCACCACAAAACTCAAATCCATACTATGCCGGAGATTCAGTAAACGAACATAAAGAACAAGAAGAAGCCAATCAAGGCATAGCAGGAGAAGAAATTAAACAACAAAACGAAAACCTGTAAAAACATCGGTGCCAGGCACCTTTAGTACTGTGCTATGTTAAAGGTGCCTGGCACCGATAGATAGATAGGAGTGGGAGGCGTGTTATTTATCTTCGACTTAATGAAAATAGTTGTAAAGATCAAGAACGTGACATTAGTTCTAGGTACTATTATTTTCATTGTTCTTAGCTCCTTTATTGTTCATTATTTAGAACCTGAGACTTTTCCAACTTTATTTATAGGTTTTTGGTATGTTATGACAACGATAACAACGACAGGATATGGTGATTTTGTTCCGCAAACAGTAGCAGGGAAATGGTTTGCTCTTTTTCTATACCTATTTGGAATAACTTTAATTGGTGTATTTATCGGAAAAATGGTTGAAGGAATCGGCGTGTACCGCAAGCTTAAGGAGGAAGGGAAATTGCGCTTTAAAGGAAGTGGCCATTATGTCATCATTGGTTGGTCTCAAAAAGCCAAAAAAACAATTGATGAACTTCTACTAGCAAAAGAAGATGCAAATATCCTTATTATTGACCTTCATCATGTGACGCCCTATGACAAAGATTACATCCATTTTATCCATGGTGATGCGACGGATCCTGATACACTTGAAAAGGCCAATATTACTAACGCAGATTCTGTATTAATCTTTGCTCCCGATACCATTAATGACCCGCTGTCAATTGATGGAAGATCCCTTTTGATTGCTTCATCAATAGAGCACTTAGCCAGTAAAAAGAAAAAGGACATTTATACCATTGTCGAAATTGTCAGGGAAAATCATATCCCAACATTTAAACATGCCTGTGTAGATGAATTTGTGTTATCTAGTGAGGCTTTTTCTGATTTAATGGCAAAGTCGGCATTGCATAAAGGATCAACGAAAGTATTTATGCAATTGTTAAGCCGCGAATACGGGGATAATGTGTGGGAAATTGAAAAAAAACCAAATTGGAAAACGTACAATGATGCATTTGAATCCTTGAAAAATATAGGTGCTAATTTACTGTCTGAAAGTAATGATTTTAGCATTATTCGCCGCCTTCAAGATGAAGTTCCAGACAACGCCAAACTATATGTTATATGTGATGAACCCACGTATCAAAAAATTAAATTAATGTGATGACCGCAGAGACATTCTCTCATGTAGGAAAATGCTTGATGATAAAAAGAGACCCCTTTCTAAGTCGTTCAAATACATAATGATGCTGTATGTGAAATATGAATGAATATATATTGCATACAACACTCTAAAATGTATTGGACAACAGAAGTAAGGGGTTTTGCAGATGATGCATGTAATACTTAGAAACTTCTTTTTGTTCCTTTCTAAAAATCAACTATTAAATCGCGGTGCCAGAAGATGGGGGTTAAAATTAGGCGCTTCTCAAGTTGTAGCGGGTGAAACAATTTCTAAAGCAATGAAGGCTGTGCGTGAACTAAATGAAAAGGGGTTAGTTTGTACCGTGGATCATTTAGGTGAATTTGTAAAAACGAAAGAGGAGGCTGCTGCATCCACTGATTATTGTATTCGAACGTTAAATGCGATTGCTAAAACGGGTGTAAACTGTAATCTCTCTCTTAAACTAACACAACTCGGCTTAGATGTTGAACCACAATTCTGTTATGAAAATATGAAAACCATTTTATCCTATGCAAAAAAGCATCATATTTTTGTTCGAATTGATATGGAAGATTATTCGCACTGTCAACAAACGATAGATATTCTTGAAGAATTAAGAAAAGAATATGATGGTTTAATAGGAACAGCCATTCAAGCCTATTTGTATCGAGCGTTAGATGATGTGAAGAAATTACAGGGAGTAAATCTTCGACTCGTAAAAGGTGCCTATAGAGAATTACCTGAAGTTGCTTTTCAGAAAAAAGATGAAATTGACTCCAATTATTTAAAGATCATCAAACAGCATTTACGAAGCGGAAGTTATACAGCGGTCGCAACTCATGATCACGAGATTATTCAGAAAGTAAAAGATTTTTGTAACCAAGAGAATATTCCGAAGACCCAGTTTGAATTTCAAATGCTTTTTGGATTTCGAACAGACCTACAAGAACAGATTGCAAAAGAAGGGTATACGATGAGAATTTATGTACCCTACGGGAAAGATTGGTACGGCTATTTTATGAGAAGATTAGCGGAGCGCCCGCAAAATGTTTCATTTGCATTGAGGGGCTTGTTTTCGAAGTAACGTTAGAAAATATTAACTAGTAATATAAGTATCTTTTCTAGTAACTGATTAGAGTTGGGGTTTAAACAATTACTCCGTTTGATGTATCCTAGATGACATTATCAGGAGAAGCCAAAAATGAGGAATGATGAGCGGTAGAGGGAAAAGCCTTGGCTCTTAAAACAAATCAACTAAACTCTTTAGCCGCATAAAAAGAGGAGACAGTTCGTGAAAATCTATACTCCTCTTTTTAATGTTCCAGTCACTTACGCTATCCTTGTTTATTTTTAAACTTTCGAATGCGGTATTGCAAGTTTTGGCGGCTGAGTCCTAATGCTTCGGCCGTTCTAGAAATATTACCATTATGTGCTGATAATGCAGATTTGACGTATTGTTCTTCTATTTTTTCTAAATAGGTTTTTAGGGGTAGACCTACATTCGGTTGAATATCACTTTCTTTTCGTGTTTCGACTTTAACTTGTATCTGCTGTTGTGAAAGAAATCGCTGTTGGAATATCCTAGGTAGATATGTCATTGTAATTTCTTCTTCATCTATCATTAAATTCATTGCAGCTTCAACCATATGTTCTAATTCCCTGACATTTCCTGGCCAATCGTAGTGATATAAATGTTGGAGTGTGTCATTTGCAACCCCTTTAACATTCATCTGGAATTTGTAATTATAAAGGTCAATAAAGTGTTTCATTAACGGTTCGATATCTTCTAATCTTTCGCGCAACGGTGGGATAAATAATGAAACGACACTTAGACGGTAATAGAGATCTTTACGTAAACGGCCTTCTGCAATCGCGTTAATTGGATCTTCATTAATGGTTGAAATAATTCGAACATCAATTTTACGGTCTTTCGTATCACCGACTCTTCGGATGGTTTTCTCTTGAATCGCTCTTAGTAATTTGGCTTGAAGATTAGGGTTTAAAGAATTAATCTCATCAAGTAATAACGTCCCGCCTTGTGCTTGTTCAAATAAACCTGGATGATCCGTTGCACCGGTAAAAGAACCTCGCTTTGTCCCAAACAAAAGCCCCTCAATTAGATTATCAGGCAGTGCAGCACAGTTTTGAGAAATGAAAGGTTGATCTGCACGCTCGCTCCCATTATGAATGCTTTGAGCAAATATTTCCTTTCCTGTACCTGTTTCACCAGTAATCAGAACCGAGGAAGGCGTGCGTGTAACCCTTTTCGCATCTTCAATAACTTCCTTAATCGCTGGACTTGTACCAATAATGCTATCAAAAGAATATCGTGTATTTTGGTTTCGTCTGTTTTGGCGAAACAGTTTCTCCATCTTTGTTACGTCTTTTGCAATTTCAAAAGCACCTTCAAGTCTATCGTTGTAAAGAAAAGGATACGTATGATTAATTGTGATAATTTCCTCGCCTTTATTATTGAAATACTGTTGCTTTACATTTTTAGTTGTTTGATTTTTTTCTAAAGCTTGAAGTAGTGTACTCGTCTGTTCATTCGGGAATTGAAAAACGTCTCGAATGTTTTTGCCAGTCACATCTTGAGCATTCATCGACTCAATAGCTGACATTTTATGATTATATAAAATTGTTTCCCCATTTTTATTGACGACATGAATACCAACATCTAATTCTTGAATGACAGTGGTCAGTATTTTTATTAACTTATCATGATCGATGTTAGAACTATTCTGCTCCATAATTCACCATCCTCTCATCCTATGTAAAAGTATAGAAGATTCATTATTTACAAGCAAATATTTTTTGCATGAAAAACAATTTAACGGAATGATGTGCAAAAAAAATGTTTTATACGATTTGAAAAAGGAAAACTAGCTCTATTAAGCGACTCTAAGTACTTTAAAGTTGGCACAACTTTTGCAATAAGTAAAAGTAGAAAAGATCAAGGACTGGAGGAATTGAAAATGACTAGAACAACTGAAATTATTGAAAAGACGGAGAAATATGGTGCCAAAAATTATCATCCGCTTCCGATTGTCATCGCCAAAGGTGAGGGT
Source organism: Alkalihalobacterium sp. APHAB7 (assembly GCF_048323755.1). Taxonomy (NCBI): domain Bacteria; kingdom Bacillati; phylum Bacillota; class Bacilli; order Caryophanales; family Bacillaceae; genus Alkalihalobacterium; species Alkalihalobacterium sp. APHAB7. The sequence goes on from NZ_JBLWFS010000017.1 coordinate 33,487, forward strand.
GTGTGGGTTGAAGACCCTGAAGGAACTCGCTTCATGGATATGTTAAGTGCGTACTCTGCATTAAACCAAGGGCATCGCCACCCGAAAATTATACAAGCATTAAAAGACCAAGCAGACCGAATTACGCTTACGTCACGTGCTTTTCACAATGATAAATTAGGCGATTTTTATGAAAAAGTAACTGCACTAACACGAAAAGACATGGTTTTACCGATGAATACAGGTGCAGAGGCGGTAGAAACAGCTGTAAAAGCGGCAAGACGTTGGGCATACGATGTCAAAGGTGTGGAAGACAATCAAGCGGAAATTATCGTTTGTGAAGAAAATTTTCATGGCCGTACGATGACCGCAGTATCGATGTCTTCTAGTGAGGAATATAAACGAGGTTTTGGCCCAATGCTTCCTGGAATAAAAGTAGTCCCTTACGGTGATTTAGAGGCCTTAAAAAATGCCATTTCAAAGAATACAGCGGCATTTATTGTTGAACCAATTCAAGGTGAAGCAGGGATTAATATTCCACCTGAAGGATTTTTATTAAAAGCTTATGAACTTTGTAAACAAAAAAACGTATTATTTATCGCTGATGAAATACAAACAGGGTTAGGAAGAACGGGCAAATGGTTTGCGTGTGACTGGGAGAAGGTTGACCCAGACATGTTTATATTAGGAAAGGCGCTGGGTGGTGGAGTTATGCCGATTTCGGCTGTTGCGGGTGATGAGAACGTACTAGGAGTATTCAATCCAGGTTCACACGGTTCAACATTTGGTGGAAATCCACTTGCATGTGCTACTGCAGTTGCATCTTTAGAAGTACTTGAAGAAGAAAACTTAGTTGAAAAGTCAGCAAATTTAGGTGCATATCTACTAAGTGAACTAAAAAAAATTGACCATCCTCATATTCATGAGGTGAGAGGAAGGGGATTATTTATTGGAATTGAATTAACGGTCCCTGCCAGACCTTATTGTGAAAAACTCAAAGAACTAGGACTGCTTTGCAAGGAAACCCATGAAAATGTCATCCGTTTCGCACCACCACTTGTGATTACTCAAGAAGAATTAGATTGGGCACTTGAGCGGGTCCGCGCTGTTTTTAAAGCATCATAAACAAAATAAAATTAGATAATGAAAAGCCGGCTAAAGGAAAAGTACTTTTGGAGTGGTAATGGTTAAATGTTTAATCATACTTCAAATCCTGACTTCAGCCGGCTTTTTGACTTCCTAATTTATAAAAGGGAAGTTAAGGTTGCTTTATAAGTAGGTGCAAAACATACATAACCTAATTAAATCTTTGTAAAATAAAGAATAATATTGCAAAATAGAATTTATATACATAAATTTATACTCCAATAACGAAAGGGTGGTACGGATGATTAAGCTCATAAAAAATGGAACGGTGTATAGTCCTGAGTTTCAAGGAAAAAAAGATATTTTAATTGTGGATCGCCGAATAGGAGCAATGGATGACCACATCAATGTAGAAGGGCTTCCTAATGTAGAGGTACTGGACGCAGAAGGAAAACTTGTTGTTCCAGGGTTTATTGATAACCATGTTCATATTATGGGAGGAGGCGGCGAAGGAAGTTATCGGACACGAACGCCGGAGCTTCAACTCTCAGATGCGATAAGAGGTGGAATTACGACTTTAGTGGGTGTCATTGGGACAGACGGAACAACACGAACGATGGCAAGTCTTGTGGCCAAAGCAAAAGGTTTAAAAGAAGAAGGGGTGTCCTGTTTTATTCAGACAGGCTCTTACCAAGTCCCTGTTAAAACATTAACTGGCAGTGTTGAAGATGACATTATTTTAATAGAAGAAATCATCGGTGCTGGAGAAATTGCAATCGCTGATCACCGCTCTTCGCAACCTACATATGAGGAGTTAGCTAAGATAGCTTCTCAAGCGCGAGTCGCAGGAATGCTGTCTGGGAAAGCAGGAATTGTAAATGTCCATATTGGTGATAGCACTTCAAGGCTTTCTTTAATTGAAGAAGTTGTAGAAAAGACAGATATTCCAATCCGACAGTTTTTACCGACTCACATTAACCGGAATCGGAAGTTATTTGAGGCGGGAATTAACTATGCTAAAAACGGCGGGTATGTCGATTTCACAACGTCGAGTATTGAGAAAAAAGTGACGAAAGGTCAAGTGAAATGCAGTGAAGGTCTAAAAGAAATGCTGGATGCTGGAGTGCCGCTTGAACATATTACTTTTACTTCTGACGGACAAGCTAGTTTACCAGAGTTTGATGAAAACGGAGTGTTTATCGGATTACAAGTCGGTAGAGTGACGTCATTATACAAAGAGGTCAAAGATGCAATTATTGACGAAAAAATAGAGGTGGAAAAAGCGATAAAGGTCATCACTTCGAATCCTGCTGATATATTAAAGTTTACTACGAAGGGTTATATTGAAGCAGGAAGGGATGCCGATCTCGTTTTCCTCGATCAAGAAACGTATGACATAGAGTCCGTTATTGCTTTAGGGCAAAAGATGATGTGGGAAGGCGATGTCCTTGTGAAAGGGACATTTGAATAAGTCTCAAGTAATAAGAACCGGTAATTTAAATCTTGTTAGTACAGACAAAACGGAGTGCACTGGCACTCCGTTTCGTTTGTAGTTTCGTAGTGGGTGATTTAGTTTCTACCATGACTATTGCCATTGTTTTTAAGAAGAACTTTAAGTCCTTGCCCCATGTCAGATGCTAATACATAGTTTCTGTCTACAAATACGCCCCAAACGTTTGAACCTTCTGGTGTGTAGCGAGCAATTTCTACAGGGTTACTAGGATCGGTAATATCAACGGCTAGAACACCACCTGAATAGTAAGATAAGTATAAAGTGTTTCCGTGAACTTTTGGATCATGGACAGTCTTAGCAAACGAAACAACAGGAGCAGAAAAATCATACGTTAAGTCTGTTTTAAATTCACTTAGTAATACTGGATTTGTCTTATCTTTAATATCAAAAATGCGTGTATAACCGTAGGCGCTTTCGTATCTTGCACCGTGTGGATTAGCGATTTCACGAGTTTCAATCAGAACAGTTCCACCTTTAGCAAGTGCTGCAGAGTGAGCTGCACCTTTTTGGTTGTCTGCATATTCTGTTCGTCCAAGGTAAACTGGATTTTCTGGATCTTTAATATTGAAAATCACTGTCCCTAAATCCCACATCGACACATAAGCATGTTGTGCGTTATTGTCGGTAATTACACTATGATTAAATACAGGGCGTGTTTTCCCGTCTGGAGATGCCCAGTGGTAACCGTTGAAATCTTCTGCGACTTCATCTAGCTCTCTTGGATCCCATTGCCATAATAATTCAGGTTCTGCTGGGTTAGTTACATCAATAATTTGAAAGTCTTTCTGTTCTCCGTGAGTGTAATAGTCTGCATATGGATTTGAAGCTAGGACAAGAGCACGATTTCCTTGCGTTGTTAAGTAGAGCTCATGTGTCCCTGTAATTATTCGATCTAATTCATAAAAGCCTAAGCGCTCTGGGTTATAAGGGTCCGTTACATCATAAAGTAACACACCGCCGACACTGTTTGGTCTGTTAGCATTATTTCTAGAGGTTTGCTGTAAACTTACTGCTGCTAAGTCGCCTTTAAAATGTGGAGTATTAACAGATTTAACAATTACTTTTTCTTGCCAAGTATTTGGAATCTCATCTGCAAAAACTGCGACTTCAACTGGATTTGAAGGGTCTTTTAGGTCAAAGACTCTTACGCCACCGTTCGCGCCATTTGCCGTATGGGTGCCAGTATAAGCAAAGCCTTTATGGGCATAGACATCCGCCATATTATTTTGAACTCCATTTTTTACTTCAATTTGTACGGCAGCAGCTTCTCTTAGGAACGAGAGGTTTTTCTCTCCTGTCATGGAATGGGTTAAAGTTTGAATTGCATCATGATCAAATACATAAGCTTCTTTTGAAACGCCTTCTTCCAGCGCATCATGTGCAAATACAACAGGAGAAAATGCTGAGAATGCGAGGACTCCTGCCAGTGTAGTATTAATAAATAATTTCTTTTTGTTCAAACGAACGACCTCCAATTATTTGAATTTTATTACATTTCAGATTATATCTATATTTTATCTTGTTCACTATATTTAACGTTCTTGGTATTTCGACAGTCGAAATTTTATAGTAGATTAGTAGCGGGACGTGGTTATTTAAAGAGGTTTGTTCAATATATTGAATTTATATAAATGCGATAAAAGTATTGTGAGAAAATCTACTTTTTCTCGTGAAAGTTAGTTCAATTATCATGTTAAAAAAAGTAAGTACTATCAATTTAGTGTAAAAGTAGGGTTTTTATAAGATTTTATAAAAAAAGTGAAAAATCAGCTCTATATATAACATTTTTTGAAGGATTTAACTGCAATATATTGCCGCTTTTGAAACGGTTTTTCTAGTTACGAGATCAAAAATTCGGTACAATAAGAGGAGTAGAAGACGGAGAAGCAAGGGGATTAAATATGAGTGATTACAACTCAAAAAAAAATGAATTTAAAGTTGCGTTCAGTAACTTACAGGAAGTCGTTGATAAAATTAGTGAACTGCTTCATTGTCCTGTGACACTTGAAGATGAGACCCATCGGTTAATAACGTACAGTAAACACGATATTCATACAGATCCAGCAAGGCTAGAAACGATCATTAGTCGTCAAGTCCCCTTTAAAGTAACACAACGGTTGTGGAAGCAAGGAATCATTCAGAAATTAAATGAGAGTAATCAACCTTTACGAATAAAAGCAATTGAAGATATCGGCTTAGGAAATCGAGTCGCCATCTCTATTCGACAAAAAGACGATGTTTTAGGATATATTTGGGTTATAGAGATGGAAAATACGATCGATGAAGCTGGGTTTGACCTGCTAACGGTGGCAGCCGAAACTTTGCGAGTGTTTTTAATTAAACATCGCTTACAACAACGGAAGGAAACAGAGGGACAGCAACGTTTCTTTTGGAGGTTACTAAATAACAGTTACCCAAAAAGAGAGGACATTATCGAAGGATTTAATAAACTGCAAGTAGATATCCCAGACCGCTTTGCTATTGCCAGCTTCCGATTTTCAACTAGGATTACTTCTAGACAAGAACAGCAATTTATTACGTATCTCCATGCCAATCAGGATTTGGAATTGGTATTTTATTATATTGACCAATATGATTTTACACTTTTCCTCTCACCTAAACATCGACAGATTACGTTACAAAAGCTACCTATTATAATAGAAGATATTGTTACTTCTTTTAGTGGAAAAGAAAAAGGCCCCATTCAAGTAATAGGTGGGTGCAGTCAGTTATATACAAAAATAGAGCGAATCGATAAAGCCTACCGTGAAGCACTTACTGTCATAGATTTGAAAGAAACATATGCAGGTGAGTTAACATCGACTTATGGTTATTGGGAATTGGGTGTTTTTAAATACCTGGATATTATGATTGAGAGAAAAGCAGAAGACAGTATTGATTGTTTTCCGATTTCGTTCTTAACTGAGTATGATGAAAAAAATCAAACGAATTTATTGGAAACATTAGAAGTGTTTTTGAATATGGATGGGAATGTAAATGAAGCGTCTAAAGAACTGCATGTACACCCCAATACGTTAAACTATCGAATGAAAAGAATTGTGGAGTTAACAGGAATAAAACTGAAAGATCCTAAATTAAAGCTGGATTTATACTTAGAGTTTAAAATAAGAAGGTGGATGGGCAAGTAACTTTGTAAAAATACACAAAGACACTTGCTCTTTTTTTAGGAGTTTAACAAAGCCGGAAATCTTTATAATCTATATACTGTAATTAAAGTAATTAGTTTATAGGAGGCATGTCCAATGATTATCGGCGTTCCTACAGAGATCAAAAATAATGAAAACCGCGTTGCACTTACGCCAGCAGGTGTTGTGGCCCTAACTAACGCAGGTCATCAAGTATTAATTCAAGACCAAGCGGGAGTTGGCAGCGGATTTACAAACGAAGATTATACAGCAGCAGGCGCGCAAATTATTGCTTCTGCCAAAGAGGTCTGGAACCAAGCTGAAATGGTTATGAAAGTGAAGGAACCCCTTCCATCAGAGTACGAATACTTCCGTAAAGGATTAATTTTATTCACATACTTGCATTTAGCTGCAGAACCAAGTCTAGCTCAAGCATTAGTTGAAAAAGAAGTTACAGCTATTGCTTACGAAACAGTTGAAGTGAACCGTACTCTTCCATTACTGACTCCAATGAGTGAAGTAGCGGGACGTATGGCTGCGCAAATTGGTGCTCAATTCCTTGAAAAACCTAAAGGTGGAAAAGGGATTTTACTATCAGGTATTCCTGGTGTGAAAAGAGGAAAAGTTACCATCATTGGCGGCGGTGTTGTTGGTACAAATGCTGCGAAAATTGCAATCGGTTTAGGTGCAGAAGTAACAATGATCGACTTAAGCCCTGAGCGTTTACGTCAACTAGATGATATTTTTGGAAACTCTATTCAAACATTAATTTCGAATCCATTAAATATAGCTGAAGCAGTAAAAGAAAGTGATCTCGTTATTGGAGCTGTTCTTATTCCAGGAGCTAAGGCACCAAAGCTTGTCACTGAAGAAATGATCCAATCGATGACAACAGGTTCGGTTGTTGTTGATGTTGCGATCGACCAAGGTGGTATTATCGAAACGGTTGACCAAATTACAACTCACGATAATCCAACGTATGTTAAGCATGGTGTTGTTCATTATGCAGTTGCTAATATGCCAGGTGCTGTTCCGCGTACATCTACGATCGGATTAACGAATGTTACAGTTCCTTATGCATTACAAATTGCTAATAAAGGTGTACAAAAAGCGATCACTGATAACACAGCATTAAAATTAGGTGTTAATGCTGCAAATGGTGCAATCACATATGAAGCAGTAGCTAAAGCTTTAGATATGTCGTATGTATCAGTAGAACAAGCAATAACTGGAGTTACTGCATAATTCAAACGTTTTCCCCAAAAATGTTTAATTATATATAGAAAAAGAGGAAAAGCCATATTGGTTTTTCCTCTTTTTATTTTAGCGCTGTTAAATCAACGGAGATCAACAGTATAATTTAACAGCGTTATTATAAAACGGTCCAATAGTAACAAAGTTTATGACATCAGCCTTTTACAATATTAAGCTTATGTAATTTACAAATCTAAAGCAATATTCATGTTAAATTAATATGCTCTTAATATATATTTGTTATCTTTTACTAATATACACTGAGCATTAAACATGTTTGAAAAGAATGTAAATGAACACTCCGGGAGGCACCGATGAAAGATTACAAAATATTTTTCTTTCATTTAGATAGTTTGATAGTAACAAATCATGTAACATTTCCATACACAAACGAAGTCATCCACTTATTGAAGAAACAAAGTAAAAAAGTATATTTTTTAACGAACCAACTAGACCGCGTCACATCCATAAAAAAACAATTGGAATCATTCGGTTTAAAAGTGGCTCTAAATCAAATCATTACTCCGATGCACGCTATACAAGATTACTTTAGTGATAGAATTAAAATGGTCAGTTTGTTTATTGTAGGTTCCGATATCATAAAAGAAGAAATGCGTAAAAAAGGAAGTCATATTTTAGCTTCTTCGACCGAGAAAACAAAGGGAGAGGTTTATGTTATTCTTTCGTTGACAAATACTTTAGAAATAGAAGAATTACAAGATGCGTTTTCTCTTTTACAACGAGGAGCGAAGCTGATTATGTTAAATCCTAATTTAAATGGCCCTATCCTAAATGAAATTTTATTAGAATCAGGGTCAATAGGAAGAGTCTTTACGAGTGAGCAACCGATTAGTAGATTGAACATAAATGTAATGGGGAAACGATCGATTTGGATGCAACAAGTGTTATTAAAGTTGCTTCATCATCAATACGGTCAAGCTGTAATGGTTAGTCATTCATTTACTAGTCATGTGGCGATAGGTCAAGCTCTAGGAATCGATACAGTTTTACTCACAGGTGACCAAACGCAAGAAGAAGTATTAAACGTAAAGCAAAAACCAACCTATACGTTTTCAAGCTTGGAAGAATTTTATGACGAACTAAAAGGTAAGGAATTGGTAGAGGATCAATAAATTTTGAAGTTTGAAAGAGGAATAAAGTGGTTATTTACGAATAGCTATAACAAATATAAGACAGATGTACAAGATAAAGTTTACTAGTGGCTGCAGTATTAATGAAAGAAGGGGTAAGAATGAAAAAGGTACAAACGGAAGTTTTTGCACACCGGGGATTGTCTGGTCTTTATCCTGAAAACACGATGGTTGCTTTCAAAGCAGCGGCAAAGTTGCCTATTGATGGGATTGAATTAGATGTACAATTAACGAAAGATAATGTGCCTGTCATTATTCATGATGTGACGTTGGAGCGAACAACAGAAGGACAAGGGATGGTACGTGATCATACACTAGAACAATTGATGACATACAGTGCTGGAGCTTGGTACAGTGAACAATTTCGTCAGGAGAAAATTCCAACTTTAGAGGAAGTATTAATCTGGGCAAAGAATTATGCTTTCAAGCTTAATTTAGAGTTAAAGTGTCCATCTTGGGAACGGAAAGAAATGTGGGGAGCTGTTAAGAGTTTAATCCATCGCCATGGTATGAGTGATCGCATTCTGATTTCTTCTTTTGATCATGTGTTAATTGCCAGTATAGAAAAAGAGGAAACACCAGTAGAGACGGCGGTTATTGTTGTTGCTGGATTGTTCCAACCGCTGTCTTATATCCAATCAACAGGTACAAGAGGATTTCATTACTTTTTTCCAATGATGCTAGATGGTGAGATAAAGCCCCTGATGGAAGCAGGCATTTCAGTGAGGTCTTATACGATTAATGATAAACAAATGATGAAACAAGCCTTTCAAAGTCGAGTGACTGGAATATTTACAGACTATCCACATGTTGCTCTTCAAATTAGAGAAGAAATACAATAATCACGAGGGCTAAACCATACTTTGATATTGGTTTAGCCTTTATAATTTTAATGTTCTATTGATACAAGGTGAGGACGGTTAGTGTTGATATAAACCAGGTCGACTTTTTTATCAATTAACTTATCAAAGTTACTGGCTGTTCCGTATGGTATTTGTAGAACTTTATGCTCTTCTCCAATAAGTACCTCAATTGAGATGTTATCAACAATTCCTACGACAGTAGCCGAGCTCTTTTTGATGTTATTTTTTTGGATCATCAGCTTTTGATCAATTAGGATAATATCACTTTTGAGTCCATTATCACGCTTAATGGCTTCTACAGATATATTAAAGCGTTGCGCGATGCCCCATAATGTGTCGCCAGCTACTGCTTTGTAAACGGCAGTTGTTGTATAAGATTCTCGTGAATGATTGGATTTAGGGTGGCTGTTGTTGTTTTCATTAGTGTTTTTTGCTGCTATTGGTATAACGAGCAGTTGATCAACTCTAATAAGGTCAGATGTTAAATGGTTTGCTAATTTAATGTCTTTAATTGAAACTTGATACCTTTTAGCAATTGAAAAAAGATTGTCCCCTCGTTTCACTTTATAATTTATATTTTCAATGGATACTTTTAGCTTCGAGTTTTCAATTTGAGAGGGAATATCAGTGTCGTTATGACTCGAGTCTATTGGCAGGTATAAAAGTTGTCCCGTTCGAAGTAAATCTGACGTAAGATCATTTGCTGACATAATGTCTTGAACGGTAACCCGATGCTTCTTAGCGAGTGAATAGAGAGTATCACCATATTGCACTTTATATTCAGCGCTGCATGCGAGCGCTTTTCCTGTGGCGCTATTAAGGTTGATCAAAGCACTTGTTACGAGAGCTCCTGCTAAAGCATAACGTATGACTTTACCTCTTCTAACTTTACATGTTTTTTTCTTCTCGTCTAAAATTCTTTGCTGTCGAGTTTTAGTAATCACTATGTAATCAGACAATGTAAATCTCTCCTCATAACCAAAACTATGTGTCAAATTCCGCAATTTTTCATTAGCCTTGTATATTATTCGACAATTTTTCATATTTGGGAATATGCTTTTGCGAAAAGGGTAGAAAAGTAATGTCATAAATCTTTCAGAGCAGGGAATAGGAAGGAGTTCCTGAATACACAATGGGGGATATTCTACTGTAAATATAAAATTGGCTTTATGTCTAAAGACACATTTGTCAATAAGTAAAATTTGGAATGTTGTAGAAGTTATACTTTTTTCACCTATTTTTTCGAGTACAATACAAAAAAACTCCTCGTAATGGGAGCCCGTTTTGGTCTATTCCCATAGAGGAGTTTTTTATTAATGAAGAGCTTTTCTTAATATAAATTATTTATAGTTTAACAGATTACTGCGTTTAAACGTGCACCGGGCTCAGGCGCCAAATCTCACTAGCATATTCCGATATTGTCCGGTCACTAGAAAATTTACCGGAGTGAGCGATATTCGTAATACTTTTCTTTAACCAATTGTTTGGATCGCGGTAATTTTGATCGACCATTTCTTGAGCTTCAATATAGCTGTCAAAGTCTTTTAATACAAAAAACTCATCATTGTTAGATAAAATATTATAGTAGATATCTTTAAACTCATATTCATCCTTATTAAAGAAGCCGTTAACTAGTTGATCAAGAATGGTCCGGATCCGATGGTCTGAGTTATAAATATGTCTTGCATTATATCCGCCAAACTGATAATAGTTTAAGACTTCTTGTGCAGTTAAGCCGAAAATAAAGATATTCTCGTCACCGACCATCTCTTTAATTTCTACGTTGGCACCATCTAATGTCCCGAGCGTTAAGGCGCCATTCATCATTAATTTCATATTACCTGTGCCAGAAGCTTCTTTACTTGCTGTCGAAATCTGTTGGCTAACGTCTGCGGCAGGAATGATTTTTTCGGCGAGAGATACACTGTAATTCTCGAGAAAGACGACCATTAATTTATTGTTTACGAGTGGATCGTTATTAATCAAGTTCGCTGCTGTGACAATAAGGTTAATGACTTCTTTTGCAAAATAATAGCTAGGTGCTGCTTTGGCACCAAAGATAAATGTACGCGGTGTAATATCAAGGTTTGGGTTGTCGCGAAGCACATTATATAAGTGAATAATATGGAAAATATTCATCAGTTGGCGCTTGTAACCATGAAGTCGTTTAATTTGGACATCAAATATAGAATGTTCGTCGACAGTAATATCGCACCGGTCTTTAATTAATTTTGCTAGTTTCCTTTTATTATCTTGTTTAACGTTTCTCACTTTCTCCTGAAATGCTGGATCAGAAGCATATTTTAATAAACTAATAAGTTCTTTCGGCTGGTTAATCCATCTTTTTCCGATTGTATCTGTAATGAGATCAGCTAACTTCGGATTCGCATTCATTAACCAACGTCTATGAGTAATTCCATTGGTCTTATTGTTAAATTTACTAGTATAAACGGTGTAGAAATCTTTCATTTCCTTTTCTTTTAAAATATCGGTATGAATTTTAGCAACACCGTTTACGCTATAACTTCCAACAATTGCTAGATGCGCCATATGTACTTGGTCATAAGCGATGATGGCCATTTGTGGAATTTTTTCACGCAGTTCAGGGAAATCAAACCATAGCATCTGACAAAACCGTTCATTGATTTCTTCGATAATCATATAAATACGCGGAATGAGTTGCTGCACTAAAGAAACGGGCCATTTTTCCAGTGCTTCACTTAACGTCGTATGGTTCGTATAAGCTACTGTTTCTGTAGTGATCTTCCAAGCTTCATCCCAACCGAAGCCTTCTTCATCCATTAATATTCTCATTAATTCAGGAATAACTAAGCTTGGATGGGTATCATTAATTTGCATTGTAATTTTGTCGGGTAGTTTTCTTAAGTCATTATTATACTTTTCTTTAAACATTTTAATGATGCTTTGGACTCCCGCTGAAACGAGAAAATATTGTTGCTTTAGACGAAGTAGTTTCCCTTCAAAGTAGGAATCATCAGGGTATAGAAACTCGGAAATGGTTTCGATAGAACGTTTATATTCTAGGTATTTGTAATAGTCGTTTCGATTAGAAGAATGGAAGTTAAAGTCGTTTGTAGTAGATTCAGCACTCCAAAGGCGTAATGTATTAACCGTATGATTATCATAGCCGGCAATAGGTACATCATAAGGAACAGCCATAACGGTTTCATAATCAGTATGGTGGAACATTAAATGCCCATCGATAACTTCAGAATGGACATTACCTCCGAAACGAACCCCAATCGCTTTGTCAGATCGACGGACTTCCCACACGTAGTCTTCTTCTAACCAATAGTCAGGAAGTTCCACTTGATGACCATCAATTAGTTTTTGTTGGAATAATCCATACTTATAACGAATCCCGCAGCCATGACCAGGGAGTTCTAATGACGCGAGAGAATCTAAAAAACAAGCAGCGAGCCGGCCTAGTCCACCGTTACCAAGACCTGCATCATGCTCTTGTTCAAAAATTTCTTCGGGATCGATTCCAAGTTCTAATAATGCATCTTGCACAGTTGTTAGTGTGCCTGTATTCAATAGATTACTTTCCAATAATCGACCTAGTAAAAATTCCATAGAAAAATAATAAACTTGTTTTTCTTCATTTTTTAAGTAACGTTTATTCGTTTCAACCCAGCTTTTATTCATTTTCTCTTTTACAAGCGTTCCAATCGTTTGATAGATTTCAATTGGTGAGGCCTCTTCTGCACCTTTACCGAACTTTCTTTCTAGACTTTCAATTAAAGCAACCTTAAATGACTCTTTACTTGAAAACATAATCCCCACTCCTTAAACCTCTAAGGTTTTTATATACAAATCTGTATAACGTTTGGCCGAGTGTTCCCATGAGTAATTGGATTGATAAACATTCTCTAAGATCTTGGACCAGTGTTCTTTATCTTTATAAAAACGAAGGGCCCGTTTGATCGTATATAACATGTCATGTGCATTGTAATTGGTAAAACTAAAGCCATTGCCACTATATGAAAATTCATCATAAGGCTCGATCGTGTCCTTAAGGCCGCCTGTTTCTCTAACAATCGGTACACTTTCATATCGTAAGGCGATAAGTTGGCCGATTCCACAAGGTTCAAAGCGAGAAGGCATTAAAAATAAATCAGAAGCTGCATACATTTTTCTAGCTAACGGTTCACTAAATGTCACACTTGTTGAGACTTTATCTGGAAAACGAAGAGCCGCATCTTTGAACGCATACTCAAATTCGGCATCACCAGTACCTAAAATAACGAGTTGAATATCTAACGAAAGTAATTCCTCTAATACATGGCGAATAAGTGGAAACCCTTTTTGCTCGACAAATCGACTAACGATAGCAATCATAGGGACATCTTCCACTTTAGGAAGCCCTAATTCTTCTTGAAGGAGGCGTTTATTTACCATTTTCTCGATCGGTGAATGACTATAATTTTTGTGAATATAAGGATCTGTTTCAGGGTTATATTCTTCGTAATCGACTCCATTCACAATTCCGTGTAAATCATCTTTCCGATGAATGAGCATTCCTTCTAAATTCTCCCCGAAGTATGGATATTGGATTTCTTTAGAATACGTTTCACTTACTGTCGTTAGTACGTCTGAGTGAAAAAGGGCCGCTTTCATGAAGTTAATACACCCGTTGTATTCTAAACCAAAATAATGTTCATCTGTAAAGTTAAGAAGATCATGAAAAATGGTTGCAGGATAAATTCCCTGGTACATCAGATTATGAATCGTAAAAACTGTTTTTAATTCACGATAAAACGGTTGGTATGTATACATCGTTTTAAGGTAGGCAGGAATTAACCCAGTCTGCCAATCATGGCAATGTAAAACGTCTGGTTTTTCATCTAAATAAGGTAGGGAGTCTATAACGGCATGATTAAAGAAGGCGAAACGTTCGCCATCATCATAATGTCCGTACAATCCTTTTCTATTAAAGTAGTATTCATTATCGATAAAGTAATACGTGATGCCGTTATGAACGAATTGAAGCAGCCCGCAATACTGTTTTCTCCATCCGACATGAACCGTTAATGTTTTAATAAGTGTCATTTGGTCTCTATATTCGTCCGGAATGTCACTGTAATTGGGTAACATAATGGATACATTAACACCAGTTTTTTTTAAGGAGGAAGGTAGAGAGCCAATCACATCGGCTAATCCACCTGTCTTAATAAATGGTGTACATTCTGATGCAATGAAGAGTACGTTCAATTTTTCCATCTCCTTATGATGATGTTTAATAAGTCCGGTTCGCCTATTAAACGTAGTTATATGAAGTTTTTTCTCTAATTGGCTCTTTCTAAAAGAATGTTGTTCTTAGCTATTGAACCGTAACCAAGCGAAAGCTTGGTTCTTCACGCCTTAGCGTTCAAAAAACGGTCCAATAGCAATAAGTTTATGAAAACAGCCTTCTAATAATATATAAGAGGATGTTCAAAAAGTCCGGGAAAAATATCTGGCGAATTTCTTCGTTGGTTTGCTGCTGCGTTCCTCACGTATTAATAGCATACGCTGCGGTACTCGCAACTGCACCGCCTCAAACTTCTTGGATCTTTTTGTCCTCCTTTTTGAACACACACTATAAGGTGTAGTATAATTTTAATTATGAATTATGGATGCTTTGGTTAGATGACTTTACGCTTTGCCACAACATAGGGTTGTTCGCTGCAACCGACAAGTGTTCGCTCAGGTGATAACACCACATCTTTATCTAGTATGACATTCTCAAGTCTGCCGTGTTCTTTAATATCACAACGCTGCATAACGATTGAGTTTTTAATAACTGTTCCTTTTTCTACATGAACTCCCCGGAATAGGATGCTATTTTCAACCGTTCCTTCGATCACGCAACCATTTGCGATTAACGAGTTTTTAACAGAAGAACCTTTTAAGTATTTGGCAGGAGGTTCATCTTTTACTTTTGTATAAATAAGGTTCTCATTAAAGAATAAGTTTCTATACACTTTAGGGTCAAGCAAAGACATACTATGTTTATAGTAACTTTCAAGCGAATTAATTACCGCTAAGTAGCCATGGTAAGAGTATCCCATAACTTTCAGTTGATCTAAGTTTTGAATAATGCCATCTTTAAAAAAGTTATCCATTCGCCTTGCGATACAATGGTCAACAATATCCATGAGCAATTTCTTGTGAATAATTATCATATCTAAAGAAACAAAATGGTTGAAATGGTCGTTAGTGATCGCAGTAATTCTTCCGGTTTCATCCATTTCTACTTTATGACATTGCTTATGTTCCTCTTCAAGATTTGGTACAGGTTTATAGATCACTGTTACATCGGCACCTGTTTCTAAATGATATTTAAATGCATGGTTATAATCAATATTACATACATTTTGACTGCCTGTAATTAATACATATTGAGAAATTCCTCTGTCAAAGAAATCACGATTATTATGAAAGTGCTGAAGATCTCCTTGAGATATGTCAGAAGGATCATTCCAATCAGGCGGGAGAATAAACAAGCCTCCACGCTTCCGGTCTAAGTCCCAAGCGGCGCCTGTACCAAGGTGATCCATCAGCGAGCGATATTTTCTTCTTGTAAAGACAGCCGTATCACTGATTTTAGCATTGGTCATGTTAGATAAGACAAAATCAATCAGTCGGTATCTTCCCCCAAAAGGAACCGCAGCTCCGCAACGAAAATAGGTTAACTCATTTAATAAATCCAATTCACTATCTAAGTTAATAACACCCATCATAGTATCCATTTCATATTCCCCTCTCTACTAAGACCCTCTCCTAAGATCTTTTATCCATTTACAACTGCAATATCTGAAAGAACGGTGTCTTTATCTATTACTACAATATCTTTTGGCGTACTTGGCTTAATGACAACATTATCTGGAATAATTGTTCCGTCATTTATAATCGCTCTTTCTATTGTTACATTCTTACCAACCGTCACATTTGGCATAATGACAGAGTCTTTAATTTGACTGTTTTCTTGAATTTCTACTCCATAAAAAAGTATAGAACGATAGACATTGCCATAAATTAAGCAGCCTTCGTTAATCATAGAACACTCAATAGATGCTGTAGGAGCAATATATTGAGGAGGTTGGTTAGGATTAACAGAGTAGATTTTCCAATTCGGATCACTTAACTGCAAAGAAGGAGAATCTCTCAATAAATCCATGTTGGCTTCCCAGAAACTTTTAACAGTACCGACATCTTTCCAATAGCCTCTAAACGGGAAGGCAACCATGTTTTTACCATCTTCGAGCATCTTTGGAATGATATCTTTTCCAAAATCGTTGCTCGAATAAGGGGAAGTTGAATCTTCTAATAGATAAGATTTTAGAACCTTCCAATTGAAGATATAAATTCCCATAGAGGCCAAGTTGTTTTTTGGATTTTCGGGTTTTTCTTGAAATTCATTAATGACATAGTTGTCACCTGTATTCATAATTCCAAAACGGCTTGCTTCATCCCAAGGAACTTCAATAACCGATATAGTAGCGTCTGCATTGTTCTTTTTATGGAAGTCTAGCATAGCAGCATAGTTCATTTTATAAATGTGATCACCCGAGATGATCAGTACATATTCAGGGTCGTATTGTTCAATAAAATTAATATTTTGATAGATAGCATCTGCTGTTCCTTTATACCAAGAGCCGCCTGTTTTTTCGATGAAAGGTGGCAGAGCACTTAATCCGCCGTTGCGGCGATCTAAATCCCACGGGCTTCCAATTCCAAGATGGGTATTTAATACCAATGGCTCATATTGAGTAAGAACACCAACCGTATCTATTCCCGAATTTGTGCAATTACTAAGTGTAAAATCGATAATTCGATATTTTCCACCGAAGTATACAGCTGGTTTAGCAATTTTTTTTGTCAGAAGACCTAATCTTTTGCCTTCACCACCTGCTAATAACATCCCCACACATTCTTTCTTTTGTTTCATATTATCGCCTCACTCTCTTTCTATTTCACTACCCGTTAATTTCAAAACTAGCATCGCTAATGGAGGAACTTTGATCGTTAACCGGTAAGGTTGGTTATGCCAAGTTACTTTTTCGCTTATTAATGGTTTGTCTAGAGTTTGGTTAGAGCCGCCAAATTCTTGTCTATCACTATTAAATGCTTCAATATAAGTCCCCATAAAAGGAACTCCGATATGATAGTCGTAACGAACGATAGGAGTAAAATTGCAAACAACGATAACAAAATCTTTAGAGTCCTTACTTTTTCTAATAAAACTAACAATACTTTGCTCATAGTCATGTGGGTCAATCCATTCAAAGCCATCATTGTGATGATCTAATTCCCATAATGACTTTTCATATTTATAAAAGGTGTTAAGAGATTTCATGTAGTGAGAAAATTCTTTGTGTGAAGGATATTCTAGTAGTTCCCAATCTAAGTCTTCAAGGTCTTTCCATTCATCAAACTGACCGAATTCACTACCCATAAATAACAACTTCTTACCTGGGTGAGTCATCGTATAGCCAAGGAATGCACGTAAATTGGCGAACTTTTGCCAATAATCACCTGGCATTTTATTTAGTAATGACTTTTTACCGTGAACAACTTCATCATGTGATAAGGGAAGGATAAAATTTTCTTTGAAAGCATAAAAAAAGGAAAAGGTAAGTAACTGGTGGTGCCATTTACGATGAATAGGTTCCATTTCCATATAACGGAGCATGTCATTCATCCAGCCCATATTCCACTTATAATTAAAACCAAGTCCACCGACGTATGCCGGCGCACTGACTAACGGCCAAGAGGAGGACTCTTCTGCCATCATGTAAGTGTTAGGGAAAACCTCGAATACGGCCTCATTTAGTTTACGAAGAAATTGAATGGCTTCGATATTCTCTTCTCCACCATATTGATTTAAAATTTTTTCTTCATCTTCTCTGCCGAAATTTAAGTACAGCATACTAGAAACAGCATCTACTCGAATTCCGTCAATATGGAACATATCAAGCCAGTAAAATGCATTTGAAATTAAAAAACTATTCACTTCAGAACGACCAAAATCAAAGGACAAAGTTCCCCAGCCCTTTTTCTCAGCTTTGCGTTCATCAGCGTATTCATATAATGGTTCACCATCGAATAACCGAAGACCATGTTCATCTTTACAAAAATGACTGGGAACCCAATCTAATAACACACCAATTCCGTTTTGATGGCATTGGTCGACGAAGTACATTAAATCTTCGGGTGTCCCAAATCGACTAGTTACTGAAAAGTACCCAGTTGACTGGTACCCCCAAGACCGATCGTAAGGGTGTTCGGTAATAGGGAGGATTTCAATATGGGTATACCCCATCTCTTTTACATAATCAATTAATTCTGTAGCTAATTCTCGATATGTATAAAATTCACCATTGTCTTTCCGTTTCCAGGAACCAAGGTGAACTTCATAGATGAGCAACGGTTCATTTAATAGATTTCTTGTTTTTTTTGCTTTTTGCCAATTCTCATCTCCCCATTTGTAGTTATTTAAATCAGTTACAATGGAAGCAGTTTGTGGACGAAGTTCGGAGTAGAAGGCGTATGGATCCGATTTTAAGAAAACTCCCCCATGCTTGGAGTGGATTTCATACTTGTAGATAATTCCTTCTTCTAAATTTGGAATAAAGCACCACCAAATGCCTGACTCATTTATTTTATGCATAGAGTGGTTTGTTCCATTCCAATTATTAAAATCTCCTACAACACGAATGGCTTCTGCATTAGGGGCCCAAACTGCAAAACGTACCCCACTTGTTCCCTCCTTGTCGCTGCAAAGATGAGCTCCAAGAGTTTTGTAGCTATAAAAAAGGTTGCCTTGATGAAATAAATAAAGATCATATTCACTAAGCTTTTCTGTTTGCAAAAGGAACCTACAACCTTTCTAAATTAAAGTCTTAGGTTAAGCTTTCTACATTTTGGTTAGAAACCCTTTTGAATTTACAGAAAGAAAACAAAATTAATGTTACAAAATCTAACAAAAAACTAGTAGTGATGAAGAGTTAATCATCATAAAAGAAGAGAATAATACTAAATATCGTCTGAAAATGAGGGATTTTGTCGCAAAGAGTAGAAAATATAGTACAATTGAATTACTTATACAGATTTTTTAATAGGTATAAAGTATATTAATGTTATATTTTAATAATATTGTAGTGTTTAATTTTAAGCGGGTGATGATAGTGAATCAGCAAATTGAGCCTTTATATGACAAAGAGATAACGTGTTTAGTATGTGGAGAAAGATATACTACAAAACGAATTCGTACTAGGTTTATAAGGACAGAAAATATAGAAAGTGACTTTTTTACAGTGTATAAGGATGATAGCTGTAACCCTTATATGTACGAGGTACATGTCTGTCCAAACTGCGGCTATGCAGCGACGGATCAATTTTCAAACCACTTCCCACCAGAAGTGAAAAATAGAATTGAAAAAGAAATATCATCACGATGGAAGCCGAGAGATTTTGGAAAGGAACGAACAGTTGTTGATGCTATTACAGCTTATAAATTAGCTGTACTTTCCGCGACAAAAAAAAAGGAAAAGCATATTGTCTTAGCCGGAATTTATATGAGATTAGGTTGGTTGTATAGAATGATAGGAGAAGAGAAGCAAGAACAACGTTTTTTACGATTAGCACTTAAAGAATATGAAGAGTCATTCGAACAATCTGATTTTATCGGGACACAGTTAACGGAAATAAGAGTTATTTATTTGTTAGGAGAATTAAATCGTAGAATAGGTTCAGAAACAGAAGCGATTAAATATTTTTCTAGAGTAATACAACATCGACAGCGTGATACTGATGCAAAAGTAACAGAAACGGCAAGAGAACAATGGTATTTAATTAGAAACCAGGAGGAAAGTTTTGGGATTAAATAAAATTTTCTAAAAAAATGCCATATAAACGGTGGTATATGATAAAATTGACATGTGAATAAAGTTATAGTTAATTCCGGGTGTTATACAGATATCATATCAACTAAGTATTAAATATTTACGATTAGTAAGTGGAGGCTATTATGAATGTAAATCACGTAAATGCAATTTGTCGTGCAACGCAAACTATCTTACAAAGTCACTTTGGCATAGAAGTTACACCGTTAAAACCGTCAGCTGGAAAAGGTCCAGTACCTTCTAATCATGTTTCTGTCATCTTAGGTGTCAGTGGTCAGCTGAATGGGCAAATTATTTGTTCATTTTCTGAGAGCACAGCGAAAGGAATTGTCGGTGTGATGATGGGCGGGATCGAAGTTGAGACATTAGATGATATAGGTTGGAGCGCTGTGCAAGAGTTTGGAAATTGGGTAGCAGGAACAACAGCAACGGAATTGTCTAAAGAAGAATGTATTATTGACGTCACGCCTCCTATCGTAAATGAAGGTGCTTCAAAATACCATTCGAATAAAACGTTTATTAGCATTCCATTAGATAGTCAAATCGGAATGATTGAGGTACATATTTCTGTATCAGATCAATAAAAGGTTTTTATCGAAGCGACAGACACAAAGCCAATATTGAAAAACACAAGCAGCAGAAAAGTTTTTTCGGTTGCTTGTGTTTTTATTTTGCTTTATTTGCTTGTATGGACTAGTCGATATGCTTATTTTTGGTGGAATGGTGTGCGGTGGAGGAAGAAATTAGGAGGGAGTGCTAACGAAAAGTGCGTGAACGTGTGCGGTGTAGGGAGAAACTAGGAGAAAGCATTAACCAAAAGTGAGGAATGGTATGCGCTAGAGGGAAAACCTAGGAGAAAGCATTAACTAAAAGGGTGGAGTGGTTCACGCAGGAGGAAAAACCAAGAGGAACGATAATCAATCCCATAATTGGTGTTCGAAGAAGATGAAACCTTACGTACATTTAAGGAAAAAATGATTTTGTTTACTTGTTCATATTATAGGGGATAGGTTGTTATGGTTGTTGAAAGAGCCTGGTTAAGGGTACACTTCTTAATATAGCAGTTTAGGAAAAAGGAGTTGAAGGTATGACAAAAATAGATGTATCAAAGTTTGAGAAAAAGATAGAAATTAGAAACATCATGAGAAAAGATTTTGATGAGATTATGGCTCTGCAAAAACTTTGTTTTCCTAATATGGAACCGTGGGAAATTGAACATTTAGAAAGCCATATTCGTGTTTTTCCTGAAGGTCAGTTTGTTGTAGAGTATGACGGGAAAATTATAGGATCATGTTCAAGTTTAGTCATCAATTTTGATGAATATGATGACCAGCATACGTGGGATGAAATTACGGATAAAGGATATATCACGAACCATAATCCGGATGGATATAATTTATACGGTATTGAGGTTATGGTGCACCCAGATTATCGAAGAATGAAAATTGGAAAACGACTGTATGAGGCAAGAAAAGAATTAGCGAGAAGTCTTAATTTAAAAAGTATGATTATTGGCGGGAGAATTCCTAACTATTATAAACATGCAACGAAATATACACCTCGTGAGTATGTTGAACAAGTGATGCTACATAATATTTATGATCCAGTTCTAACTTTCCAAGTGATGAATGGATTTACACTTAAACGAATTAATCCGAATTATTTAGAAGATGATAAGGCGTCCATGAGATATGCGACGTTAATGGAATGGAACAACATCGATTTTCAACCGAAAAGTAAAAGGCATTTTAGAACGTCGTTCCCTGTCCGGATAACGACCATCCAGTACATGATGAAAAGAATTGACTCATTTGAAGAGTTTGCTACCCAATGTGAATATTACACTGATGTAGCTGCAGGGTATGGATCTGACTTTGCCGTGTTTCCTGAAATTTTCACCACCCAACTCTTGTCATTCTTACCGGAAAAAAGTCCAAGTCAAGCGATCAGACGCTTAACTGAATACACAGAAGACTATATTAAATTGTTTACCAGTTTAGCTGTAAAGTACAATGTTAATATCATTGGTGGTTCTCACTTTGTAGAGGAAGAAAATAAAATATATAATATTGCCTACTTGTTTAGAAGAGATGGAACGATTGAAAAGCAATATAAAATTCATATTACTCCAAATGAACGTAAATGGTGGGGAATTAGTCCAGGGGATGAAATTAAAGTCTTTGATACCGATTGTGGGAAAATAGCCATTCAAATATGTTATGACGTAGAGTTCCCTGAGCTCGGACGAATCGCTGTAGATAAAGGAGCCAATATTATCTTTACGCCATTCTGTACAGATGAACGCCAAGGCTATTTGAGAGTTCGTTATTGTGCGCAAGCACGCGCGATTGAAAATGAAGTTTATACCGTTATTTCGGGTACAGTTGGAAACCTTCCACAAGTTGAAAATATGGATATCCAATATGCTCAATCAGGAATTTTTACTCCTTCTGACTTTGAATTCCCGCGCGATGCAATCGTTGGTGAATGTCACCCTAATATAGACACGGTTGTTGTTGGTGATGTTGATCTTGAAATATTGCGTCGTCATAGACGGAGCGGAAGTGTAAATCAATTACGTGATCGAAGAAAAGATCTTTATGAGATTAATTACAAGCTAGAAGGAAAATAGTATGTTCTGATTACGAAAGAGAGACCGCTCGAATGGATCAAAAAAGATCGTTTCGAACGGTCTTTTTTGATGCCTTTGTTGCTTTTGCATCTACTAATTTTCACAAGACCAAGAAGCTAGGCGTGAAGAGTCAAATAACCGCTTGATATACGGCAAAAATCATAAGCAACAATCTTTGAGAAAAGATCCAAATGAGTATAAACAAAATGTTTCATCCGTATGAGTTTAATTCATTCTTTCGTTGGAAAAGCTGTGATGAGAGAAAGGATGAGCAATTTGAATTTAGAAAAAGTAGTTGTAAAACGATCAGTGATGACCATCTTTATTGCTATATCTTTTTTAATTATTACGGGATTACTAAGCTATGCTCTTTTATTTCGTGAGAATCTCGTTACGGATTGGTACATGGAAGTTGTCGGAAGTGATAATGTCATTTCAGCAGGGACCACTAATGATCTTCATATTTTCCTGTACGATGAAGAAGGAAATCCAATAAAGAATGCGAATGTTAAGGTAATATTAGACATGCCGGAAATGGTTCACTATATAAAGAAGCCGATGCATCATGTAGAAAATGGCTTGTATGAAGTAGAAATCCTATTGTCCATGGGTGGAACATGGATTGGTTGGTTAGAGGCAAAGCGCGGTAGTGAAACATACATCAACCAGTTTTTACTTCGGTCTGATGGTAATGTGATGTCTAATGATTTTCGTGATCCAAAAGACCACTTTCATCTAGAACAACCACTTCCTCCTACTATTCAACAACAGTTAGATTAACTGTTCATACGTTATTGACAAGTAGAACATCTACTGTTTAAATGACGTAGTAAAGGAGAGTGACGTGTGGTGGAGAGTTTTAACGGACAAAAAATATTACCTGCTGCAAGAGATATTAAACAATTAGAGAAATTGTTAGATAGTCAGTTCACATATATTATCTTATTAAATAGTCATATTGGTCAGTTAAAGAGTCTAACCCGGTTGGCAAAGAGTAAAAATAAACAATTACTTTTGCATGCGGATTTAGTACAAGGGCTTAAAAATGATGAATACGCTGCGCAATTTTTATGTCAGGATATTCGGCCAGCCGGCTTAATTTCTACGAGGAAAAGTGTAGTGCTAACAGCGAAAAAAAGTGGCTTAATTGCGATTCAACGATTATTTTTACTAGACAGTATTGCACTTGAAACGAGTTATAAATTATTAGAAGTAACTAAACCTGATTTTATTGAGGTCCTTCCAGGTGTAATGCCTCATATTATAACTGAAGTTTTTGATGAAACAAAAATACCGATAATTGCAGGTGGACTTATCCGAAATAAAGAAGAAGTTGATCATGCAATTAAGGCTGGTGCGGTGGCAGTGACTACTTCGAGAGGTTTTTTGTGGGAATGATAAGTTTATTATCATTGGTACATATTACATATAAAAAGCAGTAAAGAAAAGGCAGAATTTGTTTTCTGGCTTTTTTGTGTGCGACTGGAGTATAGAATATTGTTTTTGAAACCTTCATCTCATCGGTAAATCAAACGATCAATGAAGTATCTCTACTACTTATCTTATATTTGTAAAATATAGGGAGTTTATATCTTATATTTTCACATAAAATTAGCAAAGTGTCAGCAGGAATGGTAAAGTATTTAGGGAAATAAATAAGAGTTTACTATTAATGATGTAAGGTCATGTAGAGGACAAGGAGGAGACTATGGTCTGGAAACAAGCTTATAGTAGATGGGTAGGTTTTGGTGGCTTAGAAACAGATTTAAAAGAAGCATTAGAGGCTTTAAAGAATGATGACGTTCGCTTGGAAGATTGCTTTTATAAAGGACTAGAGTTTGGTACAGGGGGAATGCGAGGAGAAATTGGCCCTGGACCCAACCGGATGAATACATATACAATTCGTAAAGCCTCGGAAGGTTTTGCTCGATATATTTCGGAGTTTGGAGAAGAAGCGAAAAAGCAAGGTGTTGTTATAGCATATGACTGCAGACACAAATCACCTGAATTTGCTAAAGAAGCAGCGTTAACACTTGGAAAGCACGGGATTCAGACTTATTTATTCCGTGATTTACGTCCTACTCCAGAATTATCTTTTGCAGTTCGTTCTTTAAAGGCATTTGGTGGAATTGTGATAACTGCGAGTCATAATCCGCCAGAATATAATGGATACAAAGTTTATGGTCCGGATGGGTGTCAACTTCCACCAGGCCCTGCGAATACTCTCATTGAAAAGGTTAATGAGGTTGAAGATGAATTGTTAATCGAAGTAGCAGATGAAAACGAGTTAAAAGCAGCTCAACTCTTAAAAGTGATTGGTGAAGAAATCGACTTAGCTTATAATGACGAGCTTCAAACGATTATTGTTAATCCTGAGATGGTCGTTGAAAAAGGAAGTGATGTAAACATTGTGTTTACACCATTGCACGGAACAGCAAATATTCCAGTTCGTCGTGTCCTTGAAACGTCTGGTTTTAAAAATGTAGTCGTTGTAAAAGAACAGGAACTGCCAGACCCGAATTTTTCAACAGTTAAATCACCAAATCCAGAGGAACATGCAGCTTTTGAATATGCGATTAAATATGGTAATGAACACGATGCTGATGTCCTAATTGCAACTGACCCTGATGCTGACCGAGTAGGGATTGCGGCAAGAAATGAACAAGGAGAATATGTTGTACTGACAGGAAATCAAACGGGTGCGTTAATGCTTGAATATATCCTTTCGCAAAGAAAAGCACAAGGAAAACTCCCTAAAAATGGGGTAGTTCTAAAAACAATTGTTACTTCTGAATTAGGTAGAGTGATTGCAGAAGAATATGGGCTTGAAGCAGTCGATACACTGACAGGGTTTAAATTTATCGGTGAAAAAATGAAGGAATATGAAGAAACTGGGTCTAAAACCTTCTTATTTGGCTACGAAGAGAGTTACGGTTATTTGGTTGGAGATTTTGTTCGTGATAAAGACGCCGTTCAAGCTTGTTTGTTAGCAGCAGAAATGGCAACCTACTACAAGTCTCGTGGAATGAGCTTGTATGATGGATTAATGGAAGTATTTTCTAAGTACGGTTTTTATCAAGAAGGCTTAGAATCACTAACACTCAAAGGAAAAGCGGGAGTGGAGCAAATCCAGTCAATCCTCGCTCATTTTAGAGCAAATCCGCTTCATAAAATTGGCGGTATGAAGGTTATTGTTGCTGAAGATTATCATACACAGGAACGTTCTTTCCTAGTAGAAAATCGCAGGGAAGCATTAACACTGCCAGTTTCAAATGTTTTAAAATATACACTAGAAGACGGTTCTTGGATTTGTATGCGACCATCAGGTACAGAACCAAAAATTAAGTTCTACATTAGTGTCAAAAGACCAACCCTTGCTGAAAGCCAAACTTGGTTATCAGAACTAAAGCAAGAGTTAATGAGTACTATTCATGGTCTTTTGAAGCAAGCTTAATATATGAGGGTGGATAATCATTAGTCCACCCTCCTTCTTTTTTAATGGCTCTTTTCTAAAAGATTGTTGCTTTTAGCTATTGGACCGTAACCAAGCGAAAGCTTGGTTCTTCACGCTTTAGCGTGAAGCTTTTGAATATAGCTGTCATTGCAGATTGAAAATAATGTCGAAAACTTATATCAAAAAAAATTGATTAAATAGTTGTCAAAAGAAGAAGACCGGTATACAATATGATTAACAAGATGACAATATTTGGTGGTGAAAATGTATGAAAGAAATTCCACTAATAGACGTTAACTTAGATAAAACGTTTGAGGAATATGAAAGTAAGTTTAAAGCGTTGGCTGATAAAAAACGGCTTGAAATTATGTATGAGTTGACGCAACGGGGAAAAGTTTGTGTATGTGACTTATGTGAGATCTTTCAGATGCCTCAATCCAAAATCTCTTATCATTTAAAAATTCTTTTAAGTGCTGGTTTAATAAAGAAAGAAACAAAAGGTACTTGGAGTTATTATATGTTAAATGATGAACAGGTGAACCATCTTCTATCCGAACAATTATGTTGTTTGTTCCGAGGCTGATTATTTTCAATCAGTCTTGGTTAGTTATAAATCAATTTTTTTTGATTAAAATATCAATATTATTTGATTAAAGGGGAGCTTAGAATGAACATTCACGTTGGGTTAAACGTAACAAATTTAAGCAGGTCCGTTGATTTTTACTCAAAGCTTTTTGGAGCAAAGCCAATTAAAGTAAAAGAGAATTATGCAAAGTATTTGATCCCTGATTTATCATTAAACTTTACGTTAAATGTACAGGCGACTGTAGAGGGAAACCAAATAAATCATTTTGGTATTCAAGTAGATCAGCAAGAAGATATTGAAAGGCATAGAGATCGTATGACTGCTCAAGGAAATGAAACGAGAGAGGAAATTAACACGGTTTGTTGTTATGCAAGACAAGATAAATTTTGGATTTCTGACCCAGACGGAAATGAGTGGGAGTTCTTTTACACATGGGAAGATACAGAGCAAGAAAATAATAACTCTAGTACATGTTGCGCATCTTAGTGAATAACAGACAGTAATTTAAAATTAAAAGAACCAAAAGAGCAATAACCTAATTATGGTTGTTGCTCTTTGTGCTACATACACTACATTAAAGACGTAAAGTGTTTAAAAATTTAAAGTATTAAAGATACCAGGTACCATAAAAGGGGCATCATTTGGCTGTTTTTTTCATAAATTGTTATAACCGGAAGACTAGAGGAGGGTCGTCTATGTTACCGCATGAACAAAAACAGTTGGAATATGCAATTGAGGAAATTACCGAAATTGCTCAAGGGTTTGGCTTAGATTTTTTTCCAATGCGATACGAAGTTTGTCCTGCAGATATTATTTATACGTTTGGTGCCTACGGGATGCCGACGAGATTTTCCCACTGGAGTTTCGGAAAACAATTTCACAAAATGAAGCTGCAATATGATTTGGGCTTAAGTAAGATTTATGAATTGGTTATTAATTCAGACCCTTGTTATGCCTTTTTACTCGACTCCAACTCACTTGTGCAAAATAAGCTGATCGTTGCCCACGTTTTGGCACATTGTGATTTCTTTAAGAACAATGTTCGCTTCTCCAACACGAGACGAGATATGGTAGAAAGTATGAGTGCGACGGCTGAAAGAATTTATCGTTATGAAATGATTCATGGCAGGGAAGAAGTTGAGAAATTTCTCGATGCCATATTATCGATTCAAGAACATATTGATCCAAGTATTTTACGCTCTAAATTAGCTTGGTCGATGGAAGAAGAGGAAGAAGAAACACCGAAGTCAACTTCACCATATGATGATTTATGGGACTTGGGAAGTAATAAACCAGCTGAACCGAAAAAGAAAAAGAGGAAAAAATTCCCACCAAAACCAGAAAAAGATTTATTGTTATTTATTGAAGAGTACAGCCGTGAGCTTGAGCCGTGGCAAAGAGATATCCTTACAATGATGCGTGAAGAAATGCTTTATTTCTGGCCTCAGCTAGAAACAAAAATTATGAATGAAGGCTGGGCTTCGTATTGGCATATTCGAATTATGCGCGAACTCTCACTAACAACCGATGAAGCAATCGAATATGCGAAGCTAAACTCCGGTGTGGTTCAACCATCTAAGACGAGCATCAATCCATATTACCTTGGTCTTAAAATTTTTGAAGATATTGAAGAGCGATATAACAATCCAACGAAAGAAATGAAAGAACGACAAGGTGTTAAACCTGGCAGCGGAAGAGAGAAAATCTATGAAGTAAGAGAAATTGAATCTGATATTTCATTTATTCGTAATTACTTGACGAAAGATCTTGTAAATCGCGAAGATTTATTCCTATTCCAAAAGCAAGGATCAGACTATAAAATTGTCGATAAAGAGTGGGAGAATATTCGTGATCAACTCGTTCAATCCCGTGTAAATGGAGGGTTCCCGTATTTAACAGTTACAGATGGTGACTATTTAAAAAATGGGGAATTGTATGTTACTCATCATTACGAAGGAACGGAATTAGACGTAGGGTATTTAGAAAAGGTCTTGCCTTATATCCACCAATTATGGGGCCGTTCCACTCATATGGAAACCGTGATTAATGAAAAGAAAATCGTTTTTACGTACGATGGGAAGAAAATGCATCGAAAATATTTATAAAAAAAAAGCTGTCTCAGCAGGGTGTTTCTAGCTCTATTGAGACGCTTTTTTTATTTTTGCCTCTTTCTGAAAGACTGTTTATCTTGTTTTTTTAGGTTGGAAGTCTATAGTCGTGAGTAATAAGTCACTACAAAAATTAAAAAAAGTAATAAATACATGTTTTAAAGCATTTTGTTTGGGTATAGGTACTTTATCATGGTAAAATATTCACGGTTTACTATGGGGGAATTTCAAAAAAAAAAATATTTGGGGGAGTTAAGGTGAAAAAGAAAATATTAATAGCCTTTTTACTGATCAGTTTAGTACCAATGTTAATTTTATTTAGCTTGAGCGTTACTACGTCTTCTTCTGCTTTAGAAGAATCAACACTAAATCATTTAACATCAATTAGAGAAGTAAAAAAGGGAATGATTGAAGATTATTTTGATGAAAAAGAAGGAGATGTCGCGCTTTTAGCTAGAAATAGGATTACTTATCTAACGATGGGAAATCAAACAACTGATGAAGGAAGCAATAATAACAGAACTATAGAGAGAACGGCAGAAGAGTATTTTGAAGAATTTATTCGTACATATAATTATTACGACTTATTTTTAATCGATAGAGAAGGAAATATTATTTATACCGTAGAGAAAGAAGATGACTACGGTACGAACTTAATAACGGGTCCCTATAATAATACTGGACTAGCTAATGTATATCAAAATGCTGATGAAGGCTTTGCAATTGCTGATTATGAACACTATGAACCATCGGATGCACCAGCTGCATTTATCGCCCATCCTGTTCGTAATAGTAATGGAGAACATCTTGGGGTCGTTGCCTTACAACTATCAGATGCCGATATTAGTCGGATGATGCAAAGCAGTGAGGGGTTAGGAGAAACAGGAGAAGCTTATCTTGTTGGTCATGACTTTTTAATGAGGTCTAACTCTCGCTTTATTGAAGAATCAACCATAGGTGTCATGGAAGTTAAAACAGTGGCGACTGAGAAAGCACTTCAAGGTGAGACAGCTGTAGAGATTATTGAAGATTATCGCGGCAATGAAGTGCTTAGTGCTTTTACACCATTAAATATTAACGGACTGGATTGGATAATAGTCGCTGAAATGGATTCAGGAGAAGCGCTTAGTTCTGTTCAATCGCTGCTATGGAAAATGGTACTAGCTCTAATTGCTGTTACTGTGATTGTTATTATATTTGCAATTATATTTGCTTCCAAGTTAACTAAACCATTACTCTTATTAAAGTCAGAGTTAGATAATTTATCGCAAAGCGGTGGAGATTTAACAAAGAAAATTCAGGTAAATAGTAATGATGAAGTTGGAGATTTAGCGGATTCGACCAATGTATTTATTGAAAATATCAAAAATATTGTTACAAGTGTTAAAGCTAATGCAGATAAAGCGGCATTAACTTCTCAGCAATTATCAGTAAGTGCGGAACAAACGGAGCAAACCTCTAATCAGATTGCTGTTACAATTGGTGAAATTGCAGATGGAGTGACGACACAAGCTGATTTTTCAAGTCAAATTCTTACTAAAATGCAAAAGTCATCGGAAGAAGTTGTGCACGGTAGAGAAGAAGCGGTCCGTATGTTTGAACAAGCTAAAGAAACAACGAACTATTCCTATAATGGTGAGCAGTCCATAAAAGAGGCAATTGAGCAACTTGCAAAGATGTCTCTATCTGTAAAAAAGGCGGCTGATTCTGTAGAACAATTAGGAAAAAGATCAGGCGAAATTGGTGAAATTACAAGCATTATTACTGGGATTTCAGAACAAACGAACTTATTAGCTTTAAATGCTTCTATTGAAGCAGCAAGAGCAGGTGAACATGGAAGAGGCTTTGCTGTTGTTGCCGATGAAATAAGAAAATTAGCAGAACAATCGAATGCTAATGCAAACCAAATTGCAAACCTAATTAAATCAATTCAATATGAAACGAATGAAACGGTTGAACTTATGGGCGAAAATTCCAAGTTAGTTCAAACTCAAGTCGAGCAAATAAAGCTTGGCGGTGAAGCATTAACGAAAATAGTCGAACAAGTAGAAGTCACAGAACGAGGCGCTAATGAAGTTAGAGACTATTTTACAAAAATAGAGGAAAATATAAAAGAGGTATTAGAGTCTATTGAACAAATATCTAGTATCACAGAACAATCGGCTGCAGCAGCCCAAGAAGTAGCAGCAGCGACAGAAGAACAGGCAGCAACTGTCGAAGAGGTAAATGTAAGTTCAGGTGAACTAGCTCATGTTGCTGAAACATTACAAAAGGATGTTTCCAAGTTTATCGTGTAATGAACAGTTTAGCAAAACAACATATTATTGCATGATGATGATCAAGCGTTACTTCTAATGTAACCACACCTTAATAATAAGGTGTGGTTATTCTATTATTTTACGAAGATGTATATGATTTTACTCTGATTAAAATGTCAGTAAATATATAAATGGTAAACATTATATATCTACTTTTATATATCTAATAATTTTTTCATTTTTCAAATAAATAGTTTGACAATTTTGTATATTATAAATATAATCATTTTAGAAACTAAAGTCGGTGACTTCGGTTTGTTATTTTAATTAATGTCTGCTTATTAGCTCATTTCTTATAATGTGACTAATTTAGGCTAGCTATGTTTTTTGAAAAAATGTCACAGACTCTTTGGCTAGGCTCTTTTCTAAAAGAATGTTGCTATTAGCTATTGGACCGTAACCAAGCCAAAGCTTGGTTCTTCACGCTTTAGCGTGAAGCTTTTGAATATAAATCAGCCAGATGGATAAATGAATTTTTAGGGCTGATTTATATTCAAAAAACGGTCCAATAGCAACAAAGTTTACGAAAACAGCCTTTGGCTAAGTAAAGCAGTCTATGAAAAAAAGCGATTTTCATTTATTCAACTCAGAAAATGTAAGCGGTTACCATGCCTTACCTACATGTTAATATTGTTTTTTATTAATTGCTGGGGGTGATGATGAAGTTAACTTTTTAGGGGTGCAAGCTTTAAAGCAATAAAAAAATGAAAGGGGTTAATCAGATGAAAAGAAATAGGAATTCACTTTTATTTTTACTTATTTTAACAGTTATGATCATGAGTGCTTGTATGAACCAAGAAGCAGGTAGCAGCCAAAATAATAATAACAATAACGATAATTCTTCAACGAATACAGCTAGTGGAGAAACTTTTAATTGGCGTATGGTAACGCCTTGGGGTGGAGGCTCATTACACATTGGGCAAGATGAAAGATTTGCTGAACTTGTTAA
The DNA here is from genome assembly GCF_048323755.1 of Alkalihalobacterium sp. APHAB7. NCBI lineage: Bacteria > Bacillati > Bacillota > Bacilli > Caryophanales > Bacillaceae > Alkalihalobacterium > Alkalihalobacterium sp. APHAB7. The sequence goes on from NZ_JBLWFS010000017.1 coordinate 65,436, forward strand.
AGAACTTAGTAACGGTCGATTAAATATTACTGTTCATCAAGTTGGGGAACTTACTGAAGCTGCTGGTGTTCTTGAGGCTGTGCGTGATGGTGTTGTAGAAATGGGTACGGATACACCGCTTTATTGGTCAAATATTAATCCTGCCTTTGATCTATTAAGTTCACAAGTCGTCGGGTTAAGTAATATTGATTATTTATTGTGGATGTATGCTGCTGATGGTTTAGAGATGTACAACAAAATTTATGGACAACATAATATGGTTTATTTTCCACATACAGTTCATAGCATGGAGTCAGGAATTCGTTCTACCAAACCAATTGAGAGTTTAGATGATTTGCAAGGATTGAATATTCGTTTTGTAGGGCTTATGCAATCTCGTATCATTAACAAATTTGGTGCAAATCCAGTAAGTATTCCTACTGTAGAAATCTACGAAGGATTACAGCGTGGTGTTATTGATGCTGCCGAATTTGCTACACCGTGGGCTGATCAAATTATGGGTCTTGATGAAGTAACGGATTACTGGGCTGTACCAGGCTGGCATCAAACGTCTTGTGTGTTCGGTGCAATGATCAATCAAAATGCTTGGGATTCTCTTCCTGAAGACTTACAAGAAATTGTTGCGATTGCAGCAAAAACGGCAATGCTGGAAAACACAACAAAAGCGATGTATAACGATGCTGTAGCCGCAAGTGAAATGGTCGAAAAAGGTATTACAATCAATCAAATGTCTGATGAAGATATCAAACGAATTGAAGAAGCTGCAAAGGAAGTGCGTGAAGAAATTGCGAGTGAAAACGAAGATTTTGCCATGGTATTAAATAGTCAAAAAGCGTATTTAGAAACATATGGAATGTATAGAGAGCTACAAGGTAAATGGGGCTTTGGAGATAATTATCCTTCCTTGCTAGATTGATATGCAGAGGTTGTCCAAAATAACATGGTGTTGTGAATTCTGAAAAATAGAAGGATAGACACTATAGAATTTGAAGATGTCTAGCTCTAGCACCGCTAACCGGGCGTTTGCGCTTTTCTTTCATACTTTGGGCAACCTCTTATTAAATTATAAAACATAAAATTTACCTTTTAGGAGAGTCTTAATGAAACTATTGAGAGGAATTATAAAGAGCATTGATACGCTGAATAATTTTATAGGTAAGATTGGTGCCTGGTCTGTCATTTTGCTTACATTTCTAGTGGTCTATGAAGTTATAAGTCGCCGCTTTCTAGGTGCACCGACGATTTGGACCTATGAAACAATAACAATGATTTACGGCTTTCATTTCATGATTGTTGCTGCTTATGCTCTTGTGCATAAAAGTATGGTATCTGTAGACATTCTCTACGAAAAACTAACCCTTAAAAAACAAGCAATTTTAGATATTGTAACGTATTGTATTTTATTCTTCCCTTTTGTTATCAGTATTTTCTATATAAGTATTGGCTATGCTCATTATTCTTGGAGTACGAAAGAGGTTTCGACCTCATTATTTGCACCACCGTTATATCCAATAAAAACGATCATTCCAATAGCATTTGGTTTACTTATGCTGCAAGGAATTTCAGAGGTTTTAAAACGAGTTTATATATTAATAAAGGGGGAGCGTTATGAGTCCTGAACTATTTATTCTATTAATATTTATCGCTCTCCTAATTGGTTTGGCAACGGGGCATCCACTAGCTTTTGTTTTAGGTGGAGTAGGATTTCTTTTCGGTTATATTGGCTGGGGACCACAAGTAATTAATATATTTGTTAGTCGAACTTTTGGTGTAATGAATAATTATACGCTAGTAGCCATACCGCTTTTCACCCTAATGGCTAATTTGTTAGCACGTTCTCAAATTGCTGATGGATTATTTGAATCCCTGCGTTATTTGCTGGGCCGATTGCGTGGTGGTATTGCTTTAGCAATCATTGTTGTTTCAACTGTATTTGCTGCGACTACAGGAGTAGTTGGGGCTTCTGTCGTTACGATGGGGCTTTTAGGAATTCCTGTATTGCTGAAATATGGATACAACAAAGAGCTATCAACAGGTGTTGTGGCAGCTGGTGGAACATTAGGTATCTTAATCCCACCGAGTATCATGTTAGTCATCATGGGAGCCCAATCACAAGTTTCTGTTGGTGATCTGTTTAAAGCGACACTAATTCCGGGACTTTTATTAGCAGCATCGTATTGTGTCTATGTTCTATTTATTTGCTGGAAAAATCCGGATTACGGCCCCGCTTTATCTGCTGAGGAAGCGGCTGCAATGCCAATCAGGAAGAGAATTACGGGAGCGCTAGTTAACTTAATTCCACCCATGATACTAGTCATGGCAGTCCTAGGTTCAATCTTTTCTGGGGTTGCAACACCGACGGAAGCTTCCGGTGTAGGAGCCTTTGTAGCATTATTAATGACTTTTGCCTACCGTAAATTCAGTATGAAGATGTTAAGCGAATCTGTGTATGATACAGCGAAAACAACAGCAATGGTTATGATTATATTAGTTGGTGCAACCGCATTTTCCTCAATGTTTATGACACTTGGTGGGGATCAGGCTATTCAGAATTTTGTTCAGTCATTAGGGTTAAACAAGTGGGGAGTATTCATCATTATGATGGCTGTTACGTTTTTACTTGGGATGTTTATTGATTGGATTGGGATCGTTATGATTGTATTTCCTATTTTCTTACCGCTTATTCAATTATATGATTTTGAGATGCTTTGGGTTGTTACATGTATTGCACTTATGTTGCAAACATCATTTTTAACACCGCCGTTTGGTTATTCATTATTTTATGTCAAAGGTATTGTACCTGATGGAATATCATTAGGAACGATTTACCGAGGAGTCATTCCTTTTGTAATCATCATTGTAGTTGTTATTGTATTAGTTGCTATTTTCCCAGAGTTAGTTCTTTGGTTGCCCTCAATTTTAAAAACATAGAACCATTCTTTGCTCCTTTTTTAAGGAGCTACTCTTTACTACTTTTACAGACTGTAGTCTTCGAAAAGGGTTCATGAATAGGTGAATATTAACTTAAGTGCTGTTAATGATTATTAGTTATTAGGAAAAAATGATAGACAAATAGTTTGGTTGAGAATAACATGGAGGGATTTAAAGATGGATAAAATTAGCGTTGACTTTATGAATGTCGGATTTATGTTGAAAAGAAATGCACGTCACTATCCAAATAAACTTGCGGTTGTCGTCGGAGATCTGCGACTCACATATAAAGAGTTTAATGATAGAGTAAACCAAACAGCGAATTCTCTTAGTCAGCTAGGGGTCAATAAAGGAGATAAAGTAGCGATGTTGCTTTCAAACAGCATTGAAATGTTAGAGCTGTTTTGGGCTACTGCAAAAATTGGTGCAGTGATAGTACCGTTAAATCCAATGGTAAAAGGTAAAGATAACGTGTTTATTATTAATGATTGCAGCCCTAATTTAATGGTTGTCGGTGAAAATTATTGGGGTGAAATTGAAAGTATTAAGCAGGAGATTAAATGTACGAATACGTATGTTGTTGTTGGGGAAAGAAAAACACCAGGAGTATACAATTACACTGCTGAAAGAGAGAGCGCTTTAACAACCGAACCTATAACAGAAATAGATGAAAATGATGAGTGTAATATTATGTACTCATCAGGTACAACCGGCCTGCCGAAAGGGATCGTCCATACGCATAAAACAAGAAACATGTATGCTTTTCTTTGGTCTGTTGAATATGGTGTTTCGTTTGAAAGTAAAGTACTAGCAGCTGGAAGCTTAGTATTTAATGGTTCATTAGCTTTTATGTACCCTACTATTTGTGCGGGCGCTACTTATGTACTTATGCCAAAATTTAATACAGAAACAGCGTTACAACTAATTGAAAATGAACAAATAACTCATACGATGTTTGTTCCGACCCAGATTATATCATTACTAGACTCACCGGGATTTGATAATGAAAGGCTCAATTCATTAAAAGTATTACTAACGTTAGGAGCACCGTTACCAACTACAAGGAAAAAGGAAGTTTGCGAGAAGTTACCTGGACGTTTATATGAACTGTATGGGTTGACAGAAGGTTTCTTAACAACCCTTCGCCCTGCCGATGTGCTAAGAAAAATCGGATCTGTTGGACCACCAATGATTTTCAATGAATTTAAAATCATTGATGAGGATGGAGAAGAAGTAGCTATAGGAGAAGTGGGTGAAATCATCGGGCGTGGACCGACAATTATGTCTGAATATTACAATAACCAAGAAGTTACGAGAAGTTCCGTTGTGGATGATAATTGGATTAAAACAGGGGATCTAGGCTATTGTGATGACGAAGGGTTTATTTATCTAGTGGATCGGAAAAAAGATATGATCATTTCTGGCGGTGTTAATATTTATCCTCGAGATATAGAGGAAGTTATTAGTAGTCATGCTGAGGTTGCAGAATGTGCCGTATTTGGCATTCCACATGAAAAGTGGGGAGAAACACCAGTAGCTCAAGTCATTCTAAAACCTGGGGCATCGATTACGGAAGAAGCACTTTTATTATGGGTCAATGAAAGAGTGTCAGCACGTTATCAAAAGCTAAGTCAATTATTGATTGTTAATGAGTTTCCTAGAAATGCATCAGGTAAAATTTTAAAGAGAAAAATGAAAGAGGTATTTTCACTAACCAATTAAAGAGCGATGTTATATGTATGAATATGGTAACGTTCGTGAGGCAATGGCTACCTGTGCTGTTCAAAACCATAATCATGCTCTATTAAATCCAGATGGTGATCGCAAGTTACAACAAGAGTAGAAGGATATAGTAAAGATAAGGAAATCAAGATTGGGATGGAAGTAGAATTAAAAACAAAAGATGAGAATGGGAAACCAATTTATCAATTGATTAATGCATAGGAGATGGAGTTTATGAGATTACTAGATAAAGTATCAATCATAACAGGAGCAGGAACTGGTATTGGGCAAGCAACGGCAATTAAATTTGCTCAAGAAGGTGCTAAAGTTATAGTCGTTGATATGAATGAAGAGAATATGGAAGAAACAGTTGCAAAAGTTACCGAGCTTGGTGGAGAAGCTCTAGCGTTTCAGGTTGACGTTACGAACAAACAACAAATCACTGAAATGGTCGATGAAGTGATGAAAAGATATACTCGTATAGATACTTTAGTAAATAATGCAGGTATTATTGATGATGCTCAACTATACAAAATGACCGATGAACAATTTGATAAAGTAATAGATGTCAATTTAAAAGGAACGTACAATATGACTCGAGCGATTGTAGATATTATGAAAAACCAAAACTCAGGTGTTATTTTAAATGCGTCATCGGTCGTTGGAGTTTACGGCAATTTTGGCCAGACGAATTATGCAGCAACTAAATTTGGTGTAATTGGGATGACAAAAACGTGGGCAAAAGAACTGGGTAGAGATGGAATCCGTTCGAATGCGGTTTGTCCTGGGTTCATTGCTACTTCTATTCTAGCACCTATGCCTGACAAGGTAATCCAAGCAATGGAAGCAAAAGTTCCTCTTGGTCGACTAGGAAAGCCGGAAGAACTTGCCAATGTCTATGCGTTTTTAGCATCGGATGAAGCAAGTTATGTGAATGGAGCTGTTATTGAAGTTAGTGGTGGAGTTGTAGTTTAACTCAAATGATACTTAGGGGCTCAATGTGTTTAATAGAATTATCATGGATTGAAAATTAGATCATTAACCAATTGTAAACGTTTTTTGCGGACTTCACAGGACCTTATTTTCTAAAAATCTATCCTTTTATCGGTTTTTGGGAACTGAGGGGACCTTATTTCTATTATTTTTTATGAAAAAGACTGTTTTAGTAGTCAATAAGGGCCTCTGAGGTCCATTAAACAATAAAAAACACTGTTTTGGAGAACATAAGGACCCCTGAAGTACACTAAAATTGTCCAACATGATTTTCAGTTATTCAATACAACCAAAGGTGCGAATCCTAGTGATTGGCACCTTTGGTTGTTATATTAATGATTTACCTCAGTTAGTAAATTCATTATTCTCCTAGGATAGTTTTTATCGGCCATTCATTTTTTAGCTGAGTTCTGTTTTATTCCTTCTATAATAAGCTCGAGAAATGTTGTACCTTCTTCTACGAGGTTAAAGTTATCATATAATCCCCAATCATAAAGTGTCCCCCGCGTACATCTTGTTACATAATTGGTTAATCGTTCCGCGCTCATATCTCTTCTGAATTCACCCGTTTCTTGTCCAGCTTCTATAAAGGTTTTTACAATTCTGTAATAAGGTCTTGCGGTACTAACGAGGAAATCTGCTTGATTAGGATGAAGGGCATTAATGTAAATGGTTCGAATTACTTCTTTGCCAAGTTGTTCTTCAAGAAAGTGTAACTGCGCATGTATAAGTTTTTTTATTTTAGCTTCTTCTGTTTGTTCATTTTCTAGCTCCTTAAGGAAATTGATATAGAAGTCATCGATTTCTTTAAATTTCTCCAAAAATATTTCATACTTTGAGTTAAAATGGTTATAAAAAGCCCCTTTTGAAGTGCCAGATTCCTTTGCAATGTCATCAATAGTTACATCGTTATATCCATTTTTGGAGAATAGATCAAGGGCTGTATTTAAAATTTTCTTTTTCGTTTCAAGAGCTTTTAACTTTCTAGGGGTTAGTTTAGTCATGAGAATCTCCTCTATTTATATATTGGGCTCTTTACACTTTGCTTTAAAAACCAACATTAACAGAGCCAAAAGGTAGCCTAGTAAAAATCATTTTACAAACTAGAGTCTAAGACTTTAGTTCTTCAATTTTTAATAAATTATACACTATTACCGTTTCAAATTGAATTAAACGAGAAATATATTGTGACTTATTGATTAAATCTTACAAAAATTATCAATTTAAGATAAAATATAAGTAACATCTATACTAGTTATAATAATTTTTTTACGGAGGATACTAATGTGTTTAAACTTTCGAATAGTCAAGTAGAACAGGCATTGTATCAAAATGCCTTTGAGTATGCCTCTAATGGTAAAGCAATTGTTACGTTAGATGGAAAGTTTTATTTAGTTAATAGTACGTTATGTACTATTTTAGGTTACTCCAAACCTGAACTACAACAGTTAAGTTTGTCAAAAATATCTCATCTTGAAGATATTTCGAAGACTAATTATTTATTTACAGAGCAACCACCTAATATAGAAGATAAAATAATTATTGATCAACGATTTATCCATAAAAACGGGAAAGAACTTTGGGTTGCCCTACATTTTTCATTGCTTAAAATAACTGAAGGAAGTAAACAGACATCTCATTATCTTGTAGATATATATGATATTAGTAAACAGATCGAAAAAGAGAAAGAGATCAAAAAACTTAACCAAATTCATCAATTGATTTTAGATTCTATTTCTGATGGAATTTATGGTATTGATTTAGATGCTAATGTTATCTTTTGGAATAAAGCTGCCGAAGAAATGGTAGGTTATGGTGAAAATGATTTAAGTAATCAAAATTTGCATGATCTTATACACCATACAAATAAACATGGAAATAAAGTTTCTGTAGCAAGCTGTCCTGTTTTTAAGGCACTAAAAGATGGTGAGAGTATTCATATCACTGATGATCTATTTTGGAGAAAAGATGGGACGAGTTTTGACGTAGAATATACGACGAATCCAATCTTAGAAAATAGTGATTATATAGGTTCCGTTATCACATTCAGAGATATTACGGAAGTTAAGAAAACAAAGGAAATTCTGCAAAAATCTGAAAAGCTCTCATTAGTTGGCCAGATGGCAGCAGGGATTGCCCATGAAATACGAAACCCTTTAACTTCATTAAAAGGCTTCTTGCAACTTATACAGTCAGGTGAATCTGACAAACAGTTATATTACAAAATAATGAATGAAGAATTTAATCGCATCGAACTGATTCTTAATGAGTTATTATTGTTAGCCAAACCAAATGCAACAACATTATGTGAAAAGAATATTGTAGGAGTCTTAGATCAAGTGGTAGCTATTCTACAACCACAATGTAATATCCAAAATGTACAAATTAACTGTATTTATCAAACAGAAGAAATTTTAGTCTATTGTGATGATAATCAGTTAAAACAAGTATTTATCAATCTGATTAAAAATTCGATTGATGCGATGCCGACCGGCGGTGAAATTTCACTGGAGGTCGAAAGTGAAAGTGAACAAGTTACTATTCGTGTTAAAGACCAAGGTGTTGGTATACCAGAAGAAAAGCTAACTTCTATCGGGCGACCGTTTTTCTCCACAAAAGAAAATGGAACTGGATTAGGACTTATGATTTCATTTGGAATCATAGAAAATCATAACGGAAAAGTTACTGTTACTAGTAAAGAAAATCAAGGTACGACGTTTACTATTACGCTACCTTTATTATAAGTGCGTGTTCAAAAAGGAGGACAATTTGAACCTCCTCTATAAGTTATGAATTTCAAAAAAGGCAGCACTTTACTATGTATAAAATGTACCCTATAGAGTAGACACTAAAAAAAGTCTACCTGTAGGGTACTTTTTTGTATAATTAAGAAATACGACAGAGAAAAAACATGGAGACGGAGAAAACAAAATGAGTAAAAAGATTTTTACAGTGAAAGAAATTAAGCTACTATCAGCTAATAAATATGTTAAATCAGTTAGTACAAAAGGAATTACTTATACTGATGAATTTAAGCATCTTTTCATTAATGAAAATAAAAAGGGAAAGTTCCCAAGAGAGATATTTGAGGAATGTGGGTTTGATATAGATATCATTGGGATGAAACGTGTTGAATCTTCAGGCAAAAGGTGGAGAGCTGCCTATCGAGAAAGTGGAGTTCTAGGGTTAAATGATACTAGGAGGGATAGTTTAGGTAGACCTAGAAAAAAGGAACTTACATTAGAAGAAAAAAATGCTCGTTTAGAAGCACAAATTAACTTTCTAAAGGCTGAGAATGAACTATTAAAAAAGATTCGTTTTTTAGAAAGGGGGATGAAGAAGTAGTAATTCCCCCCTTTCAGAAATACATCCTTATTCATTCAGTTATTGAAAAATATCAACTAAAAAGTATGGTGAGCTACCTGTGTGAACTAGCTGTCATTTCACGAAGTGGTTATTATAATTACTTCTCAGAGAAATCACAGGAACAGAGAAGGCAAAAAGATAAAAAGGATGAAAAAGCGAAAGAGACCATCTTTAAAGCATTTAAATTTAAGAATCGTAAGAAAGGGGCACGCCAAATTAAAATGACCTTGGCGGGTCAATTTAATGTTGTCTATAATTTGAAACGTATACGACGAATCATGAAAAAATACGGTATTATTTGCCCTATTAGAAAGGCAAACCCCTATAGGCGAATGATGAAAGCAACACAAGAACATCGAGTTGCCCCTAACCTAGTAAATCGACAATTTAAGCAGGGGGTACCTGGAAAAGTTCTTCTAACAGATATTACTTATTTTTTTGGTCATTTCAAGGATGAGGCATACATAAAGCATTGTACAACCTTGGATGAATTAAAGCTTGAAATTAAACAATACATGACGTACTACAATCACTATAGATACCAATGGAATTTAAAAAAGATGACCCCTGTTCAATACAGGAATCATCTTCTTAAAACTGCCTAGACTTTTTAAAAATGTCCTTTACAAAGGGTACACTTTAGTATCTTGGATCGTTTTTTTGTTTTTAATTTTTATATTACATTTATCTAAACTTTCTACATCTGTTGATTTTCAGCCGGTTCGCATCTCGCAATAAAAGGTGAAGCAAATAAAGTAACCCCGAGCAGAATTGCACCTACAACAAACGTTTGAGGTCCTGATAATCCAATTGCTGTGGATAATAATAATACAAAAAATACGATTGGAAATGTAACTAACATAGCAATAATTAGTTTTGACATCTGTTGCACTAAATGGACTTTGCCACAATTACTACAAGTAATCGGACTGTACCCTTTTAATAGTGATTTTGTAATTTCTTTTCTCGTAATTTCGTGCCCACAACTTTCACATTTTTGTTGAGCCATTGTTAAGCCTCCTTACACAAGCTATTCTCTATGAAATACGTATAATAACTACTCATAGTTTACCATTAAAAGCAAAACTTTATAACTAAGAAGCAAACTTGCTTAATCACAAACGAAAAAGTGAGTCTATTTGCTTTCCTATATTGTACTATATTTTAAAGATACATATAGTGACAATATAAGTAAAACTATGAATTGCAATATAGACGAACAACTGACCTACTGCAAACATATAAAAACCACTTGCGTAACGACAAAAGAATAGTCATTTTACAAGTGGTTAACATTTTACCCTTACTTTTCAAAAGTTAAATCATAAGATCACTTATGTTATTTTCCTTTTCCATAGCTAAACTTGAAGACCTGAGCGCGCATCCATTTGGATCCCTAAGAAAAATAAAACTTCTGTCTCGTTAAGCTCTAAATAAAATAGTAAGAGAGTAGAGTTAAAGAAAACCCTACTCTCTTATATTTCAAATTTTTATTAGACCTTTGAAGTGGAAGAATTATTACTAACTAGTTGAACAGCTTGCTGATATTCTTCTTTCATTTCACGAACAACTTCTGCAATCGGTTGAACGTTCTTAATGGCTCCAACCCCTTGTCCAGCTGACCATACATCCTTCCATGCTTTTGCTTCGTTTTCATGATGATCAGCGTGAGCTACATCTATTTTATCTGGTCTTTTTAAATTATCTAAATCAAGACCTGCTTTTTGTAAACAAGGAATAAGGAAGTTTGCATTAACTCCGCTAATTGCATCGGTATAAAGAATATCATCTACATCAGAGTCTACTAACATTTCCTTTAGGCCTAACTAATTTTAACGAGTTGCTTACCGAGGTTATCACCTCTAAATAATCCTAGAAATGCATCTGGTGCATTCTCTAAACCTTCAACGATATTTTCTTTATATTTAATTTTGCCTTCACTTAACCATTTCGCTAAATCACTAACGCCTTCTCTATATTGATCTGCATAGTCTGAAACGATAAATCCTTTTAGCAGAACACTTCGCTTTAAGAAATTCCCTAAGAAACGCGGACCCATTTCAATTTGTGTATCATTGTAATGTGCAATTTGACCACAAAGTGCGATACGAGCGTGAAAATTTAATAGTGAGAATACAGCATCTGAGATTTCCCCGCCTACGTTATCAAAGTACACATCAATTCCATTCGGGCATGCTTCTTTTAATGCTTTGCGAATGTTATCTGTCGTTTTATAGTTAATAGTCGCATCAAAACCTAGTTCCTCTGTTAAATACGCATTTTTTTCATCAGAACCAGCAATACCAACAACACGACACCCTTTGATCTTAGCAATTTGACCTACGATCATACCAACGGCACCAGCTGCACCTGAAACGACAACGGTTTCCCCTTCTTTAGGTTGACCAATATTAAGTAATCCAAAATACGCTGTTAAACCTGGCATTCCAGTTACGTAAAGAGCAGTCGTAATTGGTGCTCGATTAGGGTCTATTTTTCGAATTTCATTTCCATCAATAGCCGTATAGTCTGCCCAATCCAGAAGCCCAGTTACCGTATCACCTGGATTAAATTTAGGATGCTTCGACTCAATAACAGTACCAACTACTCCACCTTGCAGAGGTTTGTTTAGCTCAAAAGGTGCTGTATATGATTTTGCATCACTCATCTTTCCTCGCATATATGGATCTACCGATAAATATTGAGCCTTTACGAGAACTTCATTCGGTTCTAATGAAGGAATTTCAGTTTCTACAAAACTATAAGTTGAGTTATCTGGTAATCCATTTGGTCGTTGCGCTAGTAAAATTTGTCTATTTTTACTTACCACGTTCTCACCTCTTTTTTGAAATAATAATACATAGTTTTTACCTATCCTTTTACTATTCTATATTTCTTTGAAAAATCCTTTAAAATATCATTATTTTTTTAGAATTTTCCAATAAAATATGGTTCAATAGAGGTATCAAGAATTATTCGAGAAGAATATTTCCTATATCTCTTTCAATAATGCTAGAAATACTTAAGTTTACATACTCTTTAGAAGTGGTTACAAACATTAGATTGGGGGAATTTAAGATGACATTAGATCCGCAAGCCAAATTCTTTTTAGACCAACTGGCTGCTGCAAAAACTCCACCTGTAAATGAACTTTCCGTGAAAGATAATCGCGTAAATGCACAAAAATTTAAATTTTTAGGTGGTATGCCTGAACAAGTCTCTAGAGTAGAAAATACTACTGTTACTGTTGACGGTGAGGAAATTAACATTCGTATTTATACACCTGAAGGCGAAGGTCCATTCCCTGTCTTCATTTATTTTCATGGTGGCGGATGGGTTATTGGCGATTTAGAAGTCGTTGATCCACCACTTCGAGCTGTGACAAACCGCGCGCAAGCCATTGTCGTTTCTGTTGATTATCGGCTCGCCCCTGAACATCGCTTTCCTATAGCAACTGAAGATTGTTATGCGGCTACTAAATGGGTAGCTGAAAATATTACCCGTTATAACGGTGACCCAAGTCGGATTGCTGTTGGTGGGGATAGTGCAGGTGGAAATTTAGCTGCTGTCGTAACATTAATGGCAAAAGAGCGTGGTGGCCCGTCTATCTCTTATCAGGTACTCATTTATCCAGCTACTGACTTTGCTAATGATACATCATCCCACCGTGAAAATGGGGAAGGATACTTTTTAACCAAAGGGGCAATAGACTGGTTCGGCGCTCAATATATAACGGAGAGTGAAAAGAAATTACCTTACGCTTCTCCGCTTCTAGCAAAAGATTTAACTGGCTTACCTCCTGCTTTAGTGATTACAGCACAGTATGACCCGCTAAGAGATGAAGGTGAAGCCTATGCTAACCGACTTAAAGAGTCCGGCATTCAAGTTGAAGTCACAAGGTATCGTGGGATGATCCACGGTTTCTTCTGGATGGCAGGCATTATAGATCAAGGAAAACATGCGATTGATCAGATTGGTAGTGCTTTAAAGAAAGCTCTTTCTTCTTGATATCGTAAGAACTAGTTAACTTTCTTAGATTATCAGATGTTACGCCAAGCAATTTCTCTTCAGAAATATTCCATTATTGTTTTTCTAAAATACATTAGTTTTATTCCGAATATATATTATTGTATATATAACTTTAAAAAATCATAGAATTGAGGGGTAAAATGACCGAACGTACTTTAAGTGAGATCCCGACGCTAGAAACGGAAAACTACTTCCTTCGAGGAATGACTAATGAAGACGTTACTGACTTATTTGCATTTATGAGTAACTCCGAAACGATGAAGTTTATAACGCCACACCCCGTAAAATCAGAACAAGAGCTCCAGGCAACCATTGAAACAAGCCTTGAGAATTTTAGAGAAGAAAAAGAAATTCCTTGGGTAATCATTCACAAACAAAGTGATGAAATCGTTGGAATGTTTCGCTTTCATAAGTTAAACTTGTGGCATAAGAAAACGGAGATGGGTGTTGTTATTCGGAGAGACTTCCAAAGGCGCGGTGTGATGTCAGAAATACTAGCAAGTGTGCTCCCATATGGCTTCAATACAATAGGATTAAACCGCATCGTTGGGGACATCTTTGCCAAAAATAAAGGCTCTGAAAAATTACTAATGAATTATGGATTTAAAAGAGAAGGTACATTAAGACAAACCGATTTCGACGGGACTCAATACCATGACACGGTCGTATTCTCTTTGTTAAAGTCTGAATTCACTTCAAGACAAACGTCTGTTTAATGTACATAATAAAAAGTGGTACCTGGCACCCATAATACCTGGTGCCAGGTACTTTTTACACATTTCACATATGCGATTATTGGTTTTCTAACAGATTTAATAATAAATCAGGTCGATCTGTGATAATACCATCTGCCCCTTGATCTAGCAGCAGTTTCATCGTTTCTTCATCATTGATTGTCCAGTAATGAACTTCCATTCCTTTTCGATGCGCTGCTTTAATCAATCTGGAGCTCGTTAAGTCAAAGATGCTTTCTTCTGTTGGAATTTGTACGGCATCTACATTCGGTCTATAGAGTCCGTTCAAAAACAACTTATTAAAAACTACAAAGTTAGTAATCTCTTCTCGGCCTCCACTTATTGCTACTCTTCCATCTGCCAACTCATCGAACGCTTCAATAATCGAGTGATCAAATGAGGCAATTAATACACGTTCCTCAAGCTCATACCGTTGAAGAAGTTCCCATAACAATTCGCTCATTACCTGATGAGTACTTGGTGGATTTGTTGCTTTCAATTCGATAACCATCTTCATTTCAGAAAAGTTGTCAAAAATTTCTTCTACTGTAGGTATCGTTATCCCTTTTCCTCTAAAACTGTATTCACCATCTAGGTCTTGGAAGTAATATCCTGCATCAAGCTGTTGAATTTCTTCTAAAGTGAGTTCAGCCACACTCCCCTCACCATCCGTTGTACGATCAACCGTTGAATCGTGAATAGCAACAAGTTGTTCATCTTTCGTAATATGGACATCGAACTCGATGACGTCCACACCTAATTGCCTAGCCTGTTCAAATGCCACGATTGTATTAGAAGGCGCCAAATGCTCTCCACCTTGATGTGCAATCACCATTGGTCGATCACTTTCGAAAAATGGCTTCGCTGCTCGTTCTTGTACAGGTAAAAAATTAAGAATCATCCACACACCTATGATTACTACAATAATTGTAATCATTACAGATAACCAACGTCGCTTCTTCTGTTGATTTGTTGCTATATTCGCCATTCGTCTCTTCCTCTCATATATAATTACTATTATGAATTCTCCTCTAGTTGTTTCTTCCCCTTTAATTTCTTTATTAAGATAATATTAATTAATTATTCATGTTTAGTTCGCCACATAAAAAAATACGCAGCACGATTTGCGCTACGTAAAAAATCATTATCATTTTACTGTCTTTACAATAAACGAACTGACTTCGTTTTCATCTTCCATCTTTTCTTCACTAAAAATGGTGTTTGTTTGCGGGTCAAAAACGACAGCTTTAAAACATTTTTCTTGCTCATTATAAAAGAGTTCAACTGCATCGCCAAAATCTTCAGGAGGTCTACTAATATTAAAGGTCTCGCTTTCCACCTTACCGCTTTTGACATTGGCAATTTTGTCCTTCATCGCTTCTTTTAGTTCTTCCTTATTCATATAGTTCTCCTTTCCAAAGTACAGCTTTTAATTGTTATTATCAATCTGTAATGCTATTCTATTCAAGCTTTTCAAGAACAGAGTAAAAGAGCATCTACATTAAAGATGCTCTTTCACTCAAAGATTTTATATTTTCTCGATGTCTACGCGTCCAGAGAAAAATGTTGCTCCCCCACCCATGTCTGCTACTCGATCGGGTGCGAGTGAATTAACGAAATATTTTTTTCCAGGCAAGTCAGCCCATAATCCCTGACTAACGACTACACCTGGTAAAACATTTTCTCCAACTGCTGCAATCAGTTCGCATTCGCCGCGATCATTCCAAACTCGAACAGTATCGCCATCTTCAATGGAGCGTTTTTCTGCATCTTTGCTATTCAAATGCAGTCGTGGATATTTTTCTAAGGAAATATGCTTTTCATTGTTGGAAAACGTTGAATTTAAAAAGTTATGATTCGGTGCTGGAATAAATAAAAATGGCAAATCACCATCATTTACAATTGGCGTATACGTTGGCAGTCCTGGATATCCATCTCGTTCCATTTGTTCGGAATACAGTTCAATTTTCCCACTTGGTGTTGGAAGATTATTTAATAAATTAATTCTTCTATCTGCCTTTACATATTGTTTTTCAATAAGTAATTCATAGTTGATGTCCTTTACGTACGGATTATCTACATCGTCAATTGACTGACGAATTAATTGTTCATCTGTATCCTTGAATGCTTCCTCTTGAAAACCAAAAGCCTTAGCGAATAATCGAAACACATCAGGATTTGATTTACTTTCCCCGTACGGTGCGATAACAGGCTGCTGGATTTGCATATAATGGTGCCAATATGACGTATAAAAATCTGTATTCTCAAACGAAGAAGTCGCTGGTAATACAATATCTGCATACATCGCCGTCTCTGTTAAAAACAAGTCATGAACAATTAAAAATAAATCATCTCTTGCCAACCCTTGACGAACTTTATTCCCTTCTGGTGTAACTACTGCAGGATTACTGTTATAAACATACATTGAACGAATTGGTTGGTTCGTCTCCAATAATGCTTGCCCGATCAAGTTCATATTAATAACACGAGCGTTTTTATTCTGTCTTAGTTCAGGGCGTTGGAGAGCTCTAACATTGTGATTTAAAAAGGCACCATTTCCTTTAATTGCACCGCCGCCTCTTATCACCCATTGTCCAGTTAAGGCAGGCAGACACGCGATTGTCCGGACCGCCATTCCGCCGTTATCATGATGCTGTAATCCGTTTCCGATCCGTATAAACGAAGGTGACGCGTGACCATACATTCGTGCAAGTTTATATATATCCTCAACAGGAACTCCCGTAATATTGGATACCGTGTTGGGATCGTACTGTTCTACGTGATTTCCTAATTCTTTGTATCCTACTGTATACTGTTTTAAAAAATCATGATCGGTCATGTTCTCAGCAAACAAAATGTGCATAATTCCAAGCGCCAGTGCCCCGTCGGTACCAGGTAAAATGGGAATGAACCAGTCTGCTAAGCGCCCTGTTTGATTTTTATGCACATCTATTACGAAGATTTTCGCTCCATTTTTTCTTGCCTTCTGTGCGAGTGCCACTTGATGCATATTCGTACTAACAGCATTGACACCCCAGAAAATAAATAATTTCGTATCGATCGTCTCCTCAGGATCAGTCCCGAAGCTACCACCCATTGTATAACTATACCCTTTGGAACCAGCTGCCGAACAAATCGTTTGATCCTGAATACTTACACCTAATCGATTGAAAAAGCGGCGGTCCATTCCTTCCGCACTAATTCTTCCCATGTTTCCATAAAACCCATAAGGAAGAATGCTTTCAGGGCCTTCACTATCAATCAGATGAGTCCAGCGATCCTTAATTGCTTTAATTGCCTCTTCCCAGCTAATTCGTTCAAACTTCCCTTCCCCTTTACGACCTACTCGCTTTAGAGGATACTCTAATCGTTTCGGGTCATAAATTCGGTCGGTCATATGACGAACTTTGTTACAAATGTTTCCTTGTGTCACTGGATGATCGGGATCACCAGCAACTTTAATAATTTTTCCGTCTTTTTTATGCAGCAGAAGACCACATTGATCAGGACAGTCAAGTGGACATACTGCTGGAAAAACACCATTTTGCTCTTTTGTGTAGGCCATATAAATATCCCTTTCATCTCATTAATCTATTTTTTATACCTAGTTTTATAAGAAAATCATATTCAAGTAAAATAAAGACATAATAGTAGAGTACCATTTTTTTTTCACTATCGCATCTAATTCATATGGAAATAGTTTAGATTATCGAAATAAAATTTTTTGTCTATAGATATGGTATATAATTTTCCTTCTAGCTCTATACCAAATTTAGGATATAATTGAAATGTAATTTTCATGATTATAAGTTCAATGTTTGGACAAATGAGAAGTTTCAATCGGCATATACGGATGTACTAACAGACGATTTTAATCAATTAATTATCGATCATCTAGTTTCATTTTATATGATCACGAAAAACCGCAAAAAAAGACAAATGAGTCTCCTTAATTATAATAGAAAGCCAGTCCACCATAAGTATGGGTGAACTGGCTTATTTCGTTTTCTACCATTATCCTGTTTTTCGACTAGTATTCTGATTCACTTTTACTTCTTCTATTCGAGAAAGGACGTTATTTCTTTCTTTTAAAATCTTTAATGACTTGATCAAACAGGTCTGGATAATCTGTAAAAATCCCCGTCACTCCCCAGTCTAATGCTTTCCTCATATTTTCTTCTGTGTTCACAGTGTACGGGTGAATGTGTAAACCATTATTTCTAACGCGCTCAACATAATCTTGGTTAATATGATTTAAGTTTGGTCCCACCCCAATCGCATATTGTTTAATACTATCTAACTGCGCCTCCGCATCCTCTCCAAGTAAAGGTCTAGAAATAAGTTGAACAAGCGGAATATTTGGGTTCATTTCATTGATCATTAATAAGCTGTCTGGATGAAAGGATTGAATAATGACTTTGCTTGAACGACCATTTACACCTGTTAATTTGTAGGCATCCATTAACTCTAGTAACGTTTCTTCCATTCCAGGATATAGAGCTGGTGATTTTGTCTCAATATAATAATTTGTGCTCCTGCCGAACCGCTGAAAAATCTCTTCTAACGTCGGCACCTCAAGTCCAACATATTCTTCCTTGGCCTTCCCTGGGTTTCTAGTATTAAACCACGAACCGGCATCTAGAGATTTAATTTCTTCAATTGTTAAATCTTTTACCGCCCCTGTTCCATTGGTCGTCCGATTAACCGTTGTGTCATGCATGGCAATTAAAGTACCGTCTTTCGTCATTTGCAGATCAATTTCAATGTAATCTGCTTTCATTTTTAAACCGAGTTCGTATGCAAGCATCGTATGTTCAGGAGCATGTCCAGATGCTCCACGATGAGCAACGTTTACAATTTTTTGTTCTGGAGCTGGAAAACTTGACTGACTTGCCGCTAACGACTGACTAGGTCCAAATAACTGTGTGACCAAACCTAAACCTACAACTAACATTGCTGACCTTTTCAACCACTTTTTCATTTAAATCTCTCCCTTCATATTTACAAATTTACTATAAGAGAGAAGTATTAAGATAAATCCCTATTTCTGTAAAGATTAGTGAGAAGTAGTCAAATGAGAACATAGACTTAATCTACTATAATTAATTCTCCTTAGTATATACACTTTATTTGGATACTAGTCTGTATAAACGCGATATAAACACTCCTTTAATATCACGACTTAGGTATAGAATTTAAAGGCGCTCTACTCCTAGAATTCAAAATCTAATAATATTCTGTTATATTTTTTACGAAAATTAAGCTAATTTTACGAATTATTCAATTATATATAAAAAGATTTACCTATTAATAACATTTTTTCAATAAAAGATATAGGAACGTCTATCTAATTAATTATTCTGAAAATTGGGTCTTACGCTATTCGAAATACCTTTTTAGTTACTCTATCATTGACACATAGATGAGAAAAAGGAGGTAAGAATTAAATTTTATTTAGAAAAACGTAATAGAACAAATCTTTTATTAAAAAAAACGTAACAGGAAGGAGTTTTATGATGCATAACACACTCAAGAAATCTATTATCGGTTTCCTTACTCTTGTACTAGTCCTCTCTTCATTTAGCTTTAGTGCATTAGCAAATGGAAAAACTGAGGTTAATTCAAGTTCGGAACGTTTACTAGTCGTGTTCAAATCTGAAAATCTACCAAATAACGTAGAACAAATCATTTCAAATGCTGGTGGAGAAGTTACATATGAGGTTCCTCAAATTGGAGTTATTGAGGTTACAACAAATACACCTGCTACTTTCCTAAAAGAGATGATGAACAATCGTCATGTATTATCAATCGGTCCTTCTCAAGAAGTAACGCTTGATTTACCTGAATTTGAGGTTGTTAGTGAAGAAGCTGTTTCTACTGATCTTCCAATTAAAAACATTTGGGATTCTGGCTATCAGTGGGATATCGAGCAAGTAACGAATAACGGTGCTACCCATGATATGTACAGAGATGCTAGAAAAGATGTAGTCGTTGCTGTTATTGATAGTGGATTTGACTTTAACCATCCAGATCTAGCACACGTTGTTGACGAGGAGGGCTCAAAAACTTTCGTACCTAGTACTACTGACTCTTGGGATTTTAACAGTCACGGTACTCACGTAGCTGGAACAATTGGAGCAGACGGTAATATGAAAGGTGTAGCTCCAGGAGTAACATTACGTTCTTATCGCGTGTTTGGTGCAACAGGTGGCGCACAACAAATTTGGATTACTGATGCCATTATTGCAGCTGCTGACGATGGTGCTGATGTAATCAACATGAGCTTAGGTGGTACTCGTTTACTTGGTCAATGGTTCTACACAGATCCCGAGACTGGTGAAAAAATTCGCGGTGGAAACAGTGCTGCAGACTATGTTGCTTATAACCGTGCCATTCGCTATGCGGTAAACCAAGGAGCAACAGTTGTCTCTTCTGCTGGTAACTCTGCTCAAGATTTAAAGAGCCCTGCAAAAGTCGCAGATTGGCAGAATGCTAACCGAAATGACGGTTGGGAAGCGCGTGGTGCTGTATTCTTCGTACCAGCACAAATGCCTGGGGTAATTACAGTTTCCGCTACTGGTGGTGGCTTTGGAACGGAAGATCGTTTAGCTTTCTATTCTAACTATGGAAATGGCGCGATTGACTTAGGTGCACCTGGTGGAGATTTAGGACCTGATAGACTAGGTGGCAGTAAATTCTTAGTATTAAGTGCCGTTCCGACTTACATGGACTTTAACACCGGCCGTGGTCCAGAAGCTAAAGCTTTATTTGGTAACGGCTATGGTTGGAAGGGTGGTACTTCAATGGCTGCTCCTCAAGTTTCAGGTGTAGCAGCAGCGTACATCGCTCAACAGTTAGCAGTAACAGGTAAGAAACCTTCTCCAAACCAAGTACAAACTCGTCTTCAACAAACAGCAGTTGATGCTGGTAAAAGAGGATATGACGAGATTTATGGACATGGTATTGTAAATGCTGAACGTGCTTTATTAAACATTAGAAGATAATTACATTTAGTAAAAGAGGAAGGCGCATATCGTTGCCTTCCTCTTTTTATGGAATCATTAGTTAACTGATTCTTACATGAATACATATTACATGTTTCTATAATTATAATATCTCGTCTAATGTACACAATAATAATGCGAGTTCCATGATAGCTGGATGTAACTTAAATACTTAGCAATTATAAAACTGTTTAAGCTTCTTATTCTTATTAGAAATAGAAGTATATTTCTATTGGATGACACAGTTGAAAGGATACAAATATGATTACAGATATGCAATTGGTATTTCTTATTTTAATTATTACTACCATCTGCTTTCTAATTCCACGTTTTAGAGCAGATTTAGTTGCAATTAGTTCATTATTAGCTTTATTATTAACAGGTTTAATTGATGTGCCTGAAGCATTTGCTGGCTTTTCTAATAGCGTGGTCATCATGGTTGCGGCTTTATTTATTGTTGGCGCAGGTGTCTTTCAAAGTGGACTAGCTCAAAAGGCCGGAGATTTATTAGTAAAAAGTACTGGTAATAGTGAATTAAAACTAACCATTTTTATGCTTGCTTTAGTAGCTGTTTTGAGTGGCTTTATTAGTAATACGGGAACGGTTGCTATTCTCCTTCCTATTGTTGTTAGTTTATGTAGACAAATGCAACTTCACCCTGGAAAGCTTTTAATCCCTTTAGCTTTTGCTAGTAGTATGGGTGGAGCTTTAACGTTAATTGGAACAGCACCAAACTTAATTGCAAGTCAAAGCTTGCATGATGCTGGATATGGCGCACTTTCTTTTTTCTCGTTCACACCAATTGGCTTGATTATGCTTTTAGTAGGTATTTTATATTTATGGTTTATAGGTCGGAGGATGCTCGATAAACCTTTAGAAAATAAAGATGGAACATCAGGGAAGTTTGAAGCCACTGAGCTAATAAATCAATATGGGATTACAAATTCCATTTTTTCTGTAAACGTTTCCGAAGGAAGTAGCATCATAGGTAAAACGATCAAAGATCTTCGCTTACCAAGTACGTATCATATTACTGTTTTAGAATTAATAAAAGTAGGATCCCCTTCCCTATTAAACCTTACGGGGCGTGCACACTCTCAAAGAATAACGGTAGAACCCGGCTATATAGTAGAAGTTGGAGATACTTTTCTTTTATTTGGTGAAGAAGATGCAGTTGTAAAGCTATGTCATGAGACCGGATTGACTTTACATAAAGGAGAGCCCTATCAACTTGAGGAATCTCATTTGGCTGAAGTCATTTTAACGCCTCAATCGAGATTACTCAATCAGGCGATTAAGCAAGTTAATTTTAGAGAAAAGTATGGTTTAACAGTTTTAGCAATGAAGCATCAGTTTAGACCAGCCAAAAAGGCTACAGCTGATGAAAAATTGCTTTATGGAGATTCGATTCTTGTTCATGGAAAGTGGAAAGATATCAATCTTCTTTCCGCTGAAAAGAACGACACCGTTGTATTAAAATCGTCTGCCGAGGATACAGACCCAGTTTATACTACAAAGAAAAGCAGAATTGCAGGTATCATTCTTTTTGTCATGTTACTTGCAATGGTATTTGAATGGGTTCCTGCAGTCGTCGCAATTGTAGTCGCTGCCTTACTTATGGTTTTTACAGGATGTGTGAGACAAACTGATCAGGCGTACCAAGCTATTAACTGGCAAACCGTCATCCTAATTGCCTGTATGCTTCCGATGGCCACGGCATTAGAAAAAACAGGCGGTGTCACCTTTATGTCTGAAGGTCTCATCCAAAGTTTAGGAGAAATTGGACCTATTGCTGTCCTTGCAGGCCTATATGCCATTACTTCAGTGTTTAGTCAATTTATTAGTAACACCGCTACAGCGGTTTTATTATTTCCAGTTGCTATTTTAACTGCGGAACAATTAGGGGTTAGTCCATTTCCTATGGTAATGGCTGTTGCCTTTTCTTCGAGTATGGCATTTGCTACTCCTGTAGCTACGCCTCCTAATGCAATGGTTATGGCAGCTGGTAAGTATACATTTCTAGACTTCGTACGTGTAGGTATTCCATTACAATTCCTCATCGCCTTAATTGCAGTCTTGTTGCTGCCGTTCTTCTTTCCTTTTTAAATAAAAGGCAGAGTATAAAAGGAAGGTCTTCTATTAAAAATAACGTAACGTGACCTTCCTTTAGCACGTGTTAACCACTTTGTACGACCTTCACATCTGTAGCTTATTCATCTGATTTACATACTAAAAAAGCACAACCCGTTTGGATTGTGCTTTGTGCCTAGCGACGTCCCTTTAAACCTTGCTTTCCTACGGGGGTGTGTTCCATGAAGCCTAACCTTCGATGCATCTCGTGATGATTTACGAAAAAAAAGGTTTCCTCTCACAGGAGGACATGTTGTCTCACTTCGAATTTTTCACACGATGTTCCATCGGCCGATTCTTCGAAGGGGTTGCCTCATCGAGCCAAAGCTCTTCACCGCTTCAGCTTACTCATCCGTTTTCCATACTAAAAAAGCACAACCCATTTGGATTGTGCTTTGTGCCTAGCGACGTCCTACTCTCACAGGGGGAAGCCCCCAACTACCATTGGCGCTGAAGAGCTTAACTTCCGTGTTCGGCATGGGAACGGGTGTGACCTCTTCGCTATCGCCACTAGACTTCTAAAATTGTGATATGCTTCGTATGTCTTCGTTGACTGCGCTCACTGCGTTGCTCATGAACTTGTCACCTCGAACTACTTGCTTCTAACAATTTTATAGGATTTTGATAAATCCTTATTTAGTTGAGAGTGGTTCTCTCAAAACTGGATAATGGCTAGATGAATTCAACGCTTTATTATTGTCTAGCTTCAATGCCTAGATTTTTGTGTCGTTTCACTTCTTCAGTTGAAGTTACCACTTCGCCTTCTGAAGCGCAAGCGCCTGCAAATCTGACCAAGGCATTTCCGCCTTTCATATTTGGATAAGTCCTCGACCGATTAGTATCTCTCAGCTCCACGTGTCACCACGCTTCCACCCGAGACCTATCAACCTCATCATCTCTAAGGGGTCTTACTTACTTAACGTAATGGGAAATCTCATCTTGAGGGGGGCTTCACGCTTAGATGCTTTCAGCGCTTATCCCGTCCACA
>NZ_JBLWFS010000018.1:0-88685 GCF_048323755.1 Alkalihalobacterium sp. APHAB7
AGCTTAAACAGGATATTGACAAATATATCCGCCATTATAACCATACTAGATATCAATGGAACCTAAAAAAGATGACTCCTGTGCAATACAGAAATCACCTTTTAAAGGTGGCCTAAGCCTTTTTTAAAAATGTCCTTTACAAAGGGTACCTTTTATTCAAGGAATCATCTTTTTTATTGAAACACTTACCAGTCGCCGTTCATGTAGAGCATTAAACCCTTTACATTAATTGATACGGTCCATCTGGGCGTTCTAACACATATTGCTCCTGAGCTTTATTTAACATTTCACTCCAAGTACTAAAATGAGTGGTTTGAGCGATAAATTGATCCCATTCTTCCTTATTGCTATTAATAATATTTTGTATATCCACTGTATCGAAATATCCATTTCTTAAGAACTGTTGCCATGAATAATACGAAGTGTATCGTGCCATAAATTGTTCATTAAATAAGAGATGGTAAGGTGCAATTGTTGTCGAGTACTGTTCAACAAACATTTTTTGTAAACTAGAAATTACCGATTTTATCATACCTAACATCCCCTTTTATTCATACTAATCTGATCTGATTTATTCTAACAAAAACATAGCGATCTTTTTTTACTAAGCTGATTTCGTAAACTTTGTTGCTTTTGGGCCGTTTTTTGAAAATAAAATAGCCTTTTCAAGACAAATTCATTTGTCTGAACGGCTATTTTATTTTCAAAAGCTTCACGCATAGCGTGAAGAGCCAAGCATTCGCTTGGCTTACGGTCCAAAAGCACGGAGCAACAATCTTTGTGAAAAGAGCCATTTACTAAAATGACTGTCACTGTGAAGTTTAATTACTTACTTATATATTATTCAAACAATTCCTACCTGTCAACTCGTATTTATAATTTTCTCAGTGTTTTATGTCTGTTTTTTTCTTTTCTTCACATTATTTTCTATTGTTTTAAAAAAACTAAGGTGTATATAATTAAATTTGTCCTACTTTTTTTAAGAAAGTGAGAATTATAATCAAATGTACTACTTTATCCATGAAATGTTTGCGAATGCTGCTATTTTATCGTCATTTATTTTCTTTGCGGGATATTTAAATAGAGATGTTGCCTTATCGGTCCATTCATCACTTCGCACGAGATTTGCAATAGGGCTATATTGTAGTTTTTTAGGAATTATTTTGATGCAATACAGCATTCAAATCTCAGAAGCTGTCATCGACTTACGTTATTTTTCAATTATGCTTGCAGCTTATCTAGCCGGCTTAATACCAGCTATAATAGTTGCTGCTATTATTGGGTTTGCACGAATATGGTTTTGGGGTTTAAATTTAGGTGGATTAATTGCGTTTAGCACTACCCTCATTGTAGGAGTAGGGTGTGGAGTAATCGGTCATTTCATAGCCAAACAATATCGTAAAAAATGGTTATATATGATTACCTATTCAACACTGGTAGGAGTGGCAACACTGTACCTCTTAGTAAGAGATATAGTCATCATAATACAATTTAGTGTGATCTTTCTTTTGACTGGTATTTTTCTTATGTATTGTTTACGTTATGTTAGAGAAGCAAATGAAAATTATCGTTCCATCAAACAGAATTCCTATGAAGATGCGCTGACAGGGTTAACCAATGTACGCGGTTTCAATAAAGCTATTCAAGAGTTAGTTGATGTGACTCGAATCAACGAAGAAAAGCAGCTTTCCTTCCTATTAATTGATATTGACCATTTTAAGAAGATAAACGATACATATGGTCATCTTAATGGAGACTTCGTTTTAAAGAAATTAGGGCAGTTGCTACAGTCAGAATCTCGTTCGTCAGATATCGTATCAAGAAATGGTGGCGAGGAATTCTCGATTTTACTTCCCAATTGTGATAAAGAAGATGCTGTTCAAATTGCCAAAAGGATCCGGAAATCGGTAGAGGCGGCTTTGTTTCATATAAACGGTGCACAACTTAATGTTACTATTTCACTTGGGGTTTCGAACTTCACTAGTCCAAGCATGACACCTGAACAACTCGTTCAAGAGGCAGATGAATGCCTTTACTTTGCTAAACGCGATCTGGTCGAAATCAAATTGCAGTGCGAAAAGACGGGAAGTTTACCACTGAAAAATAAAAAGTTACAAAGCTTCAAGGTGCGTATTGATCACGCCTGATTATCCAAATCAGGCTTTTTAATTTGTATTATATTCATTCTGCAGTCAACTATAGTTTTTTATAAAGTGAATTAATGGTATAATTTTATAGATATTGTTTTTTGGAGGGTTTTATTTAATGATTACAGTACAAAATGTAGGTTTACGTTACGGAGATAGAAAACTGTTTGAAGAAGTAAATATTAAATTTACACCAGGTAACTGTTACGGTCTTATCGGCGCGAACGGTGCTGGAAAATCAACGTTTATCAAAATTCTTTCTGGAGAAATTGAACCTCAACAAGGTGAAGTACATATGAATCCAGGCGAGCGTCTTGCAGTTTTAAAACAGAACCACTTCGAATATGAAGAACATGAAGTCCTTAAAGTTGTTATTATGGGCCATGCTCGACTATATGAAGTTATGCAAGAAAAAGATGCGATTTACATGAAAGAAGATTTTAGTGACGAAGATGGAATTAAAGCAGCTGAACTAGAAGGTGAATTCGCCGAAATGAACGGTTGGGAAGCTGAGTCTGAAGCAGCTATTCTTCTAAAAGGTCTTGGTATTGGCGAAGACCTTCATTATAAAAAGATGGCAGATCTTACAGGTGGGGATAAAGTCAAAGTACTCCTTGCACAAACATTATTCGGTAAGCCTGATGTTCTTTTACTTGATGAGCCGACCAACCACTTAGACATTCAAGCGATCCAATGGTTAGAAGAGTTTTTAATTAACTTTGAGAATACCGTTATTGTTGTATCCCATGACCGTCACTTCTTAAATAAAGTGTGTACTCATATTGCCGACTTAGACTTTGGAAAAATTCAAATTTATGTTGGAAACTATGACTTCTGGTATGAGTCTAGCCAGCTAGCGTTAAGAATGGCTCAAGATCAAAATAAGAAAAAAGAAGAAAAGATTAAAGAACTACAAAACTTTATTGCCCGTTTCTCGGCCAATGCATCTAAATCGAAGCAAGCAACTTCTCGTAAGAAATCATTAGAGAAAATTTCATTAGATGACATTAAACCATCATCTCGTCGCTACCCGTATGTACACTTTACTCCTGAACGCGAAATCGGAAATGACTTATTACGTGTAGAAGGTCTTTCTAAAACAATCGATGGAGTAAAAGTGTTGGATAACGTTAGCTTTACGATGAGCAAAGATGACAAGATTGCTTTAGTCGGTGCAAATGAACTTGCAAAATCGACTTTATTTAAAATCTTAATGGGTGAAATGGAAGCAGATAGCGGAACGTATAAATGGGGCTTAACCACTTCTCAAGCTTACTTCCCTAAAGACAACTCGAAGTATTTTGAAGGCTGTGACCTTAACCTTGTCGATTGGTTACGTCAATTTTCACCGAACGACCAAACTGAGAGCTTCTTAAGAGGCTTCCTTGGTCGAATGCTGTTCTCAGGTGAAGAAGTTATGAAAAAAGCGAGTGTTTTATCTGGAGGCGAAAAAGTACGTTGTATGCTTTCAAAAATGATGTTAAGTGGTGCTAACGTTCTCCTATTAGATGAGCCAACGAACCACTTGGACTTAGAATCAATTACAGCTGTAAACAACGGACTCATCAACTATAAAGGTTCAATGATCTTCACTTCACATGACCATCAGTTTATTCAAACGATTGCTAACCGCATTATCGATATTACACCAGAAGGTACAATTGTTGATAAGCTTATGACATATGATGAGTACTTAGAAGTAGCAAATGCTAGTGCTTAACCACGCAAACACCGCTCAAGTCATTTGAGCGGTGTTATTTTTGTATTTGTTATTGTAAATTTTAAGGGTTGCACCAATTACAGCGAGCCGGGTCCGCGTACTCCTTGCCACTTGGAAACAGAATTTCTTCTTCATGTGTACAGTTTTTACATTTATACAAATGAGACCGAACGGCTTCGGTAGGATTACCGCAATACGCACATTCTAATCCTTTTTTGTATTCAATGACCTCATACCCAGGCGTTGTACAAACTGGGCAAAACGACTGTAGTTTTTTGACGAGATCTAACGTGGCTAATTCAATATTTTTCATTCGGGTCGGATTAAACATCGCTCGCATATCGGTTTGAATAAAAACAGACTTTCGTGAGCTGGTTAGCAACCGGGAAACGGCACGTTTAAGATGGTCAGCCTCTATAATCCCTTTTTCCATCTCTTTTCGATTTGTCGTATCCTCAGTAGCTTTAACAATCACTCCGTGGTCGGGAAACCCTTGAGCTAGAGCAAATTCATATGCATCTTCGTAACTTTCAACTATTTTTCCAGCGTAATTTGTGTTGCCATTTGCTGTTAATCCTGTAACCTCAAGGTCTCGATCCTTATCAACAAACAAGATGAGCTCGCGATTAAAAGGCATAAACGGAATGATCGGGTGTGAACCAAATGACCCCTCACTTGCCAACCCTATATTTAGTCCACTTTGGAGCATCGCTGTTTCTACCTTTTTTTGAGCAGCTTCAAGCTGGTCTCCCGCTCTCTCCACGTCATTTGAAAACGTACCAAAAACATCCGTATCCAACTGTTCAGGAACTGCTACTTCAATGCCTAACTCTTGTTTTAAGATAGGTGCAATCACCTGTTCTTTTTTATGCATGGTCGCAAGTATCGCTTTTTGATTTAAGTATATATTCTTGTTTTTTTTCATCTAAACGTCATCTGCACTTTCTTCCAGAATGATAAAACCCATCCTACTACCTTAGCTTGAGGATCGCTTGTTCTTTCATTTTAGCTTCTATCATTATATCTACATCATACCCATCTAAAACCGACATGAAATAATTCATATCTTCCTCGTGGATAAAATCGTGATGTGCCGTATCAGTCTTGCACGTTTTTCCTGAGCTTATATGCATTTTCGGTTTACCTATTCCGTCCCACGTTTTCACTACTGTTGAAATAACCTCATGGATATTAGTATCCACAGGATTACAGAAGTGGTGATGGATATCAAAGCATACCGGTACTCCCGTTTCTTTGTGAATGTCCAATACGTCATTAACGTTATACACCTTATCATCATTTTCGAGGCGAAGTTTCTCCTTTATGTTAGGACTTAATCGATTATAGACGCTAATAAACCTTTGTTTACTTTCTTCTTTATTTCCATAAGCACCGCCCGTATGAATAATGATATCTGTCCCCTTCACCAAATCCATTAATTTGGCATGATACACTAGGTCTTTTAATGCATTACTTACTACATTTTCATTTGGTGAATTGATGACCGTATATTGACCCGGATGTATACTAAGCCGCATGTGATGTGTTTGTTTGATTTCAACGATTTGATCCGTGAGATGAAGGACGTCTTTATCTTCCCACCAATTCCAATCAAGAATATCATGACTACCAAACGGTATAATATCGCTACTCAAGCGAAAAAAAAGAATATCATGTTCTGCATTCCAGTGAACCATTTTCAGAACTTCTTTCAAATTGAGTAAAGCAAGTTCCTTAATTTTTGCCATACCTTCTTTTTCAACGGTAGCTAAACGACATGTCCTCATCTTTGATTTCAAGCTAATATTTTGACACGCATAACCTAGTCGCAATTCTTCTCATCCTTTTCATCAGTCTTTCAAACCTCGATACTTTGCAGTTGTTAACTCTTTAATATAATCTTCTAGCTCTGGCATATTTACATCTTTCGCATGCTCTATCGCTAACTCAATGTCATACGGAACTCGTACAAATTGAATTGAAAAACTACCTATTTGTTTTGACTGATACTGACCTTCTAAAACTGCATACGAAGCTTGTGTAATTTCTAACGGGTTTCCGACGCTCCCACAATTGAATAACGTTTTCCCTTGAAAGTTTTGCACATAAGCATTGTGTACATCCCCGTATCCGACAACATCGGGCTCTTTTTCACCCTCAATGTTTTCCGTGTATTGAGAATTTTGGAACATCGTTAGTCTTTTCTCAATTAGATCCCACGGTTGTATTCTTTCATGAACACTTCTAGGTGAAGCGTGAAATAAACGAATTAACCTCCCGCTCATATAAAAGTCAAAAGAGAAAGGAAGTTGTTCTAAAAAAGCGACTTGATCGTCACGTAGTTGTGCTTGGTGCCAGCGAAGTGTTTCAAACTTTGGTTCTTTCGTAATGATATCATCCCAATTCCCCATAATCGTCAGCTCACAATTCGCTTTAACTTTATCAATGACTAAACTCGAATGCGGACCTTTACCAACAAGGTCTCCAAGACAAATAATATGAGATATTTGACGACTTTCAATGTCGGCTAATACAGCATCTAAAGCTGGTGTATTGCCATGAATATCTGATATAACTGCGATTCTTTCCATTGTATCCCCTCTCTCTTTCTTTTAATTATGGACCGATAAGCTGTTGTAATTCATCGTTTACATATTGGATCGGAATAGCTAACCCGACTGAATTTTTATCATCAAGTAATCGCGGGATCGTTCGGGCATAGACAACGCCAATGACCTTTCCTTCTTCATTGATAACAGGACTTCCGCTATTACCGCTATATATCGGTGCGGAAATTTTTAACACATGTAAACGATCCTCATTTTCAACGATTTCACCGTCAGTTACAATTTGTGAATGCATCAATGGATTACCAATGACATAAATTGCATCTCCAATGGATCCACTGTTTTCATCTAAAGTAAGATGCGGAACATCCCTAGCAGGAACAGATACAAAAGCGAGATCTAATTCTTCATTGGATTCAATCACCGTTCCTTCGTACAAATCGCCATTTGGAAAACTAACGACAAGTTGTCCTTTTCCATCCACTACGTGATGATTCGTTATGATCATTCCTTCTGATGATATGGCAAAGCCCGTTCCCCTTGAATTGTTACCTTGAATGGTGACAACGGCTTCTTTATATATTTGAATATCTTCTTGTTTGGATAGTTCGTTAGACGTTCTTAAGAACTGCAGAGCGTTCAAATTAAACATGTTTAACCATACACCCAGCACATTTAGGACGAGTAAGAAAGAAACACCGATCGCAACCGATTTTATAATGAATGCTTTACGCTTTTTTTGCTTTTCAACTCGTTCAAGATCTTCTTCCTCTTCTTCAATAAAAAAGTCTTCTAGTGACGGTTCCTCGTACTGATGCTCTTCTATATTTTCATTTTCTTTATCGTTCATACGCTCCTCCACCCTCTTATAAATACTATTCTAATCATATCATTTTTATTTAGAAAACACGATTTACCACTACTCTCGACGCAAATAGAAGTAGCATAACTAAAATCGCTTTTCCTGAACTTCTAGACAATAAAAAAAGACAGGAATTCATCCTGTCTCTTGATCAATGTTGTAAAGTTACTCATTAACTACTATAGCAAGTTTAGTGAGGTCTATTATATTTTTACTTTTTCACCAGTTGTCCTCTAGTGACACCAAGCTGGTTCGTTGCACGTAATTCACGCCAAACACTGCTTCCTGAGCGCTTTCCATCTAGTGCTTCACGATATAAAGATAGAACTTCTTTTACCTTGTCTCCAGTCTCCTCAAGAAACTCGACACGATAATGTGCTATACCTAATTGTAAGAATTGCGGTAAATATTCTGCTCCAGATTGTTCAATGGCATTGTAGACTGTATTTCTACATCCAATATCAACCCGAACTGGGTGCGAAAAGCCAACACGGTCTTGTAAGGAGATACGATGTTCCTCACAAGGACGACCACAGTTTGTAAAATCTGTTCCTTCACTTAAAAATGTACAATACACACAGTGTTCTGTATGAAACATTGGTAAGTGCTGATGAATAACAAGCTCCATTTGATCGGTTGGTGCCACTTCAAGCATATCGACCATTTGCTGAACATTTAAATCGTAAGAAGGCGTCACACGTTCTAGCCCACGACTTAAGAATAATTCAGCAGCCTTATGATTGGCGATATTAAGTGAGAAATCACCAAACAATGGTAAATCTAAATTTTGAGAAGTATAATATTGCACGGCACCTAAGCTACGAACAAGAATAGCATCTGGTTTGGCCTTTAAAATTCCATTTAAAATACCATTTTCTCCAGGCATATGAATACGAGGTGTTGCTAACGCGATTGGTTTATTATATTTTCTTGCTACTTCAACTGCAGCCGGATAATCTGTCGTAAACTCAAAATCAGCGTAAACGAAATGGACATCCGTCTGACAAGCTGCTTCCACTTGTTCCATCGAACGGCAAAGAGCAATCAACTCACTACTCGACACTTTTTGGTCGCGTTCTTTTTTCGCAGAGACCACTGTTGACTCTTCGGTTACTTTGTATTGGCGTGGTTTTTCTCGAAGTTCAAGTAGTTGCTCAGCTGCGACACGACGCATGCGATTAAGCTCTTTTACCGGAACAATTAAGTCCCCTTCTAATTGAAGTTCTAGATGTGTTAATTCAAAAACCGTCCCGCCTAAACGACCCCATTGTTCCACTAAATATTCTTTCGTTAGTGGTCTTTTCATCGCCTTTTCTAGTTCCATTTCAGAATGAACAACGACAGAATTTCCGTTAACTACATCAGTCCATTTTGCGACAAGAGGTTTTCCTTCTGCACCGCTTGTTCCAATTCGAACTGGAAATAATTTAAACGTAATTTCACCTTCAAATGTTTTACGTAAGCGATTTTCAAGCTCTTGGTCACTCGTTTTCCAAATTTTATCGCCAACTTTAACTTTTGTTAAATTCACATCATGACGTCCTGGAACAATTTCAATTAAACCAGATGGAATTTCACCCGGCACTTTTTCTCCACGTTTTCGAAGGTCATAGACACGTCCGCCTTCTTCTTTTTCTTCCGGTCGACCTGCATCAAATACAATTCCATCGCCGCGCTTTAACGGAGCTTCAATGTCACAGAGCACCGCATCCTTTAACACTTTTTTAACCGTACCTAAATAAACACCCCGTTTTTTCGGGAACGTTCCATCAAGAAGTTTTTTATGATTTGTTCCACCTAGGAATCCGTGTGTAAACCCACGACTAAAACTCTGTTCTAGTTCACGAATATCTTCTACTGACGGGCGGTAATCTGACCCTGCCATATATTCATCAATGGCTTTACGGTATTTACTAACAACGTTAGCAACATACTCAGGAGACTTTAAACGTCCTTCAATTTTAAAAGAAGAAACTCCAGCCTCGATTAGCTCTGGTACGAGATCAATGGCAGCAAGATCTTTCGGAGATAGAACGTAAGCGATATTGCCCATTTCTTTTCTTTCCCCATCAACCATTAGATCATATGGTAAACGACAGGCTTGAGCACATTCGCCGCGGTTGGCTGAACGACCTCCCCACATTTCTGAAGTTAAACATTGTCCAGAATACGAAACACAAAGCGCACCGTGAACAAAAACTTCTAGTGGTGTTTCGGTCTTATTGGAAATCGATTTAATCTGTTTTAGATTATTTTCACGTCCCAGTACGACCACTTCAATGTCATAAGGCGCTAAAAACTCAACAGCCTCTGCAGAAGTTACAGTCATTTGAGTAGAGCCATGGATCGGAAAGTCAGGTGACATTTCTCGGATCATATGCATAAGACCCATATCTTGGACAATTAATGCATCAACACCTGCTTCGATACAGGCGGTAACTAGTTGTTTTGCATCATTTAACTCGTTTTCAAACACTAAAATGTTAAAAGTTACATAACCGCGTACATTATATTTGTGTAAGTACGCCATAATATGAGGGAGTTCTTCCATTTGGAAATTATCCGCTCGAACTCTGGCGTTATATTTCCCAATACCAAAAAAAACAGCATCTGCTCCGTTGGCAACAGCTGCACGTAAACAATCCCAATTTCCGACAGGTGCTAATAATTCAACGCTTTTTTTTAAAAAAGGATTCAAGAGTGAATCATCCTTTCGTTTTTAAGACAAATTTTATTTAAAAAACTTTTAACCATAAGTGAGGCAAAGTTACATGCTTTTCATTAACTTTATATCTCTAGAATATTTAAACTTCATAAAGATTGTAAACAAGCCTTTTCTATTTTAAACGATAATCTGCATCTCTGTAAGCTTTTTTATTTATCTAACAATTTCGACATGTAATATTCGTCCACATTGGTTTCGATTTGCGGTTCCACCTTTTGCTAAGATATGTCCAATCAGACTTCCGTTATTTTCTGCTACTAGTATGGTCGAATTTTCTTACTTTAAAAACATTTCAATCATTTTTTCGATATGCTCTTTTGACGTATTTCTTTCGTCCGGTTCTAATAATAAAAAATCTGTTTCTTCTTCTATTTTTTTCAAAAGGGTCCCGTATCTAACTGCATCATTAAGCGCTATCGTCCGTATCATCAGCTCCTCCTCACTTATAGTTATTTCATTGACATTTGTACATACTAACGGTATTGAAAAAGATTTAAGGAGTGGTTATCATTTTTAAACATTTAAACCCCATCCTCATAAAAATGGCTATGACAATCATTGTACTCGTCCTTGTCATGTCCGTCGCCTATAACTACCCGCTTTGGACCCCGATTGGAATTGGGATATTGGTTGCAGCGGTTAGTTATTCTGTTGGTGATTTGTATATCTTAAAGATCTCAAACAACGTGATCGCTTCCTTGGCAGATCTCTTTATAGCCACTTGGTTAATTTGGATCATTGGACCTCTCTTCCAAGGCTTAGGAATTCCATTTTTCGTTGCTTTTATATCCGCCCTGCTCATTACAGGTGGAGAATGGTTTTTTCATAAGTACATGGTTAATTACAGAAAAAATATCCACCACAACCCTAAATATCCAAATTAATGTTAAGAACACACAACAGTGCACTATATTAGGCATGGAGAACCCTTCTCCATGCCTGTTCTTTACTTCTTTTTCATGCACAGACTACCCTGTTTACTATTTTTTCAAGTATCTACTCTAGTAAATTTTTTTATAAAATAGAAGTATAAATTACTAGATTTGCTCATAGTCTAGAACAAACCATTTTAGGAGGTAGTCAAATGATTACAAAATGGAAAGGTCTAGATCTTCAAGAAAAGAGTCTAGTTATTGGAATGTCTCTATCTGTAGCCTTTTTTCTGTTAATGAGCGCAGTTAAGTATATGTAACCTCTCTTACATAAAAGAGCACTATCTTCCCATGACGAAAGACACCTTTAACACAATAAAGCATTAAAGGTGCCTGGCACCATATTTTTAAATTTGGTTGAAAAATTGTTGAATGTACCGATAGCTTTGTCCGAGATCGCCTAGTGAGCCTTGTTTCGAACAGAGAATATCAATTGCACTTTTAACTGGGTCTATTTTAAACACTGTAATTATCATTAGATAAGGTGTACCTTTTTTCTTTTCTACGATAATTTCACCACGCTCCAAATCGACTTTCTTTATGTCCCAATCGGAAAACTTTTGATTGATCGTTGTTGTAACATGTTCGATCATTGCTCGCTGATTTTTACTGAAATATCGTGTTTTTAATTCCGGAACTTTAGGTTGTTCACTCGTTTCTTCTGAACTTCTCCAGATCCCAGTTATCGTTCTCATTAAGCTCATGTATTGAGTCCCTCCTCTAGGTGCCACTATTGTTCCATTATTGCTACTTTCATAAGCTTTTATAGCATATCATTTTTTTTCTCACGTTTCACCTGTCGTCCCATTTACTTTTTTAAAATAAAACCTTACAAGTTCAGGTAAATAATCGTCTACACTTCTAAAGGTAAAGCCTAACTGTTCTGCCTTTTTAGAGCATAGCGAGTACGAGTCAGGTAAAGCATATGGTGACATCGTTTGCTCATTCTTCTTATCGGTATAAATTGCCTTGTTACCGCCAATGTCTTCTATTTGTTTCATAAGGTCTCTAAATGATAGATCATCCGGTGCAGAACCGTTAATCGGACCTTCAAACGAACTGAGCCCTAATTCAAACAAAAAGTTAGCAGCTTCATCAGAAGTGATGAAATCCAGGATGTTATCAAGGTTGGGAATATGAAGGGGTTCTCCTTTAACTACTTTTTCAACATGAAACTTTAAGCGTTCCGTATAATCATCTTTTCCAACAACAATTGGCAACCTGACAGCAACGACAGGAAAGCTTGCTTTTTGAAAATAAACAGCTTCAGCCACACGTTTCGCTTCCTGATAACCAAAAATACCTTTGTATTCTCGTCTTCCTTTCAGCTCAAAAGTGGAATACGTATACGGATCAAAATCACCCTCAATTTTATTGACACCAAAATCATATACCGCCCCACTCGATGTAAAAACTAGTTTAGAAATCTTGCCATTTAAAATATCGCAAATATCTAATGCCTCTTGTGGAGAATAACAACTTTGATCATAGACGATATCAAATGATCGAGTAGATAGAGCCTCCTCTAATGTATTTTTATCTTCACGATCAACGATTAAACGTTCCACACGGTCACCAAAGTCATCACTCGCCTGTCCCCTCGTTGCAATCGTTACAGCTACTCCTTCTTTTAATAAGCGTTCAACTACCTTTTTTCCAAAAAACATCGTTCCACCCAGTACTAGTGCTGTTTTCATACTTTGCCTTCCTTTCAGTTAGATTTGTCTGTTCTTATGTAAAATGACAAACAGATTGCTAAATTTTCGTTCACCCGAAAAGCTAGAAATATGATATCTTAAAAATAACTAGATTTAAAAAGAAAGGGTGCATGGTTGTGATTAAAATCGTAACAACTCGATTAGCTGCTGATACAGACTTAGATGTAATAAGAATTATTTATAACCAGGGAATTGAAGATCGAAATGCTACTTTAGAAACAGAAACAAAAGACCATGCATATATGCAAGAATGGTTTGCTAACCATCAAGGACGATATGGCGTCATTGTCGCAGAGATTGAGGGAATGATTGCCGGGTGGGCTTCTCTTAATCAATATTCCCCTCGCGCTGCTTATGATGGAGTGGCTAGTTTATCCATATACATTCATAGAGATTTTCGTGGAAAAGGCGTTGGCAACCATCTCTTGCAAGCGATCGAACAACTCGCGGTAGAAAATGATTTTTATAAAATTGTTCTTTTTACATTTCCTCAGAATGAGATGGCACAATCTCTTTACCGGAAAAATGGCTATCGTGAAGTAGGTATCTTTCATAACCAGGGCAAATTGGACGGAACATTCATTGATATTATGGCAATGGAAAAATGCTTTGTTTAATAAAGTAAAACGGCACTCTAGGAAGGTGCCGTTTTTTATAATTCTACATTCAACATCACTGAATTATCTTTTGTTGTAACCAATCAACTGTCGGAATATCAGCTGGCGCCCAGTTTAATTGGTGAAGGCATTCTATAGGCACCCATCTTAACTCAGCGTGTTCCATTGGTTTAGGCGTACCCTCAATAATCTTTGCTAAGTAAGTGTGTAAATGAACGATCACGGAGTCGGTTTGATGATGTGTATCCGTAATCTTTTCTACTACTTCAATCTGACAACCCAGTTCTTCATCAATTTCTCGAATTAACGCTTCTTCCATGTTCTCGCCCTTTTCTATTTTCCCGCCTGGAAACTCCCAATGATTGGGCATCGACATCGTCTCAGATCGTAATGCACAAAGAATTTGTTTGTTTTCATTCACCATAACGGCTCCTACTACTTCAATCGTTTTCAATTGGATCACTCACTTTTAGCTATTCGTTCTAGTGTGACGTAGTCTGTCTTCCCACTACCCAAAAGAGGAATTTCTTCAACTTGCTTTACTTCAGCTGGAATTAATAGGGCTGAATGTTTATGAGCTTTTACATATCGCTTTAGTTCACGCATATTAAATTCTTCTTTATTCGTAAACAATACGATCTTTTCACCCTTACGTTTATCTGGAATACTGACAGCAGCAAACCCGATGTCATCAAAACATTGGGCAACGATTTCTTCAACGAGATTTAATGAAACCATTTCACCACCGATTTTTGCAAAACGTTTTAATCGTGATTTGATCGTAATGTAGCCGTAATCATCGATTTCAACGACATCTCCCGTATCATACCAATCATTAAGTGGAATAAACCCTTTACCGTGGATTAAATATCCTTTCATTAAGTTCGGTCCTTTGATTAACAAGCTCCCACCTTTTTCGATCCCTTCAACCTTTTGAAGTTTATATTGAACGCCAGGGATCATTTTTCCTACCGACTGTTCTTTTGCGTGCATTGGCGTATTTACTGCTAACAGAGGTGCAGCTTCTGTTGCACCATACCCTTCTAATATCCGAATTCCAAATTTTTGTTGAAACAGCTCTTTAATTTCTTCTTTAACACTTTCCGCACCTGCGATGACATAACGAACAGTATGAAAATCAAATGGATGACCGTTTTTACCATATCCATTTAAAAACGTTGGTGTACTTAAAATAATCGTAATGTCCTCATTATAAAGAAGTTCTGGAATAACCTTATATTGAATCGGCGATGGATGTATGACAACAGGAATACCTGATAATAGCGGTAAAAATGTTCCAATTGATAATCCAAAACTATGAAACATCGGTAACGGGTTTAACATTCGATCGCCGGTATGTAAATCGATAACGGATAACGCTTGGTGTATGTTTGCATAAATATTATCGTGGGTTAAAATAACACCTTTTGGCTTGTTCTCACTACCAGAAGTAAATAATATAACCTCATTTTTAGCATGAACAGATCGCTGTGAACTTGCGTGATTTTTTAAGCCGACAATTTTATCTTTTGAATTCAAGCTTTCTTTTACATCTTCAAGATAAATGATCGACAGGCCATTGGCTTTAAATACGTCAATTACCTCATTCAATTCTGCTTTTTCAATAAAAACTTTCGATGTTAAGATCGTTTTTACACTTGCTGTCTCACAACAATCAATCAACGTGGAGTGCCCCATCGTAAAGTTTAATACCGCTGGTGTAATACCGATTTTAAATAAAGAGAACAAACATACCGCTTGTCCGATGGAGGAAGGCAAGAAAACCCCGACTCTTTCTTCATCTAATATTGTTTCCAGTTTGGAACTTAATACTTGAACTCCTAGCAAAAACTTTTTGTAGGTTAGTGCATTCGTAGGGTCCTTAATCATAATTTTGTTTTGATCGTGAACTTTTGATGCTTCAAGAAGTTCATTAAATAAATTAACATTATACTTATACATTGATTTTGCATATAGTTCGGTCATCTTTTGATAAATGATAGATGTTGCCAGCTGCTTTTCATTGACACCAGGCTTCTTCTCAATATTAATTTGGAACGGTTCTCCAATATGTATCGAGGCATCTTTTTCTGAAAATGGATTGAGCGACGTAAAATTAATTAGTGCGTTCTTTGTGTCATTCGTTTGAATGATAACCGGATAAATTGTCGCTTCTGTGCGATTGGCGATAAATGCAATTTCTTCATAAATCTTCATGAGATTACCCGTTCGCGAAATCCGGATCTCTGGAAATACAAGTACAGGCTCTTCTGACTCTATAATTGAGATCGCCTTTTTTAACACATCAGGCGTTACCTCTTCAAAGTATGTAACTTTTCGTCCGACCAAGTTCTTTTCATTCAGTTCATATTCTTCTTTATTAAAAATGAAAAAATGTACGTGTAACGGTAGTTCCCGATGCAAATAAACTACGTCGTTTTTTGATACATGGTTTGACATGTATATGACTCGATTTGTTTTCGGTTTCTCTATCTTTTTCTCTGTTTTCTTTTTAAATAATCCAAACAATGGAAATCCTCCAGTCTTGTCCAACCTTATGTTATTTTTTAGTTATATCCATTATAGTATTTTACAGGTAAATTGAAAAATGTCACACTGTTAAAACAATTACAAAGTAAAAAAATGGTACCTGGCACCTTTAGTTCACTAAAGGTGCCAGGTACCACTACTGCGTTAAAGCATCAAAGCATCGTGACTTACATAATGGCTAAAACCATTTTACTCTACATGAACGCATTATTATTTTGCTGGTTGATATATAGGAAAAGTGAAAAATACGTTTTAAGTTCTTTGATCGACAAGTAATCATAGTCTTCAAACGAAAAGTAACTAAAGAAAGCCTCTACCGCTTCTTCTTCCGCGCTAATCAAAATAGCTTCTTGTCCGATATAACTACGAATTTGTTCAAATAACTGGCCGTAACCGTAAAGTTTAAACACATCACCGATTTGCTCTTTTTCCATCCTTTATCCCTCCACTACTAGTATGGTATGAAGGTCAACCGAATAA
This sequence comes from Alkalihalobacterium sp. APHAB7, assembly GCF_048323755.1. NCBI lineage: Bacteria > Bacillati > Bacillota > Bacilli > Caryophanales > Bacillaceae > Alkalihalobacterium > Alkalihalobacterium sp. APHAB7. The sequence goes on from NZ_JBLWFS010000018.1 coordinate 16,319, forward strand.
ACGTGTCACAAAATCTTACAATCAAGTAGTCTTAAAACTTTATTTTTGAGTAAAATTAAATGATCATAGTTTTATCAAGGGGTTTTTTTATGAGTAAATTTGTTTCAGCACACGAAAAAAAAACTTTCTTATTATGGTTTCTTGAAAACCATCGACTAAAGAAAGCGGATGCCAGGCGATTGTTAGAAGTTTTATTAAAAAACTTTCATATATTAGATCATGTTCATTTCACAGACGAGTTAAAAAGCCATCGAAGAACCGTTGTCATTTCTAGCATGAATTCAGATGAAATAGGATTTAAATATTATCAATCAGGTCGAGTATATGAAGAAGTTGCTGTTGCCTATAACGACATCACTACCCATCCAACGGAACCCGTTTATCTTTTACTACATTTTTACGGTAAATTAAACAATCAACGGTACTTACAACTGATCGAGAACAAATCGATTGATAATATTAGACGTTATGAGCACTATGAAAAAGTTGCCAAAGAAGCAGAACAAGTGATTGAGCAATCTCTAAACCAAAATAAGAAAGAGATATTACTACGCCAAATTGATAAAGCTTTAGATGAGAAAAATGAAAAACTCTTTCAACACCTCGTTAAGCAATTACAAACCTATGAATAGTTGTTCTAGTTCTTTCTAGTCATCATATGATGAAATATAATTCGTGGATTAAGGAGTAGCCTTTACTTTTCTCATTAGATATTCTTGTGAGACAGCTAAGAATATGAGGGGGTTAAAAGAATGTGACCTGGTATGAAATGTTCCTTTTCCTAAAATTGGTTTTAGCAGTTTATTTTATTCTTTTTATTCATAAGTGGGGACATTACTGCTTTGCCCGTTTCACTGGTTTAAAAGTGACTAACTTCCTTGTGGGACGTGGACCTACCATTTATCATACCGTTACAAACGATTGCCGATGGTCTTTTCAGTTGTTCCCCATTAGTGGAAAAGTAACCGTTCATTCCTTACAATTCCAACGATCTCACTTAGGGATCAAAATGGGATTTTTTCTGTCGGGATCACTTACCAATCTTTTGTTTTATTTGCTTTGCTATGGTTACTTCAGCTTTCAGCAGACAGGTGCTTTTTGGGGAGGCATCGTTCAAGCATTAAAAGGAATTTATCATCTTTTATTACTTATACCAACTATAAAAATTTCAACGATCTACTCTCCAGAGCGAGACTTAATCGGTCAGCTTGAATTATACACTTCTTTAGCGCAACTAATGGACAGTGCTGTACTCGGCTTAGCACTTCTAAGTTTACTATATGCGATGATTAACCTGCTCCCCATCCCTGGCCTTGACGGTGGACGGTTGGTTTTACTTTTCCTCGAAGAGATCGGAACTCAGCTCGGTATAAAAGAAAGTTATTTACAAAAAAGTATGAAGGCTTGTCTTATAATAGGAACCTTTTTTCTTTTTTCACCGTTTATTATTAATAATATCTGGTCGATAAGTTTAGAGCTTGGACTAACATTTTTAGAGATTATCCTATGGATCACGCTACTTATTAGCATCTTTATGAATATCCATATCTTTTTAGAAAAACAAGAAGTTTTAAAAAAACGATAAAAGAATTGCAAAACAAGGAGAGCGATTTTCACTATCGCTCTCCTTGTTTATGACTTGGTCCATCACACTTAAAACATTCAATCCTATTTCTTTTTAATGTATTAGAACCGCATTATTATTTTACTCCGACTTTTTCTAGTCTTCCTCATTTTTTAAAGGCTCGACATGCCAATAATAAATTTTTGGAAAATAAATGTATGTTAAATAATCTTGTACTAATGAAATCCCAAGAAACGATACCATTTGCAGGTCAATCCCTTTCATCATCCTGATCCCCCCTCTTCATAAGTTTATGGGATTGACAGCCAGCTAGTGTATAATAAAACGAAAATCAACTTTGAATGAATAAGGAGTTACAAATGAAACAAACGGAAATTTACATCCTTTCGGGATTTTTAGGCAGTGGAAAGACCACTTTATTGAGAAAGTTATTACAACATGAAAAAGAAACCGGTAGAGATGTCGGTGTCGTAATGAATGAGATTGGAAAGGTTTCGATTGATAGTACTGCTGTATCTGAGGATTTACCATTAAGAGAATTACTTGATGGATGTGTTTGCTGTACAATTATTGACCAATTTGAAGATCAGTTAGCCAAATTACTTGAGGAACATGAACTCGATGCGATCTATATCGAAACGACAGGAGCTGCTCATCCATTAGAAGTGTTCGATGCATGTATGGCCCCATCGATCGCCGCCAGAATTCAAATGAAAGGGATCATCACGGTCATTGACCTCTCACTTTGGATGCAACGACATACGCTTGACCCCGCTGTCGAAGAATTAATAATAGAACAAGTAAAACATGCAGATTTGTTACTTTTGAATAAAAGTGATCTTCTGCAAGAGAGCGATCAAGCGTCCGCTCTTTATTCAATTCAGGGTTTAAACTCTAAAGCACTAGCGATACTCACATCTAATGCCGACATTAACCCGATGGTTGTTACTGGTATTTCTTTAAACGAAAAAGACGAGAAATCATCGGTCACCATCGATAAATTAGCGTTACAAACTTATGTCCATACGTTCAACCACCCTGTTCACCACGAGGGATTTGAACAATTTATCTCAAGATTACCGGCATCTATCTATCGGGTGAAAGGCTTTATTCGCTTTATTGAGTCTAACTTACTATATTCGTTTCAATATACAAATGGACAACCTATTTTATTGCCTGATCTATCTGACCACCCAACAACGATTGTGTTTATCGGTTCACACTTAAACAAAGCAGATTTGAAGGAAGCATTAAATTTACTGTAAAAAAGACTGACTCCCTTGACCTCAAACCTCTTTTTAGCGTTAGATCACAAAATACGCCTGAAAAGGAGAGAGACGGAGTCAGTCTTTTACATTGATTCGTATATCCTTCATATCGATGAAGTTCTACTAGTTAACTTCTACTTCTTGAAAGTAATCTTTGTAGTAACCTCCAACTTTCCCTGTGTTGTCGACAACAAAATAAAACTCTTCTGTTTCATTTTTTACATCGTACACTTTATCAGCAGTTAATGCACGGTCGACCATATATTTTTTTGCATTTGTATGTACGCATTTTACTTTTTTGATCGTTTGACTCTCACTCCACTTTTGATGGATCATGACTTTTACCTCCTTTTAGTACGTATATCCCTTATCATATCAAAAAAAGGCAAAAGATAGAATAACCGCTAATCATGTCAAAACAATTATCTCGTAAATTCACGGTTTAAATCAATCGCCATTCCACTCCAAACATAACATTCTGGTCCTTCTTCGGATATAATGAAGTTGCCGTTTCGCGTAAGAGTCATTACACATCCATATTCGTCTTCAACAGATTTTGCGACATTACCATTCTTAATCGCATATGCCCCTTCAATTTCACCTACATGTGTATAGGCTACATGAATATCAAAGTAAAAGCCATCATCTGTTTCGTCATAAATATGTAAGTATCCACCTACATCTGGATGATCATTAATATTCCACTGTCCTTCCCAAGCCAACTATTTTTTTTGAATACCAGTGTGTGGTTCATTGTCTTCTATTGCCTCTGTTTTTGTCTCTTCCTCCATCATTTGTTCCCGCAACTCATTTTCAAGCTCTTCTTTTAACTCTTTACGCAATTCTTCTTTTAACTAAACCCTCTTAATTACGTAAAAAAAGGTTGGGTTTACTTAAAAATTATCCCAACCTTTCTAAATTGAATGGTTATTGCGCTTACTCAACTAATACACGCGTGCGTTCGTTATTCATATGAAGGCCATTTCCGTTACATTCCTTCCTTAGTTTGTCTTTCATGTGGCTTTATGAAGGACACTTCCCTTACAGCTCTACCTTGTTTTGTCCCTCATCAGCTTCATGAAGGACACTTCCCTTACAGCTCTACCTTGTTTTGTCCCTCACCAGCTTCATGAATGACACTTCCCTTACAGCTCTACCTTGATTTGTCCCTCATCAGCATTATGAAGGACACTTCCCTTACAGCTCTACCTTGATTTGTCCCTCATCAGCTTCATGAAGGACATTTTATCTGTCCACCTTGCATAGAACTTTATAACTAAAACCTAATTCCCGCTTTGATCATCAAACATATCATTTAGTCGTTCATATGTTGCTGGATATTGATTTTCATACCGCAAGAAGGTTGGAATGGGGTAACGAACACCACCTCGGTGGGTGCCCTCTAACCCTTCCATAAAAGACGATACACCAGAATACGGAAAAGAAAAGGCCATTTCATGGTCATGGGTTTGACCAAACACTCGGTCACCATAGCACGGTAAAATCACTTGCGGCTTGTCGGATTGCATCGTGCGAATGATAATATCTGCACAATCGGCACGGGCTGAAAAATGTGAAGTGATCTCCCCACCTGTTGTATATAACGATGCTGCTACCATTCGCATAACTTGAGCAGAATTTCCATAAGTAACAACAATTTGCGGTTCAAACGTCGCCCGATTTAATGGTGCAATTACAATGGTACCGGCTTCAGCTTTTGCAAACTTCGGTACTGCTTTTTCAGTTTCAACTCCTATTTCACAGGTCTTGGCATACATTCCGTGTGCTAAATTCCCATCAGAGTAAAAATCTACTTCATCTTCATATGCAAAAGCAACTTTTGCGATGGGACAGGACTGATCCTCACTTCCCATAGCCAATGCCCATCCGTACCTTCTTGACATCGTAATCGCTTGACAAATACTAAACCTCGACCCTAAATCCCTCAAAGGACGTCTTACTTTCTCGGGTAACTCTTCCCCTTCCTTCATAACTCGAATTCCTAAAGGAAATGTATCAGGTCGTACAAATTTTTCAATCGCATTGCCTAATAAGCCTACTTTTTCGATTTGATTTACCGCATTTTCCATGTAGTTCTCCCCCTAACTTATAATAATTAGACTATTCTGTAAGTTAGAGTGAAAACCCTTTCTTTTAGCGAATATCCTTCATATCAACACTTGGATTTTTCTTTACGCCTGTATGCTCAATCGTTAAATTAATACTTATATCATGTAAAGAAGTTTCTGTGAGTATTGGATCACCATTCTTCTTTAGACGTTGCCAGGTAGGAAAGTTTTTACGAAACAACTCATGCTCTAAGTTATAAAAGTCAACCCCCTCTTCCACCCCTAATAAATATAGTTTCATTATTTCATCCGTAATAGTTTCCTTCGTTTTTTTCTCAATTTCTTGTAGCTTTATCGTCTCATTGACGTTACGATTAACGAAATACCCTGTTACATCAAGTTCGATGTTGAATTTAGGGGTGTTTTGAATAAATACAAGATCGACATTGGCAGACGGGTATTCAAATACAACATGGTATTCGATATCTTCATTATCCCCTTGGACTGCTACGTCTGCTCGAACTGTTTCAGGTGTTAACCACCTGAGGCCATTTAGTTTTTCTGTTTCATAGAACCCTTTAAATTCATCATTTTTAATAAAAAAGGCCCCATTAAGTGCAATCTTCGGATCTGTTACTTGATCTTTTTCCCACGTAGTATTATCTATTGCAACTGAAGCAACGTAGGTCGTTTCCGCTGGTTCGAATATTTCTCTCGCCAACCTTTGTAATTTAATCGGACGAATAACAGAGCTTTGCTCATATATTCTTTTCGGTGCATGTAATATTGTATCTAAAGTCGTTTGTCCAAAAAAACCTGGTGTTGACAAAACTTTTTCAACCGACTCGTTCGTACCAAAAACCCATGGGGTTAAACGAAATTCATAATATCTCGTTAAAGAATCAAATATGTTATCAAACCCTTTTTCAATAGCTGTCTCACTCAATAAAATTGTTGTGACATGAGCCCATATAATTCGTTCTTGTGCGGTTTTGTATACTACAAAGAATGAATCTTCAAATGTATCAGCTACTGCTTCTGAGACCCACACACTTCCTTCTGATGTTTGCCCTTCAGTCCTCGCAATGCCCTCAAAAGAAACTAATTGGATATAACTATGGTATTTTCCATCCTTGTAATCTACGCCAATAGCTGTTGCATAGCTCAAATGCTGAATTTCTTTTACATCTGTACAACCACAAATGTACACGACACACAAACAAATAATGACGAGAATTTTGTAATTTTTCTTCATTCCGACTTTCTCCACTTCCGTAACATTGGTGCTGTCCATTTACTTCTTTTAAAGGGATTCATGACTAAAGCAGAAAGGAATTCTTTAAAATCTAAAGAACTAATTGGCTCAAGATAAGCCACCTTAAATGACTCAAGTCGGCACAGGTAGATAAGAATGCTAAACATCGTTACAAAAAAACCGTACACCCCTAATAGTGCAGAAAAAAGCAATGAATATATTCTTAAAACCGTCACTGTACCAGTTAATGATTGATTGACTAGCGTATAAGTCGCTACAGCTGTAAGGGCGATGATCACAATAAGTGCCGGTGAGGCTAATCCTGCACGAATTGCAGCATCTCCAATAATCAGCCCCCCAACTATCGATATGGTTTGTCCTAGTGCTCTAGGCATTCGAACCCCCGCTTCTCTAAGTAATTCGAACAACCCTAGAATAAAGAATGCCTCTACTGCTGCTGGAAATGGTAAGCCATCTCTTGCAACAACAACAGTAGCTAATAACGGGAACGGAAGTTGATCAAGGTTCACAGAAGAGATTGCAATCCAAAATCCTGGTAGAAAAATAGCAATATTTACTCCAATAATTCTTAAAAGCCTTTGAAAAATGACATAAAAATATGGATAATGTACGTCCTCTGGTGATTTAATTAGTTCAAAGAAATTAATGGGTCCGATTAGTACTACGGGAGAACCGTCAACTACAATGATAAATCGTCCGCGAAGTAAACATTCGATTACAAAATCAGGTCTTAAAATATGGTCAAATAATGGAAATAAAGAAAAAGTACGATCAGATAGCCATTGTTCTAATTGGCCACTACTGACAACAGACTCTACTTCAAATGTTTCTAACCTTTTTCTGACAGACTTTACTAAAGCTTTATTTGCCTTGTTTTCCAAATAAAGCAAAGCTACTTTTGTTTGCGATAGTGAACCTATTGTAAAGATTTCATTATATAAATACTTTGTCTTCATACGTTTTCGAAGTAGTGAAATGTTAACAAACAGTTCTTCAGTGAAAGCATCTTTCGGTCCTTTTATCGAAACTTCTGTAGACGACTCGGCAGGAACCCTTTGAGGAATTTTTGATATATCGACACTATAAAAGAAATGATCATTGACTTTATAAAATATTAGAAATCCCGAAAAGACTTTCTCAAACATTTTGGAAAATATTTCAATACGTTCCATTGGTGGCAATTCAACAGTGTTTTGTTGTTCGTCAGTTCGTGTATTTGTATGTTTTATTTGATTTACTACTACCTGGTAGTAATCATTAAGTTGAGTTGTATCAACCATTCCCTCACAATAAAAAGCTGTAATTCCCGAGTCTTGTTCATCAGGTATAAATTGTATTTCTCCATAACTACTAAGCACTTTCTTCAATATTTGTTGATTGAGCATTCCTTTTTGAAGTTCATCTTCAGCTTTGTATTTTCGAGAAACACGGCTCCAATTTAACTTCATACGCTCTCACCCACGTTTTTCTTTTGTGGCAAATAACTAACCACAACAAGGATTAATGTTAGAGTAACTCCAAATGTAAGTGCAACTGGATAAAAGTAGTTTCTAAGTACTGTTGTCATCCAAATATCACTTGTAGGATAAATAGAAAACACAGCAAGTAAAATACTATACAAAATGAGAGTAGTTCTTTTTTTGAAAATCGATAAATTGTCAAATATGTCATTAATTAAGAATAAAAATAATGCAACTCTTAACGTTGCTCCACTAAGTAATTGAAAGATAGCTAAAAAATCTAAATGGGAGAAATATTCCCCAAGCATTACAAGTCTCCATTGCTCAAAAGCAGGGAAACGTATTAAAGCTGCTACATTCGGGCCAAAGGCTGAAATGGACCCAAATGCTGGCCCCATAACTAATCCCATTAGTATAGTAATTAGTATAAAAATAGATAGAAAATTAAATGATTTTTTTACATGTTGTTGCAAGAGAAGAAGAATTAGTATATCAACACTACCTCCTAAAACAATCATTATCCCTTCTAAAATTGGTCCTATTCCGTGCGTAAATAATGGAAAAAGGTATGAATAGTCTTTTTCCGGCAATGTAGCAATCGCAACAAAATGTCCTAGTAACCAAACAAACGGTAAAAGAACTGTTGACATATAGACGATCGTCTTAAGGTTATAGAATGCCGCTCCAATACATAATAAGAGAAAAGAGAAGACTACTATCCAAATAGGTGTAAGCGGGAGGAAATAAATATGTATCTTTCTTATAAAATCGTCAAAAGTAATAATCCCTGACAATGCTATGTAAATAAATAGCATTGCAATTGTGATACTTGAAAAAAAACTATTTGTACGTACTTTCAGCCAAGTAGATAGTTTTTCCTGACCATTTTTTTTTATGATTAGGTGCAGCAACCAACCCCAAAAAATTAATATCAAATAAGCGATAAGAACAGAAACCCAAGCATCACGTTTTGCAGTTTTTAATAAATGCGGGAGTAATAGAACATGATTAGATATTCCAAGAGTTAAAATAAGTACAAACAATAATTGCAGACGAGAAAATTTCATATTTTGTCCACCCAATTCAAGTAAGTTATGGATATTTTCTCTTAATTTATTTAGTCTATACACTTTCCTAAGTAAAAAACTTTATATTAAAACCTCTCCTACAAAAAAGGTTCAAAACCCTTCAATTTTATATAGTACCTAAACCACTTCCTCTAAAAGTTTCCTTTATTCCCAAGCTTTGCTTCAATTTAAAAGCTATAAAAGAAGGTGTACAGGAAAAATTACTACTATATAAAACAAAAACAATGAAATGAGGGGTTTCCATTATGAATATAAGCGAGTTACGAGATGGAGATTCGGTTTATGTAATCTATCGAAATCCACATACACAAAATGTTGCTACAGTTCAAGAGGCTACAATTACCTCTAATCCAGAAAATCCAAACGAACTATCTCTTTTCATGTACGATACATACTATCCTCTAACGGATGAATATGCGATGTATCAAACCTCTGAAGAAGCTGAACAAATGTATGAATATTATTTTGGCCCGACCATGTAATATTAAGGCCAATGAAGGAAGTGACTTATGATCAAACCATTTGTACCTCAACTCGTCTATATTGAACCTCAAGCACTCGAATATGAGCTTGGAAGAGAACTTAAAGAAAAATTCGAAAAAATGGGTCTAGAAATTAGGGAAACGACGTCACATAATCAAGTTCGTAATATCCCTGGAGACAATGACTTTCAAAAATATCGAACCGCCAAGTCAACTTTAGTTGTCGGTGTAAGACGAACGTTAAAGTTTGATACGTCTAAACCTTCAGCTGAATATGCTATTCCGTTCGCGACAGGTTGTATGGGCCACTGTCATTATTGCTATTTACAAACGACGATGGGTAGTAAACCGTATATACGGACGTATGTAAATACCGATGAAATCCTAGAAGCAGCTCAAAAATATATGGATGAACGTGCTCCTGAAATCACTCGATTTGAAGCATCTTGTACGTCTGATATTGTAGGAATCGACCACCTAACCCATTCGTTAAAACGGGCAATCGAATTTTTTGGGAAGTCTGATTTTGGTAAGTTACGTTTTGTGACAAAGTTTCATCATGTCGACCATCTACTTGATGCTGAACATAATGGCCGTACTCGCTTTCGCTTTAGCGTAAACGCTGACTTTATTATAAAAAATTTCGAACCCGGAACCTCGGCATTACAGCAACGTATTGAAGCCGCTGCTAAAGTGGCTCGTGCAGGTTATCCATTAGGGTTTATTGTTGCCCCTATCTATCTTCATGAAGGATGGCAAGAAGGGTACAAAAAAATGTTTGTTACCCTAAATGAAACGTTACCAGCAGAAGCGAAAAAAGATGTGACATTCGAATTAATCCAACATCGCTTTACGAAGCCAGCCAAACGTGTCATCGAAAAAAATTATCCAATGACGAAATTAGAATTAGATGAAGAAAAACGAAAATACAAATGGGGGAAATACGGAATTGGAAAGTATGTTTATCAAACAGATGAACAAGAAGAAATAAAAGAGACGCTCTACAGCTATATTCATGAATATTTTCCTGATGCAAAAATCGAGTATTTCACATAAGGTTGTATTATAACAGAAAAATAAAAATATAAAAAAAACAAGGATAATATAACAGTATCAGCCTTCTAAATACAAAAGAAGCCGTCTGGGTTAGACGGCTTCTTTTGTTGAGGTAAGTATGTGATATATGGTAAATGGAAATTGAAAACAATAATTAGTTTCTTGCGTAGTAATCGTTGATCATATCAAGGATTGTTTGCTCTTCCTGCACTTCTTCAAATTGACCTTTATTCTTATTCTCAGTTGACATTCTCATTAAAAACAACTCCTTGTTTGAATTTTTTGTTTATTCCTTCTTCTTGTTTTCTATTATATTACCCTGTTATATAATAGTCAACTAGTTTTTTAAAATTGTTATATTACATTTTGTCCCTTTTTTTATTAAACCAGAAAAAGAACCTCCATGCATCAGCATGGAGGTTGCTTTTTCACTCAACTTTGCAACATTAGTTTTTCAGGGTTCTCCAATAGTTCTTTAACTTTGACAAGAAAACTGACAGCTTCTTTTCCGTCTATAATGCGATGATCATAAGAAAGAGCAATATACATCATGGGTCGATTCTCCATTTGCTCTTTGTCTATAGCGACAGGTCTCCATTGTATTTTATGCATACCTAATATTCCAACTTGAGGTGTATTAAGTATCGGTGTAGATAGTAAAGATCCGAAAATCCCGCCATTTGTAATCGTAAATGTTCCACCTTGCAAATCTTGTATTTTTAAGCTTTGGTTTCTAGCTGCTTCTGCAAGTCTTGCAATCTCACTTTCAAGTTGACCAAAATCCCGTTGATCTGCATTACGGACAACAGGAACGACTAACCCTTCATCTGTAGAAACAGCCACACCAATATCATAGAAGTTTTTCTTAACGATATCTGTCCCTTCAATTTCTGCGTTCAGTAAGGGGAACTTTTTCAAGGCAGCAATAACGGCTTTTGTAAAGAATGACATAAACCCTAATTTGATTCCGTACTCTTCCTGAAATTCTTCTTTATGTCGGCTTCTCATTTCCATTACAGCTGTCATGTCGACTTCATTAAACGTTGTTAACATGGCTGCAGACTGCTGAGCTTCAACGAGACGTTTAGCGATCGTCTGCCGTCTTCTAGACATAGGAATTCTTTCGATACCTTCATTTTCTTCCTTTGATGGCTTTTCTTGAAGTGGTTGTTTTTCTGCTTGACTTGTATTTTTATTATAAAGCTCAATGTCTGATTTTCTTAACCGACCTAATGGATCTTTTGCTGTAACCTCCTCTAAGTTGATTCCTTTTTCCCGAGCTAATTTTCTTGCTGCAGGAGAAGCAATCGGGTCCTTACGTTTATCTTTTTCCCCTTCTTTATGTTTAGAGTCTTTGTTATCTTTAGTATGTTCCCTGTCCTCTGTAGAACTAGTTTCATCATCGGTGCTGTTCTGATCTTCGTTTTTACCTTCTTTCACAATAGCAAGCGTTTCGCCTACTTGGACTGTATCTCCTTCTTCCTTGCTATGTTCTTCTAAGACACCCGATACTTCACTAGTAATCTCTACATTTACTTTATCTGTTTCAAGTTCAACGACATATTCACCTTTATCAACAAATTCACCAGGTTGCTTTAACCATTTGATAATTGTTCCTTCAGTAATCGTTTCAGATAATTCAGGTACTTTTATCTCCACCTTTTAATCTCCTTTCCCTCTGAACTGTATCGCCTCATTTACAATTCGTTCTTGATCTTTTTTATGAATATTAGGATCTCCTTCTGCAGGACTTGATCTGGCAACCCTTCCGATATATTGAATGGATGTTCTTTCTTTAAAAAGATTTCTTAATTTCGGCTCAATATAAGTCCAGGCTCCCATATTTTTCGGTTCCTCTTGTACCCAAAATACTTCTTCCACTTTTGAGAACTTTTTCACGAATTCCTTTAACGACTGGAATGGAAAAGGATATAATTCTTCAATACTAATATGATGTAGTTGTTCTTGTTCCTCTTCTTCTAACTTTTCGATCTTCTCACTCAGTTCAACACCCATTTTTCCTGAAGAAAAAATAATTCTCTTCACTTTGTCTTCATGGCCTTTTTGTTTAGGGAGCGTGGCGACAAAAGATTGAAAAGAACCTTTGCTCAGTTCTTTGATGGTCGAAGCTGTCCTTGAATGGCGCAACATGCTTTTAGGTGTCATGATAATGAGCGGTCTTACTTCATCCATCTGTAAACTGGCAGCCTGTCGACGCAAGATATGAAAATATTGAGCGGCTGTAGATACATTGGCGATCGTCCAGTTGTTTTCTGCAGATAATTGAAGAAAGCGTTCTAATCTAGCGCTTGAATGCTCAGGTCCTTGACCTTCGTATCCATGCGGTAAAAGCATGACCAGCCCCGATCGTTGCCCCCACTTGGCTCTCCCTGCGGAAATAAACTGGTCCATTAACACTTGGGCTGAGTTTGCAAAATCACCATATTGCGCCTCCCACAGCACTAACGTTTCTGGTGCAAAAACATTATAACCATACTCGAAGCCAACGACTGCGGCTTCAGAAAGCGGGCTATTATGGATCGCAAAAGAAGCTTTGGCTTGAGGTAAACGATGCAGCGGTGAATACTTCTCTCCAGTCTCTCGATCATGTAATATAAGATGCCGTTGTGCAAAAGTTCCCCGTTCTGAGTCTTGCCCTGTAATTCTAATCGGTATTCCGTCCTTTAGAATGGTTGCAAAGGCTAGCGTTTCGGCGAATCCCCAATCCACCTTTCCTTGTTCCCCGAATGATTGTAAGCGTCTCTTTAAAATACGTTCAAGTTTTTCATTGGCTTTAAATTGATTCGGCCACTTTAATAGATCTTCATTTATCCTTATCAGTTCATTTGCCTCTACTTTTGTTTCAATCTTGGGTAGACCTTCTCTAATCTTTTTCGGTACGTCTATTTCTCGCTTTACTTGTTGTTTTACTTGTTTCATTTTTTCATAAGCACTTTCAAGCGATCCTTGAATGGAGATTTCAATCCTATCTATTTCGTCTTGTGTTATCACACCATTTTTCAATAAGTTATTTCCGTAAATCGTTTTTACGGTAGGATGGTCCTTTATTTGTGAGTACATTCTTGGTTGTGTCATCATCGGTTCATCCATTTCATTATGACCGTACCGACGATAACCGACTAAATCAATGATGATATCTTTTTTAAAGCGCATTTTATATTGAAACGCTAAATGAATAGCAGCTAAACAAGCTTCTGGGTCATCAGCATTTACATGGATGATTGGAATTTCAAATCCTTTGGCCAGGTCACTCGCGTAACGAGTTGAACGGGAATCACCTGTATCTGTTGTAAAACCAATTAAGTTATTGGCAATAATATGAATCGTCCCGCCAGTTTGATAGCCTTGCAAACGACTAAGATTGAGAGTTTCAGCAACTATTCCTTGACCGGGGAATGCTGCGTCACCATGAATTAAGATGGAAAAGGCTTGAGAAACATCATGCGTTGGGAGCCCGCGGTTGCTCCGCACGTCTTGTGAGGCTCGCGTAAATCCTTCAACGACTGGGTTAACAAATTCAAGGTGACTTGGGTTATTCGCTAACGTTAACTTCGCTTGCTCTGTTTTTCTATCTGAAATTTTTCGGTTGGCGCCTAGATGGTACTTCACATCTCCGCTCCATCCATAATTAATTCCAATCGAACCCTCTGATGGAACTAAATTCTTATTTGGTGCATGCAGAAACTCTGAAAAAATTAATTCATACGGTTTTCCTAGGACATGGGCTAGCACGTTTAATCGACCACGATGAGCCATACCAACCATAATATTATTAACACCTTCTTGAACGGCTTCTTCAACAGCGCTGTCAAGGATCGGAATGAGGGTATCTAAACCTTCAATCGAAAATCGCTTTTGACCTACAAAGGTTCGATGTAAAAATGTTTCAAACTCTTGAACTTCAGCCAATCGTTCAAACAGTGCTTTTCGTCCTTCTATTGTTAGAGGGCGATATATAGCCCCTGATTCCACCATTTCCGTTAACCACTCACGCTCGTATTCCTCATGCACATGACTAAACTCGAAGGCCAGTGTGTTTGTATACACATCCTTCAAATATTCAATCGCTTCTTTTCCTGTTGAGACTTGAGGCGGTGAGTAAGGACATAACACTTGATACGGGATCTTTAATAAATCCTCTTCCGTTAACTGAAACCTTTCTAAATAAAATTTATGTCCTTCCTTTTTCACAACCGGAAAAGGATAAATATCAGCTATCATATGACCATTTTGTCGTATCGCATCTGCCATCTTGATGGCTGATGCTACCTTTTCATACGAAGTGGAAGGTATCTCGGTCTTTTGCCCTTCATTTTCTTGCTCACTCGTTTCGATCCCCTCATAAGAAGTCTCACTTCCAGCTTTAAGATCTTTTGATAATTCTTCGTACCTTTCAAGAACATATCCTAAATTGGGACCGTGAAACTGTTGCCAAAGCTTCAGTTGCTTTGACTGTTTTTTGTTCATATCAATTCCTCCAACATTAGACATTGGTTTGATGGTCCTTTTATTAATCTTTAAAATGACTCTTTTCTCAAGATTACGAAAACAGCCTTCAAATAAATGCTAAAATTACTACTATTACTATAATGAATACATAAATACAATTACCGTTATGCCAAAATACAAACAATATTTTTGGCGTAAATAAAAATTTGAAGTTTTTCTAATTTTCAAATTCATTTTTTGTAGTACAATCAATAGTAGACAAAAAGAATTCTAAAGGAGTGGAGATGGAGTATGGTAAAGGCTGTTATTTTTGACTTAGATGATACATTATTATGGGATAAAAAAAGCGTAGCGGAATCATTCAAAGCTACTTGTGAGGCAGCATCAGATAAATACGATGTAAATATTGATCGATTAGAAGACGCGGTAAGAAAAGCGGCCCGTCAGTTATACAGTCAATATGAAACGTATGAATTCACGCAAATGATTGGGATCAATCCATTTGAAGGTTTATGGGGGAACTTTGATGATAAAATCAATGTAAATTTCCGAAAAATGAAGGAAATTGTCCTGCAATACCGAACAGATGCTTGGACACAAGGGTTAAAAACACTAGGAATTGAAGACCCTGCATTTGGCGCTGAACTCGGGGAGTTGTTTGCAAAAAAACGAAGAACGCTACCATTCGTATACGAGGATACGTTCACACTATTAGAGAAATTAAAAGAAGACTATCAACTCTTATTATTAACAAATGGCTCTCCAGAATTACAAAACGAAAAACTGGATATGACTCCTGAGTTAGTTCCTTACTTTGATCACATTGTCATTTCTGGTGCTTTTGGACGCGGTAAACCGGAACCTGCCATTTTTGAGCACTGCTTATATTTGACTGGATTAACGAAAGATGAAGCGGTGATGGTCGGTGATAATTTACATACCGATATTATTGGATCTAACAAAATAGGGATGAGAAATGTGTGGATTAACCGTGATAACAAAGACATCGTTGACGATATTCACCCAACCTATACTATAAAAGAATTGTCAGAGCTTCCATCATTGTTAAAACAACTTTAAACAACACTTAAACAGCTGAAGAGGCTTGCCTATTGTACGGCGAGCCTCTTTTGGTTCTTTTTTCATTATGCGTTCTTTTTTGCTTTCACCATTTTCTTTTTTGTTGTTGTAGTTGCTGCTGGTTTCGTTTTTGTTTTCGTTTTGTCAATGGATGCTTGTAAGGCAGCCATTAGATCTGTGACATTCCCTGTCGCTGCTGGTGCTTTCTTATCTGTAGCCGTTACGACCTCTTCACCATTTTTCTTCTGTTCAATTAATTCCATTAAGGCATTTCGATAATCATCATGGTACTTTTCAGGATCAAATTCTGTGGTCAACTGATCAATTAACATTTTTGCTGTCTCTAGTTCTTTATCTGTCACATCATCACTACTCGGTACATTTGGAACATCCGCCTCGTTTCGAACTTCATCTGGAAAATGAATCGTTTCCATCACGAGTGTATTATTATAAACACGAACGACCGCTAGATGTTCTTTGGAACGAATAATAATTTTTGCGATACCAATTTTACCCGAATCCTGAAGAGCTTTTCGTAATAACGTATAAGCTTTTGTTCCCCCTTCATTCGGTGCAATAAAGTAACTACGTTCAAAGTAAATAGGGTCAATTTCTTCAAGCTTTACAAAATCAATAATTTCAACTGCTTTATCTTCATTTTCTTTTCTTAATTTTTCAAGATCATCCTCATCAAGAATGACAAATTTATTTTTGGCATACTCATATGCTTTCACAATTTCTTCATTTCCCACTTCTTTTTCACAAACCGGACATTTTTTCTCGTATTTTAGAGGGGTTTTACACTCAGCATGTAAGTTACGCAATTTAATGTCTTTATTTTCTGTTGCTGCATGAAGTTTTATTGGAATGTTAACTAAACCAAAACTAATACTACCTCTCCAAACTGTATGCATTTATAGGCCTTCTTTCTGTCATTTTACTCCTTATTATTTGGTGCTTGTTATGAATTATGTAAAACGTTCAATGATAAAAGCAGTTTCTTTATGGCAATTTGAATTCCTCACCACTTAGTACACGATCATCTGGGTAAGCTAATAATGATTTGAAAGAGAAAGGATCGTAAATCATGAAAAAACCAATGAGTCCGACACTGTCATTTGAAACGCCAGTCGGGGAGAAGTGGAGATTTGAAATTAAATATGATGGGTATCGGTGTCTCCTCAAATGGAGTACCACCGAGTTTTCGCTTATTAGTAAAAATGGACGGCCTTTAAATGAGCATTTTCCTGAACTCGTTGCTGCTGGGGTAAACATTCAGCCCAACATAAAGGATTTACTTCCTCTTGAATTAGACGGTGAGATCGTTGTTCTAGAAAATGAATTAAAAGGAGACTTTGAAGCCATACAAAGACGAGGAAGATTACGAAATGAAGAAACGATAAAGCGAGAGTCTCAAAATCATCCTGTGACTTTTTGTATCTTTGACATAATAGAACTTGGTGGACAAGACCTTAAAAACGAAAGCTATTCAGATCGGAAGCAAAAGTTGTATCAATTGTTTAAAAAAGAAGAATTTCAACACGAACGAACGTTTAAGTTCGTTCCATCCTATGACTCGTTTCACCCTATATGGGAGCAAGCAATCCTACATGATAGTGAAGGCGTCATCGCTAAACTGGATCATAGTAAATGGGAAAATGGACGAACACGCTCGTGGTTGAAAATAAAGAACTATAAGCGAATTAATTGTTTTATAACAGCATTAGAAAAAGAGAATGGCTACTTCCACGTTGGATTATGGCAGGACGGACAAATAGTACCGATTGGTTTATTTAAACATGGTATGAAAAGCGAGGAAGAACGAGCATTAATTGAAACGGTAAAGAAAAATAAATCGAGTGAAAATAAGCAATTTATAAACGTTGATCCTGGAATATGTATAGAAATTAAATACTTGCAATTTTATAAAGAA
The DNA here is from genome assembly GCF_048323755.1 of Alkalihalobacterium sp. APHAB7. Lineage (NCBI taxonomy): Bacteria > Bacillati > Bacillota > Bacilli > Caryophanales > Bacillaceae > Alkalihalobacterium > Alkalihalobacterium sp. APHAB7. The sequence goes on from NZ_JBLWFS010000018.1 coordinate 34,086, forward strand.
CAACTGAGAGAACCTTCTTTTGAACGATTTCGCTTCGATCTATCGTATGAGGCTTGTACTATTGACCAGTTACAAAATAACAAGCAACCTCCAGTCATCACCCAACATGAAGTTGAAATCACTAGCCCTGACAAAGTTTATTGGAAAGCTTTATCTTTTACAAAACAAGATTATATTGAATACATTAAAAACATTGCACCTTATTTTTTGCCCTTTTTAAAAGATCGTCATTTAACTGTTGTTCGTTATCCTAACGGTGTTGAGGGAGAAGCATTTTTCCAAAAGAACATTCCAGACTATGCTCCTTCATTTGTTGATGCTTCCGTGCATGAAGGAATTAACTATATCGTATGTCAATCCTTTGATACGCTCCTATGGTTAGGAAATCAAGGGGCCATCGAATTTCATATACCTTTTCAAACCATTAATTCTCAAATACCGAGAGAGATTGTATTCGACTTAGATCCACATTCCGTCGATGACTTTCAAGTTGCTGTAAAAGGAGCGCGCATAATTAAAGAAATATGTGATCAGCTCGGTCTACACCCTTTTGTAAAAACATCTGGTGGTAAAGGTATTCAAGTGCATTTACCTTTAAAAGGAGGGAAATATACGTTTGAAGAAACACGTATATTTACTTCATTTGTTGCTGATTTTCTCGTTTCCACAGAGCCAAATTTATTTACGATCGAACGAATGAAAAAAAATCGCGGTAAAAGACTCTATGTTGATTATATTCAACACGCAGAAGGAAAAACGATTATCGCTCCTTATTCTGCAAGAGGACGTAAAGAAGCAACCGTTGCTACCCCGTTATTTTGGGAGGAAGTTAATGAACAGTTAGCACCTACTCACTTTACGATTGATACAATTATTAAGCGCTTAAATAAAAAAGGTTGTCCGTTTGAAGATTATTTCTACGTCGATCAACCATTAGATCAAGTGATCGAGTTTTTGACTCAAAAAAAGTAATAAAAACAGGTGCGCTTGGCACCCGTTATTTATAATCCAGCAGAACGCATTAAGCGTTTTACAATTTCCTGATAATCCTCAGCTGAAATACCAGGAGCAAATTCTTCTGGTAATTCTTCATAATCCGGCGTTGGAGCTCCTTCTGGCGCTCCAATAATAACTTCTAATGGTTTTCCATCTTCTGGGTGAGTTCCCTTCCAAATTTTATTAATATCACGGAAGTCTGTCGGACTCCATGTATATAACTTCGTATGAATACCTTCATCTTCAAATTTCTGCGCTGTTTCAAACGCACGGTTACTTAAATTAGGAATCGGAAGCATCTTGGTCATATCGACACCTGTAACCACTTCAATAGCCTTTGCATACGCAACGATATGAACTCCGCCACGTACAAGTAAATAGCCGATCATTTCACGTGCAGTCGGATTTTCAGTCATCTCATATACACGCATCTTATGTGTTCTTGCCCCGCACTCTAGGAAGAAGTTATGAATTAAATCTAATAATAAATTACCACTATTAAAAACATTGTCTCCTGTCCACGGCCGACCATGTGAATCAGCTGGTTTTGCTGTTTGTGCCGTGTCTATAAAATGGTGATGAAACCTTAAATCTTTTGCCGTTTGCATCGGGGCGATATCCGGATCCCCAGGGAATGTTGTATTATTCAACATAATATTGATTGTATTAGATACTAGCTGAACATGACCAAATTCTTCAGCTGTAATACTTGCAACTAAATCATAAAACGGTTTAAACTTCTTTTTATTACGAAAGTTAAACGATTGGTACATATAATTATTCAATGTTGACATTTCACCAAATTTTCCACCAAGTAACTCTTGGACAGCGGAAGCACCATTTGGATCAGAATATTCAGGCCTTGGTAAGTCTATTAACATCTTATCAAAACGTATTATCACAAACCGTCTCCTCCTTCTCCCCTAACCAATTGGAAGCTTAAATGATAATTTACTGTGGCAGTACCCAAATAATACTTTGAGTCCGAATAAAAAAAGGTGAACCTGCAACATCTACAACCACATGATCAGGCTTAACATCAGTTAATGCGCCACGAATATTACCTTGGGCGGTTTGAACAACGACAGTTCTGCCGATAATTGTTTGTAACGTCTGATATACGTAAGGGTCAACTAATGAAATCATTTGCGGAGCGCTCGCGTGACCGTGCTGATGACCTTGATGATGATTCATGGTAACGACTCCCTTCTATTTTGTCAGTCGCTCCCATTCTATGATGCATTGTGCATGTACCATACCAATTATTTCTGTTCTCAGTTATTTGGAATAATGCAGGACAAATTAACTCGTACAATAACCTCTTTAAACTCAAAGGCTCTTTACTCAAAGGTTGTTGCGCCTTGCTTTTAGACCGTAGCCAAGCGGATGCTTAGCTCTGCACGCTGTGCGTGTAAAACGGTCCAAAAGCAACAAATTTTATGAAAACAGCCATTTTAAAAAGTAGAAATAGTGGTGTTTCTGGTAATTCAGTCAGTTTTAGTCTAAAATTTTAAATATGAAGCCATTTGAAAGGAAGGTACACTACATGACCGATAAAAAAAATCTTTATGATCGAGCGAAGCGAGTATTAATGGAAACGAGTCGGACATTTTTTATTCCTATTAGCAAATTACCGGATGAATTAGAAGAAGCTGTCATGTCTGCTTATCTTTGTATGAGGGCAATCGACGAAATTGAAGACAGTGCTGTACTTTCAACAGAAGTAAAAGTTAACTTATTAAATCAAGTCAGTGTTTTGTTAAAAAAACCTTTCGATGAAGCTGAATTAGCTACCTTATTTAAACCTTACAAATCTTCTTTACCAGAAGTCACACTAGACCTTAACGACTGGATTGAATTATGCCCTGAATCTGCAACTCCTGCCGTATTAAGCGCAACTTCCGAGATGGCAAAAGGAATGGGGAAGTGGGTGAACAAAGCCTTCAACATTGAGACTGAGGAAGATTTAGATGAATACACCTATTACGTGGCAGGTTTAGTAGGAGTAATGCTGTCAGATCTTTGGAAATGGTACGACGGGACGGAATGTGATCGAGATCTTGCAATTGGGTTCGGGCGAGGCCTACAAGCTGTTAACATGATCCGCAATCGTGAAGAAGACTTATCTCGAGACGATGTAGACTTCTTCCCAGATGGATGGGAAATGAAAGATATGTTTACATATGCCCGGAGAAATCTTAATCTTGGAGACGAATATACGAAAGAATTAACAGTTGGACCTGTTTATTATTTCTGCAAAATTCCGTTAGCGCTCGCTTTTAGTACACTAGACGCTATTGAAGCAGGACAAGAAAAGCTAACACGTAACTCTGTAATGCAAATTGTAAACGAGGTTGTTGCAGAGTAAAAATTAATAAAATTGGATAACCTGAAATAAATCAACAACAAAAGGATGACTCATAGTGCAGCTAGGCCTCACTTTGCTCGAGTCATCCTTTTAATGATGTCGCTTCCTTATAAACTTCAATTCAGGCGACGGGACGTATATAAAAAATAACCAACTATATTTTCTCTAATGCTTGCTCGATATCTGCCCAGATATCTTCCCATGCTTCTAAGCCAACAGATAAACGGATCAAGTCGTGCCCAATCCCCATCTTCTCGCGCTTTTCTTCTGGTACTACAGAATGTGTCATCGTTGCTGGATGCTGAATAAGCGTCTCTGCATCACCTAAACTTACAGCAATTTTTATTAACTGTAATTCATTCATAAATCGTTGTGCAGTTTCTTTTCCACCATCAATTAAGAAACTTATCATTCCACCTGCTTGCTTCATTTGCGATTTAACAATTTTAGCTTGCGGAAAGTGATCATCTCCTGGGAAAATAATATCTTTTATTTTTGGATGCGCTTTCATTTTATCTGCTAGTTTCAAAGCATTCGTACAATGGCGATCCATTCGAACTGGGAGCGTCTTTAAGCCACGAATTAACAACCAAGCATCAAACGGACTAATAATTCCACCGATGTCTTTCTGCGTAGTCATACGAACTTCATTAACAAATTCTTGACTTCCAACCATGAGACCAGCAACAACATCGCCGTGCCCACTAATATATTTAGTCGCACTATGAACCACGACATCAGCACCAAAGGTTATCGGTCTTTGTAAATATGGGGTGGCAAATGTATTATCAACCACTACTCTAGCTTCAAACTCTTTCCCAACCTTGCAAACTAACTCAAGATCTACTAATTTCATCGTCGGGTTAATCGGTGTTTCAATATAAATCACTTTCGTTTCAGGTCGAATATAGGAACGAATCTGCTCTTCTTCATCCATTTCAATTAAGTCATAGTCCACATTAAAGCGGTCTTTTAACAACTCTAATAAGCCATACGTACACCCATAAACTCCTTCTGAGACAAGGATATGGTCTCCTGAACGAACAAGTCCAAATAGTGTCGCAGAAACAGCAGCCATACCCGAACTAAAAGCAAGCCCTGCTTCTCCTCCTTCTAATTCAGCAATTCGTTCTTCTAGGACGGTTACCGTCGGGTTTCCTAATCTGGAGTATACATAGCCTTCTTCTTCTCCTGCAAACCGGCGTTCACCTTGCTCAGCCGATTTCATTGTGAATGTTGAGGATTGAAAAAGCGGTGGTGTTAAACTCCCTTGAAAAGATTGACTATCATAACCTTTGTGAATGACCTCTGTTTCTAATCTGTAGTTTTTCAAAACAATCACCCTTCTACGATTATTTCTCATTCTCTCCTTTTATATTATTCTATGAAAGCATCATTCGGTCAATGGTAACGCTTACATTTTTTTAAGAAAATACACAAAAGCCACAACTTCTAATCTTATTAATTTGTCTCAATAATTGTTGCTTTGAGCTATAGAAGTTAACCAAACTAGCTTTAGTGGGGACTTATAAGCCAAAGTTGGTCCCGACTTAAACATCAAGCTATTGGTTAAATTCTTTCATGATTTATTCCTTTATGTGCTCCAATCATTGCTTTTGGTTGATGCTTCCTCCTAGTTTTTTCCTCCACTGCTCATCATTCTGCACTTTTCGTTCACGCTTTCTCCTAGTTTTTCCCTATTCCGCTCACTAATCACTGCCCTGACTTTTTAATACTTCCATCTAGGGTGGTTCAATCCATTAATTTTTAGAATGACGAAGAGGCTGACTAGAACAGGTTACTAATTTCACCCTATAGTCAGCCTCATTAGATACCACCTGCCAGAAGAACATATGATTTTCCAAGTATTTATTTTAATTCAAATCAAGTCAACCTGCTGCAGCGACATCATCGAAAACAAAACAGACTTTATTTTCCCTTATCTAGAAATCAACTGATCCAAACTATACCAACCGTATGCAGCTTCTTTATATGATTGCCCGCCGATTTCAATGTCTTCACTTACTAAAAATTCTCCATTTAATGCTTCTTCGTAAAAACGTTTAGCCGGATTGTCGTCGAGGACCCAAACTACTAGCGCTTGACATCCGTTGTCCTTTAATACCTCTGCAGCCTTTCCAACCAGCTGCTTTCCTCCACCTTTTCGTTGCGCATTTTCGTATAAATAGATTGCGAACAGCTCACCATCAATTCCTGGAAAATTTCCTGTTCGTTCTTTACCAACAGCCGCAAACCCAAAAACTTTATCATCTTCTTCAATCACAAGAACAGTAGTTGGATGGTTCTCGGTAGAAAGAACTCGCTTCCACATTTCCTGTCGATCTTCCACTTTTAATGAATCCAAATATTCTTCGGAAACGATTCCTTTGTAGGTTGTCTTCCAACTTGCAACATGAATATCGGCAATCACTTGAACATCTTTAAATTGAGCTAATCTTATATTCATAGTTTCCCCTTCTTTCTCTAGATAGAGTATTCATAAAATAAAATGGAAATACTGTGATTAGGAGGTGTTACTTATGGCGGAACCATATTTATGTCCTAATTGTAAAACCAACCGATCCCGTTTTAACCGTATTGAACAAATAGCTCAAGCTGTTAAACTGAACCCACAAACAGGTGATGTAGTGGAAGAGTATTCAAACGAAAAACTCGATCCTTTTCATCTGCCTTACCGTGGTCCTTCATTAAAAATACAGTGTGGTGCATGTGGACTCATTGAAGACGAGCGAATGTTTGTACAGTACGGAAAAAATAATCGTTAATTTCAGTTGTTTTTAACAAGAGAGGGCTATAACCCTCTTTTTTATTTCATATCATTTAATTAAAGTGACGGTTTCCTTTTTCAAAACGAAAATAAACTGTTAAAATACTCTTGTAATAGAAATTATACATAAGCGAGGGAAATAAATGGAGAATTTACAATCAAAACTTGAAAAGTATGCTGAATTAGCCGTAAAAGTTGGTGTCAATATTCAAGAAGGTCAAACTTTAGTGATCAATGCACCACTTGCAGCTACAGACTTTGTTCGACTTGTAGCGAAGAAAGCTTATGACGCTGGTGCAAAAAATGTCCATGTTGAATGGAATGACGAAGAACTAACATTAATTAAATATAAGAATGCCCCGGATGAAGCTTTTCATGAGTTTCCACTTTGGAAAGCAAAGGGATATGAAGAAATGGCCGAAAATGGTGCTGCTTTTATGAGTATCGTCGCTAGTAATCCAGACTTACTGAAAGGTGTAAACCCTGAGCGTATTGCTAATGCGAACAAAGCATCTGGTCAAGCGATGGATACATTCCGTTCGTATGTTCAATCTGACAAAATCAGTTGGACAGTGATCGCGGCATCTGCACCGGGCTGGGCTCAAAAAGTGTTCCCTAATGATTCTGAAGAAGCAGCGGTTGAAAAACTGTGGAATGCAATTTTCAGCGCAACACGCGTTGAACTAGAAGATCCTGTTTCAGCATGGAAAGAGCATTGCGAAAACCTTACGAGTAAAGTTGAATTCCTAAACAATAAGCGTTTCCAAAAGCTTCACTATACAGCTCCTGGTACTGACTTAACAATTGAACTACCTGAAAAACACTTATGGGCTGGTGCAGGAAGTAACAACGAACAAAATGTATACTTCGTTGCTAACTTACCAACCGAAGAAGTGTTTACAGCTGCGAAGAAAGACGGCGTTAACGGAACAGTATCTAGTACGAAACCATTAAACTATGGTGGAACACTTATTCAAAACTTTTCTTTAACATTCAAAGATGGAAAAGTTGTAGAATATTCAGCTGACGAAGGCTATGAAACACTAAAACGCCTAGTTGAAACAGATGAAGGTTCGGCTTATTTAGGTGAAGTCGCTTTAGTACCACATGATTCACCGATCTCAAACTCAAATGTTATTTTCTACAATACATTATTTGATGAAAATGCATCTAACCACTTAGCTCTAGGAAGTGCCTACGCGTTTAACCTTGAAGGTGGAAAAACGATGTCTAAAGAAGAATTACAAAAGAATGGCTTAAACACTAGTATTACACACGTTGATTTCATGATCGGTTCTGCGGACATGAATATCGATGGAATTACAGCGGACGGTGAGCGTGAACCATTATTTAGAAATGGAAATTGGGCATTTTAATATAATGTACCGATAGCAAAAGAAAAAAGCTACGTCTCCTTATCTAGGCAGGCGTAGCTTCTTTTTATCTTTTTATATTAATTCTATATATTAACTAGGGGCGTCTAATTGGTGTAGAGTTTTCGTAATACTAAGAGATTTCATTTTGTTATATTCTTTTAAGCCGCACTTTCCTATAACAAAACTCGAGAAAGAATAAATCCCTTTTGGCTTTGCGCTTCTCTCAATATCATCAATTAATAACTGTAAATAGTAATTAACAACAAAGACATCTTGATTTACAACAGGTATGTCGACTATTTTATATTTCTGTCCACTCATATGAAACAGTTCTAATTTTTTTGTTGCCATACATTTACCACCCCAATATTGTTCTATAAATAGAATAACTCATTTTCTTATTACGAACAACATAATTCATTAAAGTTTTTAGAAAATTCAACTAAAATATTATAAGTGGGCAGTAAAATTATGCTGCTTTGTCAGCGCCTTCACTTCCTCTAATTGATGTTCGGTTATATTTTTACATTGGTCATAAGACTGAAGAATATCATTCAACTGTTCCACGGTTCTTGGCCCAGGAATTGTTGTGGCTACTACTGATGGCGTTGTTACATAACGAAGAGCTAAACTTGTGTTCCTTTGATTTCCTAATATTCTTTCGATCTCTGGAAGTAGTTGTGATAATTCATTTGACGAATAGTCAAGATAGCCATTAGCAATTTTATTTTTCCAATTTGAAGATAATACTCCCTTAGCTAACGGCCCTCTAGAGATGACAGATATATGTTGTTTACTTAATAAATCAAACATCTCTACTTCTGCTCGGCGGTCTAGTAAACTATATTGCATCATTACACTAACAATATTTGATTTCTCTACATACTCACGTATGACGTTAGGTCGTATGGATGAAATACCATAATATCGAATGAGACCTTCTTTTTTCAGCTCTTCAAATGCTTCAATTGTTTCATCAATTGGATCCTCAATCGTTCCGCCGTGAAGTTGATATAAATCAATGTAATCCATTTGTAGACGACGAAGACTTTCTTTTACTGCTGTTTTTATGTAGGTTTTGGATGGGTCCCATCGCCAGCCCTCTTGGTCTTTGTCCCAGCGGTTTCCACCTTTAGTTGCAACTATTATTTCATCCCTTTTTCCTTTAACGGCTTTTCCGACAAGCTCTTCGTTTAATCCAAACTCATATAAATCTGCTGTATCAATAAAATTCATTCCACCATCTATCGCTTTATGGATGATTTCAATACTTTCCTTTTCATTCTCAGTTTTTAATGACATGGAACCTAGCCCAACTTCTGAGACAAATAAATCACTCGTTCCTAAACGTCTTTTTAACATGATTTCACCATCCAATTCTTCTTTTACTTTAGTTAAGCAGATTTATAGTAAGCAATCAAACAAGACACCTTAAATCTACAACATATGAAATCCTGCATCACAATACAAAGGGAGTCACTATCATGATGACAGTAACTCCCCCTTTTAGCCCTAGTGGCTAGCTTTTCATTATTTTATTTTATAAGAGTGTATTGAGTCGGCAACATTGTAAATGCTTGTTTTCCAATTAAAAAACATGCCATCGCATACGCTTCAAGTTGATCACGAAGTGTTTCTTTTCCATCCTCGATATTAACCACTTTTACCGTGTACGGTTCATATAAGATTTCATCATGAAATGCAGTTCTTAAATAGTGAACCGATTTCTGTAATCCGTGATTTCCACGATACATCACTTCGTAAAAAGAGATAAACCCGTGCATAACTCCTTTATAACGAATGGTTTCCACTGGTACACCGAAGTCACTTAATCTTTTGCCGTAAGCTTCTCCTTCATCTCGTAATGGATCAAATTCAGCAGTAATAATTAAGGTTGGCGGTAATCCTGTTAAATCTTTAGCTTCCAATGGTGACGTATAAGGGTTTGACCACATATCTGGCTCTGGTGTATATTTATCTCTTGCTAAATACATGACACTTCTTGAAAGTAAATAATAACCGCTATCGTAGACATTTCGAGAGGGTAACGCTACATCTTGAAACGTCGTTAACGGGTAATAGAGTACTTGTGCAGTTAATTCTGGACCACCTTCGTCTCTTGACATCATCGCAACAACAGTAGCGATGTTACCGCCTGCACTATCCCCGGCTACTGCGATTTTACTTACATCCCCATTCCACGCTTCAGCCATATCGTACGCCCACAACAGCGCATCATACCCATCTTCAATCGCAGTTGGAAATACATATTTGGGCGCAACACGATAACCAACAGCTACGACGATACTCTGTGTTCTTCCTGCTAATGCACGAACAATATTTTCATGTGTTTCAATACTTCCATAACCTTCTAGGAACGCCCCGCCATGATAATACATTATAATTGGATAAGGTCCTTCCCCATTGGGTCGATAAACTTTTCCTGTTATCTCCGAACCATCTCGAACTGGGATCTCAACAGTCTCTCTAACCATTGTACTTCTCCCAGTACTTCCCCTAACAAAGTTCGGTATTTCTAAATCAAGAGGCACTAAATTCTCATTGACGGCGTGTAAGATTACCGCAGTCTTTACTGGTAATTTTCCTTCCTCTTTAGATGCCCATTGTTCTACAGTTACAAAAACTACAACCGCAAATAAGAGAACAAAAACAGCAACGCCAACGGTTATATTTCTGATTATTCTGAAAAATTTATATATATTACTTTTTATTTTCATTTTGTTCCCCTCATTCCTCTCCCAATAACAATAACAATAACAATAACGAATATTCAAAAAAACTATCTTAATAAAATTATATCAGATATTTTAGATTTTTGTTCATACTTTTACAAATTATTTATGTAATTTTACACAATTTTATAGATTTCGGTTATTTGACCGAACAAAAAAGAACCGTAGTAAACGATTCTCTTTTGTTACAGGTAGTATTTGTTTCTTTGTTATGAAATATTAGAATGTATAGGAAAAATTTTGTCCGTCTTTTTAAATCTTAATAAAAGTGATCTTACTTTTATTAGGAAGACACACATAATAATTATTTGGTGCGTGAGTTTTCGTCCCAATGTACTTGAAGAAATTCATCTCTTCCTGATTTTTCCCGGTCTTCTTTATAATGTGTAGGGCTCTTTTTATAATAATCTTGATGATACTCTTCTGCTGGGTAAAACGTTGATGCTTCCATGATCTCTGTAACGATCGGTTTTGAAAACTTCTGACTCTGCTCCAACTTATCTCTAGACGCCAGTGCTTCTTCCTGTTGTTCTTGATTATGATAAAAGATCGCTGTACGGTATTGTGGACCTCTATCATGAAATTGCCCTTCTGGATCAGTAGGATCTACCTGCTGCCAGTAAATTTCAAGAAGCCTCGAGTAAGGAAAAAGCTCTGGATGAAATGTAATCTGAACAACCTCGTAATGACCAGTTGTTCCCGTTTTTATCTGTTCATATGACGGGTTTTCTACGTGTCCGCCCATATATCCTGATACGACTTTCTCTATTCCTTCAAATTCATCGAATGGCTTGACCATGCACCAAAAGCACCCGCCAGCAAAAGTTGCATGCTGCAATGTATTTTCCATATATAACGTCATTAACTACACCCCCAAAAGTTTAGTGAATTTATCGTACTCCTTTATAATTTGAAATGCAAAAAATCAGTCTTATGGTTGAAATCCAGTCGTAGTAAGTCGGTGTTGACTTACCGTATGCCTGTGAAAAAGTTTCGCTAGTCGCGAGGTCTAGACATTTTATAGATGTTATACATACTTAACTGCAAATAAAAAACTACCGCTTCTTCGCGATAGTCTGAGAAATAGTGAATCTATTTATTTTATTTATTAAAAATTAATGATTAGTGTGGAATGGATCTTTAGCATCGATATCAGACATTTTCATAAACATAATTGACATTGTAATACTAATTACCATTGCTAATCCACCGAAACTAAGAATTGCTACTAATGCTACTGCGCTCATTTAAGTCACCCCTATTTTAAATCTATATACGTTAATTACTATCTATATAGTAACATATATCTCAGCTCTAATTATGGCGAAACTGTGACAATTAGCTGTAAGAATACACCACTGAGACTTTAGCACGGATAACCACATCTTGTGTAGTAATTGGCGGTGTAGCAGGATAAGTTGCGGCTAGCACCATTCCTTCAGGTTGAAAAACCGAAACAGGTTCGTCACTGATTTCCGTAATTGTTATTGGTGGCTGAAGTAATGTAACCCCCATTTGCTCAGCAATGTGATTTGCCTTTTTTGTACTACTTTGGACAGCAATGGACAAAGCTTGCAGATAATATTCCTGTGGATTAGAAAGCTTAAACTGTAAACCTTGAATGACATTAGCACCGGCTTCTGCGCTTGTGCTTAACACTTCACCAACCTGATTAATATCGGTTATCGTAATATCAAATAAATGTTCCACTTCATATCCCCTAAGAATACTTTTACCTTCAATAAAATCGTAAATGGGTCTAACATTATATGTCCTTGTTTCTATTCTTTCTCTCGGTATTCCTAAGTTTTCTAAGTTTTGTATGATGTTATTAGCAATTCGTGCATTTTCCTGAATAGCTTCATTTGGATGTTCTCTTTCAGTACGCACACCTAACGTAACTTGAACAATATCGGGAGTAGCAGCTACTTCCCCTTCACCAATAACGGTGAGACGAAATCGATTTCCGTCTGAACTGCGAATCGGTTGACGATAATACATACTCATTCCCCCCTACAAGTTGTTATAAAATTGTTTTAATTGATTATATGGTTTGAACCGATCTTTTATCGTGTTACTTTTATGAAAATATAAAAAATTCATTGCTAAAAACCTAAATGAAGTTGATTTTCAGAGTGTCGTGTATTTTTCGCAGTTATGGTGAAACTACTAGCGTAACCTTAAAGGAGGAGATTTTGCTATGAAAAAACGCCGTCCTCAAGAAGACAAGGCATTGACGAACAACCAAACACCAACTGAATCGATGTTTAACGAAGAAACATCAAGTGAATTGGTCGATCAACCGAAGAAAAGACAGAAAAAGAAAAAGTAACAGCTTACCTTGCTGTTACTTTTTCTTTACCTAATATTATTTGATTGTTTCTGCCATCACTATAAATGGCGGAAGGACCTCTTTTTCACGTGGAGTATGGATTGTTAATATGATTGGCTGTTCCTTGCTCTTAACGAGGATAACACTAACTGCAAATTTTTCTGTATAGGCTTTATACCATACAGAACCTTCTAGAAAATCGCTCATTAATGCGGTTTCATTGTGGAAATATTCATCAGAAACAGCTTTGGCGCGCATTGGAATATCTGCTTCTACTTTACTCAAATCAACATCTGTTGGCAGTACTTCAATTCTCATAAAAACATTACCATCTTCTTTAGATATCACAACATCTTTTCTAGGTTCTTCTGCTTCAAGTTCATACTTATCATAGATATACATTGAGAAGTTTTGATTGTCACTTTTTCTGAGAAAAGCAGTTTCTTCATACAGCTCTCCTTCAATGCGATATGTTAATTTTTTTTCATTTGATTTTTCTTCAGATTGATCCATTTGCTCCTCATTGTCTTTTTGTTCTTCTTGCTGGTCATTTGAACTGCTTTCTGCGCTTTCTCCATCTTGGGTTTGTTTTTCTTGCGGTTGACTTCCCCTACTTTCTTCTATAGGGTCTACCTGCTCTGCCGTGCCACAACCTCCTAATAGAAGTACACCAAATAAAACAGTCATTATTAATCTTATTCCTTTTTTCATTCTGTAACCTCTCCTTTTACTTCTTGAATAAGTTGAATGCTGCATTCACTTATATAGACGCTTCACTCTCTATTCGGTTACAACAGTCGAAAAATCCCCCCAAAAAAAAGCCGAATATAAATCGGCCTTTTGCTTAAGCCTGAACAAACTCAATTTCCTCTTTCGTTCGGCTGTATTTAATTTTTACACCCTGACCATCAAAATACCACATATCTTCTCTTTCAATAAAAAAAATCGTACCTTCCATATTAACTTCAATCGCAGCATCTTTCGGCTCTTCTTTCACAATCCCTAACGAAAAACCTTGTTGGAAGCTTCCACACCCACCGTAACGTACAAAAATTCTCATATATTCTGTGCCTTCTAAGTTAAATTCATCTTTAAACCATTGATACGCTGGCTTTGTTACTTCAATACTCACTCCAAACACTCCTAACGTCTCGTTGTACTACTCTGTTTCGCTATTTTTACTATAACACATTTTATAGAAACATTCTCGTTCGAAACATTGAAAAATAGGAATAGGAAAAGCTTGCCTCATCATAAAGTTTAACACAACTAGTACTAAAATATTTCATTAAGGAGGGGGATGCATGGGTATATCCTTTCAAAACCTTTCACGGAAACATATGACCTTCCAAGAAGTGTTTCAATATATATGTTCATTTATGGAGAAGGAACCTGCTTCAACCTATCGTTTAATTATTGGAACCGATTCACAAGTACATGGCAAATATACGCGATTTGTCACTGGGATTGTTATTCGCCGAGAAGGAAAAGGTGCATGGGGATGCATAAGAAAATTTGATATCCCCACGCGAATTGAATGTCTCCATTCAAAAATATCAATAGAGACAACACTAACCGAGCAAATTGCTCAATTATTTACAATCCAACGAAAAAAGCAAATGATCAATATCATTCTCCCGCATATTAAAGAAGGCAGTTCCTTAACGATCGAAGGCCATATTGATGTTGGACAGGGGGCAAGAAATAAAACAAAAGTTTATGTCGAAGAAATGGTCAAACGGATTGAAGAACATGGCATGAAACCCTTTATTAAACCTCAATCTTTCGTAGCTTCTTCCTATGCAAACCGTTACACAAAATAAGGGTGACGAGAAAAACAGGCTTGGTTCATTTTTGCCTCGACGAAACTTTTTTTGCCGTAGTGAATAATATACATTAACACTAAGGGAAAAAAGGTGATGAAAATGGGAAGAAATAAGAAAGTCGTACAGTACGCCCATTTATTGCACAAGCTTAAAGTGATTACTGCAAAACAAAGAGACGATATAATTAGAAAGAACACTAGACAACTACAGCCATAATGCATAGATGCAATTACGCATATAACCATAAGATCATGTTAAAAAGCTGCGACCTGATTAAGATTAAGGTGGGCAGCTTTTGTTTGATTCAGATGAAAATAAGGCAACAGGTCAGGCACATGACTAAGGTATACTACATTTACTCTCATGTTTTTGAGGTTAAAACATAATTATAAATAGAAGAGTGCCAAATTTCCGGCTCCCCTTTGCCAACATTTTAGCAATAAAAAAGGAGGTAAAGAAATGACAACAAAAGGTACTCAAACAACACCTGATTTACTTCAAGCTGTGTTTGACACAATCGATGAAGGAATCCATGTTGTCGATTTAAATGGGAAAACCATTTACTATAATAAGGTGGCTGCCCAATTAGACGGTGTTGATGCAAGTGAAGTCATTCATAAACATGTACTTGATGTTTTCCCTTCACTGACAGAAGAAACAAGTACGTTACTACAAGTCATAAAACACGGGTCACCTATCTATTATCAAAAACAGCGGTTTGCTAACGTTCGTGGCGTCCTTGTGGATACGGTTAATACGACAATGCCGATTTACCAAAACAATGTAATTGTTGGCGCTGTTGAGATATCTAAAAACCTTTCAGAAATCAAGAAGCTCTCCGAGAAGCTCATTGAATTACAAGAAAAATTCATTCGGAATGGAACTTCAGCTAAAAAAGGAAATTCTACTTCGAGTGCAAGGTTTGATTTCGAGGATATCATCACTCAAAATGAAACACTAAAGAAACTCAAACAAACAGCAACCAAAGCAGCCAAGACTGCTTCACCGATCTTAATCTATGGTGAAACCGGAACAGGGAAAGAGCTGTTTGTTCAGTCGATTCATAATCATTCCCAAAGAAAAAACGGCCCGTTTATCGCTCAAAATTGTGCAGCGATACCCGCTAGTCTTCTTGAAAGTATTTTGTTCGGTACTTCTAAAGGAAGTTTTACAGGTGCAGCCGAACGGCCAGGTTTGTTCGAATTGGCCCATAATGGCACTTTGTTCCTTGATGAAATTAACTCGATGCCGATTGATCTACAAGCAAAGTTACTACGAGTCATTGAAGATGGAATTGTTCGGAGAATTGGCGGCACAAGAGGCATTCAATGTAATGTTCGCATCATTACAGCGATGAATGAACATCCAACGACTTGTGTAAAAGCAGAAAAACTCCGCCAAGATTTATTTTACCGAATTAGTGTTGTTACGCTTCATATTCCACCTTTGCGTGAGAGAAAAGAGGATATTTCGTTATTATCCGAACATTTTTTAAAGAAGTTTAATGACCGTTTTAATAAGTCTGTTAAAAGTCTAGCTCACAATGTGCAAGCCCTCTTTCAACAATACAATTGGCCTGGTAATGTCCGGGAGTTAGAACATGCCATCGAATCCGCTATGAATATTGCAGATGGCAATACAGTAACGGAAGACCATCTACCGAGTCATCTATTTCACACCTCTTCTCCAATCCAAACCGAACCGATCTCCTTTCGGAAAGAAGTAGATAAATTCGAGAAGGTTTTAATTGAAAGCGCACTGCATAGATACAACAAGAATATTCTACAAGCGGCGAAATTTTTAAACCTACCAAGACAGACCCTTCAATATAAAATGAAAAAGTATAACATATCTAAATGACAACTGACGATTTTTCGGCACTGCCATTTTTCATTTTTTACATCCTCCCCTTCCTTCCCACCTTTACGAATTGGCACAATAATTGCATTTGTATGGGTAAGAAACTAGGAGGGATCATTATGAATTTTAATTTATATAAACCGAAAAAACATTGGAAAGAAATAGAGATTTGGAAAGATGTAAGTGATGATGAGTGGAATGATTGGTTATGGCAACTCACGCATACAATCCGTACATTAGATGATTTAAAAAAAGTCATTAACTTAACCCCTGAAGAAGAAGAAGGCGTTAAAATTTCAACGAAAACAATACCTTTAAACATTACACCGTACTATGCCTCACTCATGAATCCTGATGACCCACGATGCCCGGTTCGTATGCAATCAGTACCGATATCAAAAGAAATAGAGAAAGCAAAGTATGATTTGGAGGATCCTTTGTCAGAAGACGAAGATTCACCAGTTCCAGGACTGACCCACCGCTATCCTGATCGCGTTTTATTTCTCGTTACGAATCAATGCTCCATGTATTGTCGTTATTGTACGCGACGCAGATTTTCAGGACAAATTGGCATGGGTGTTCCGAAAAAGCAATTAGATGGGGCAATTGAGTATATTCGTAATACGCCTCAAGTTCGAGATGTCCTTATTTCAGGCGGAGACGGTCTACTTGTTAATGATCAAATCTTAGAGTATATCCTAAAAAATTTACGTGCGATCCCACACGTAGAGATCATTCGAATTGGGACACGTGCACCTGTTGTGTTTCCACAGCGAATTACTGAAAACTTATGTAATATCTTAAAGAAATACCATCCAGTTTGGTTGAATACTCACTTTAACACTTCATTTGAAATTACTGAAGAATCAAAACGAGCTTGTGAAATGCTTGTGAATGCAGGTGTTCCTGTTGGTAATCAAGCGGTTATTTTATCAGGAATCAATGATAGTGCACATATTATGAAAAAGTTAATGCATGATTTAGTGAAGATTAGAGTCCGTCCGTATTATATATATCAATGTGACTTATCGGAAGGAATTGGTCATTTTCGTGCTCCAGTTTCCAAAGGGTTAGAAATTATTGAAGCCTTACGTGGACATACGAGTGGTTATGCTGTTCCAACTTTCGTAGTTGATGCTCCTGGTGGGGGCGGAAAGATTGCCTTGCAACCGAATTATTTAATCTCTCAATCTGCTAATAAAGTAGTTCTTCGCAATTTTGAGGGAGTCATAACCACTTACCCAGAACCAGAAAATTATAATCCAGGAAAAGCAGATGATTATTTTGCTCAATATTATGGAATAACTGGTAATGAACTTTCGATTGGTATTCATTCCTTGATGAAAGACGAACAAACAACGCTTATGCCAGAAGGACTTCAACGTATCGACCGTCGTAAAAATTATGAAAGTGATGAAAGTCATCAAACGTTAAAAGATCGCCGTCAAAAGCGAGATGAAATGAAAAAGAAAAAGTGGCTGGCAGAGCAGCAGAAGACGATACAAAGTGAAAGTAAAAAGGAGGAGAATTAGAGTATGATGAAATGTGAATGGTGTCACTCAAAAGATACACTACAAACGACAAAAGAAGCGTATTGGGAGCTACCAGACGGATTAAAAGCGATTCAAATTCATAATATCCCGTCTATTCACTGTCAATCCTGCGACATGAACTATATTGAAGAGTCATTGGTTGAAGAGATTGAAGACCATTTGTTTCTCATTCATACCCAGGACCTCCCACATTCCATTGGTTATGACACACTTATGAATCAACCACGGATATTGAAAAAAAACTATTTTAGAATGTAAGAGTGTGGTTAATTTATATATTTTCTGAATAGATGAATAAAGCGGCTGACTCTAAATTCTAGAGTCAGCCGCTTTATGATTAAGTTGCTTTGACCAAATACACATATCTTCAAATCCACTACTAATGATGCAGTTATTTACTAATTTTCCTCCATAATCATAGCCTAAGCGTTTAATAGTCACGTTCATACCTGGTGACAATGCTCGCGTTAATGAATACATGCAATACACACCTCGATTGAACAATTCCCTCTCTAACCTAGTGATGATGTGTAATAGAAACTGCTTTCCTCGATAGTCAGGATCAGTCGCACAGTCCGTGATTTCAGCACTTTTATATTCATTAATCATCGCCGAGGCTGCACTCACTATTTTATTTTGATCTTTAATAACAACAAAAAAGTAATCGTCCGTCATTATTTTTCTTATATAGCCCTCATCAAAAATCTTGGTCGGATATTTTTCAAACACCTTTTTATATAGTTGAACGAGACCCTCTACCTCATTATGACTAGCTAATTGCAACGAATACTGGCCTTCTAATGGTGAAAGTACCTTTAGATTTTTTGTTTGTTGAACTGTCCTCATAATTTTCTCTTGCTCTTCCAATTTCTTTGAAGTTTTTCGGTCTTTTCCTCTATATTGACTTACAATATAACTATCGAATCCACAAAAGAAACTTGGAATTTTCCCTTCTAACTCATAGCCTTGTTGAACGAAATGATCAATGTATTCTTTCGTCAAATACACTATGGTTTTCGATGGTTTGTGCTGTTGTTTCAACTGATCAAGCTGTGCTATTTCTTGTTCCCTTGCAAGCGGAAAATAGGCAACAATCCGATCATTATATGAATCTATTTCGATTTGATTTTCCATTTAATCACCTACTAATTCACCGTCGCTAGCGAACAGTTATTTTTATTACTCATCGTTTACCCCACACCAATCAATTAATGTGAGTGCGATAATTTCAGCAACTTCAAACATTCTCTCAAGCTCAATGTATTCGTTAGGGAAGTGCGCGATTTCGGTTGTGCCCGGACCGAAAACAATAACTGGTATCCCGCCTAATTTTTCTAATAACCCTCCATCTGTTCCCCAAGGAGAGGCTTCAATCTTTGGTTCAGTCTGTATTACTTGTTCAAACTTCGACTGAAGGATCCCCATTAATGGATGCTCTTCATCTATGGTACCAGGTACCCATCTTGCACCGAACCAATCAAGTCCAACTGGTTTTTCCCTAAACCATGGGTCTATTTTCTCAAGGTTTTTCAAGCAAAGATTTAGTTCTTCTTGAGCATGTCGCATTTCTTCATCTGGTGCTACACCAATCCTACCTTCAATAATGACCTCATCTGCTACGGAAGACGGCCAGTTGCCGCCTCTAATGACACCTAAATTAATCGGAATCGGTATTGGCGTATTTTCATAGAGTGGATCTACTATTCTAGCATTTCGAATTTTTTCTAAGTTCTGAAGTTCTTGAATAACTATCATTGCTTTTTCAATTGCACTAACACCCTCATAACGAGTGCCTCCATGTGCGGAACGTCCTTTAACAGTCAATCGAAACCACATGGAACCTTGTTGTCTCGGAAATATCTTCATATTGGTTGGTTCAGGAATGATAGCTGCGTCTGCTTTGTATCCTCGAATTAAGGTTCCTAAAGTACCAGCCCCTCCACTTTCTTCTTCTATGACACTTTGAAAAATGACATCCCCATTTAATTGAATCCCAAGTTCTTTTAATGCTTGAATCGCTAATAACAGAGAGACGGTTCCACCTTTCATATCAGTCGTGCCCCGCCCATACATTTTTCCACCTTCTATTTTGCCACTGTACGGGTCATCCGTCCATTGCGTTACATCTCCTTCAGGTACAACGTCAATATGACCATTTAAAATAATGGATTTCCCTTTGCCAATTCCTCTTTTCACGCCTACTACATTTGGACTTTTCAAGAAGCTCTTTCTCGTTGAGCAGAAATACGGATGAGTAAAAATATCTCCTGACACTTCCCATTCGTCAATTTCTAGATCAAGCTTCTGTAAATGGTTTATAATAGCTTGTTGAGCTTCATATTCATTCGTTTGTATACTTCGGTTTCTAACAAGTTTTTGTAAAAGTTCAATCCCGATGACTCTATTTTCGTTGATCCATGAGTGAATAAGTGTTTGATAATCTTTATTCATCGTTTGCCCCCTCCTCGTACGATTTAGAGTTTTTGAAATCAGGTGGTATTGTTAATGGACACCCCGTTCTCTCTATAACTTCCTCTACTGAATAATTACCCAATGTTTCATGTAGAACTAAACCCGAAGATGTTACTTCTATTACTGCCATTTCAGTAATTATTAAATGAACACAACGTGAAGCTGTTAATGGAAGTTTGCACTCGTTTACAATTTTCGGATTTCCTTGATTATCCGTGTGACTTAATAGAACAACGAGCTTTTTAGCCTTAACAGCTAAATCCATGGCTCCACCCATACCTGGTACACGTTTGCCTGGTACAATCCAATTAGCTAAATCTCCTCGTTCACTTACTTCTAATCCTCCTAAAATTGTCATATCAAGCATTTGTTTACGGACGATAGCAAAAGCCGTTGCACTATCAAAATATACCCCGCCTTTACGTATGGTAATCGGAAATCCTCCTGCATTACATAAGTTCTCATCCTCTTCTCCGGCAAACGGCTTTCTTCCTGCACCTACAATTCCATTTTCAGCATGGAACATGACCTTCCAGTCTTCAGGTATATAGTCTGCAACCAGGGTAGGGATCCCGATTCCTAAGTTCACACACATGCCAGGAGTAATTTCTTTGGCTGCACGCTTTGCCATCCGAACACGGTCTTCTACTCCCAAACCCATTTCCAATTCACCCCTTCACTTTCAACGATAACGTCTACAAACACTCCAGGTGTGACAATCAGCTCTGGGTCGAGACTGCCTGCAGGAACAATCTCTTCCACTTCAGCGATTGTTACCTCACCAGCCATTGCCATAAGCGGATTCATATTTCTTGCAGTTTTATCATAAATAAGATTGCCGTATGTATCCGCTTTCTTAGCAAAAATAAAAGATACATCAGCAGTAAGTGGTTTTTCCAAGTAAAAACGTTTGTTATCAATCTTCACCGTATTTTCTCTAGAACTATTGTATGACTGAAGGCCACTGTCTACAAGAATTCCCCCAAGACCTACTCCACCTGCACGAATCCTTTCAGCAAACGTTCCTTGAGGAACAAATTCAATTTCTAACTTGTTTTCATTCATTAATCGACCAGCTACTGGATTGGAACCAATATGGGTTGTAATCATTTTAGCGACTTTGTCTTTACAAACTAATCTCCCAATTCCAATATCAGGGAAACCAGCATCATTACTAATTATCGTTAATGAGTTGATATCACTATGAAGAAGCACATCAATCGCCGTAGGCGGACTTCCTACACCACCAAAGCCACCAATCATAATCGTACTTGAACTCCTTACATAATCGAGTATGTTTTCTTTCGACCGTACTTTCTGAAGTGACATGCGACTAACTCCTTTCTAGCTTAATTATGCTTTGTTCAGTCAAAATGAATGTTTTAGCGAGGCGCTCTACAAGTTGGTCAATCTCTATTGGTGTAATGGTTAATGGGGGTGCGATTAATATTCCATTGTTATCTAAGCCGTTTTGACCAGAAGCAGCAGGATATAACAATAAGCCTGATTCTAATGCGTGATCGATGACTCGTTGACTCACATTCCAATGTCGTGGAAACGACTTCTTCCGTCGGGGATTTTCCACCAATTCAATCCCAATAAGCAATCCTTTTCCACGAATATCACCGATGAACGGAAAACGTTTCGCTAATGGCGTTAACTTTTTCTTTAGTAATTCACCTTTAGCTTCAACCTCATCTATCACTTTGTTTTTTAATGTATAGCGAATGACCGCTAATGCTGTTGCACACGATTGAGGATTGGCACTAAATGTATGACCGCTCATAATTACTTTTGACCCCTCTTCTATCGGTTTCATCACTTCATCCGAAATAAGAGTTGCCGCAATTGGTGCATACCCACCACTTAGCCCTTTTCCAATGGCCATAATATCAGGTGTTACGTTCCAATGCTCGATAGCAAACATCTTTCCTGTTCTTCCCATTCCCGTCATGACTTCATCAGCGATAAATAAAATGTTATAACGCTGGCAAATTTTTTTTATTTTTTGATAATATCCGTCGGGTGGTAATATCGCTCCACCTGCAGCACCAATCACCGGTTCTGCCACAAACGCTGCGATGTACTTGGCACCTATTCTTTCAATTATATCTTCTAATTCTTCGGCACATTGTAAGTGACATTTTGGATAAGTAGAGTGGAATGGGCAGCGATAACAGTAAGGAGGTGATAAGGAAGGGTAGTTTTCAAGTAGCGGTTCAAATCGTTCGCGACGTGTAATAAAACCTGATAATGATAAAGCACCGATCGTTATCCCATGATAGCTTAATCGCCTTGAAAGAAATAATTGTTTTTCTGGTCGCTGTTTTTCTTGCCAATATTGAAGGGCGACTTTCATGGCCGTCTCGATTGCTTCTGTACCACTATTGACGAAAAAAGACCAATTGAGTGCGCCTGGTGATAATTCACTTAATTGCTTCGCCAGTTGTTCTGCTGGTTCGTTCGAAAACTGTGAACGGTATACAAAAGAAACTTTCTTGCTTTGTTCGTGCATCGCTTCGATAATCTCTTGTACTCCATGACCAATATTAGCTGTTACTGCTCCAGAAGAACCGTCTAAATATTCATTTCCACTTTTGTCATATAAAAAAACCCCTTTACCATAATGAATAATGGGATATTTTTTAGTAAGGAACGGTTGAATTAAATATTTTCTCTCCATCGCTTTCCTCCTATATGACAGGTTAACTGCAATCGGAAATGCTTTGAAAATATGTTCGTTCTATTCCTACAGTTTATTCAAGATCAATACTGTCAATGCCAATGAAAAAGAGTTGCTCCTCATTATCGCTTGATCCTCTCGGTTTACTGCTTTTGAGAGTGTCTAACAATACTAAAGAGTCAACTCTTATAACTGGTTACTTATAACCTTTACCTTTTGTTAGCATACACGGTACACCTTTACCGATCGCTCCTGGCTGTGACATCTTTTCCATATAGGCAATGCCTCGATTACACTTCGTTTTACAAGCGAAACAAACATCAGAAGTTACAACCTTCATATTAAATGCATGTTTGTTCACTTGTGGTAATAGTACTTTCTTTTTTGACGAATTTTTTGCCATATCCATTTCCCCTTGCATTAAAAAAGTATAGTAAATGATATGTCAATGAAGGGGTTTTGGTTCATCGCCTATATCGTGAACAAATAAGATTTACAAAGTATAAATTTACATTTATTTCAAACAATAGATTTAATACTTTTATGATAGGAGAACCGACATGTGATATACATTCATATCTTTCTTAAAACAATACTTATGTTTTCAGCCGGAATTACAGCTTTTCGTTTGATGGGAAGTCAAGCGGTTGGAGAAATGACGGATTTCGATTTAGTCGTTGTAATTGCAATCGGTGCATTAATGGGAGCGCCACTCGTTGATCCTTCAATCCACCCACTCACTTCCATCATTGCTATTAGTGGATTTGTAGTAGCACAAGTAGTTTTTAGTTTTTTATCTTTAAAATCGGATCGGTTTGAAGTATTAATTATGGGACGTCCAATCCAAATTATCCGTAATGGGAAAGTAGTAATGAATGGATTGAAAAAAGCTAGAATGACCACCAATAACCTAGATCAGGAATTAAGAATTAAGGGAATTGAAACAGTAGACAAAGTAAAAGACGGCTTCTTAGAGCCCAATGGAAAAGTAAGCTTCCTACTGAGTGAAATTCCTGCAAAAATGAATATTGATAAAAAAGAGACTCCTTAGAAAAGAAGCCTCTTGAAAATAGAAGGAAACTACATGGCTACAATTAAAAACCCTTCATTTGTTGTTTCTTCGCTATTATTCTGTTGGAGCCGGTAACTTATAAGATCAGCTGATCAATTTGTTGAACGAGTTTAACAATTTCAGGTTTACTTACTTGTGCACTCGCGCCGACTTTTTCACCTTTATGGAACAAATCATCCGTAATAAGAGAAGAAAATATGACTACAGGCAGTCCAGCCAGTCTTGCATTATTTTTTACTCTTAGTGTCAGGTGATGACCATCCATTTGGGGCATTTCTAAATCTGTAATTAATAAATTGACTTCTTCCAATGGGTCAAGATCAAGATCACACGCTAAACCTTCAAGGTATTCCCAGGCCGCTTGACCATTTTCAAAAAAGAGAACATTATCATAACCAGCTTCTGCTAACGTATCACTTAATAATTTTCGTAGAATAGCTGAATCTTCAGCGGCTACAATTTTTTTTGCTGACCGTTGCCTAGGTCCGAGAACCTTTAAACTATCTACGTTGACACCTGATTCTGGGCTTATATCAACAACGATTTTTTCAAAGTCCAGTAATAAAGCCATTCCTTCTTCCATTTTCACGATCCCGATAGTCTGGGCTTGCTCTCCTTGAGAAAGTTGACTTGGCTTTTCAATTTGTTGCCAAGATATGCGATGTATCCGTGAAACGCTATGAACATGAAAAGCGACTTTGACTTGATTTAATTCTGAAATAATAAATTTATCCTGTTCTGGATTTTCAGACGAAGGAAAGTTTAATACTTTTGATAGATTAACAACCGGAATAACCTCTTGACGTAAACGAATGACTCCCTCAACATAGGAATGTGCATTCGGTGTTTCAGTAATAGGTAGTGGATTAATAATTTCTCGTACCTTTAACACATTAATCCCAAATAATCCTGTACCTACATTAAACATAACTATTTCTAGTTCATTCGTTCCTGTTTCTAGTAATATTTTATCATTAACCATGGAAATCCTCCCGTTTAAACCACTTCTTTATAACCATATGATAAGTGAAATCATAGTCTAGTACAACAATTATATTTATTCTGGGCCATTTTCTACTTCAAAGTCGGTTACTTCCATTAATTCTTTCTCTTCTAGGTGATACATCGTTCGCCATAAGT
This sequence comes from Alkalihalobacterium sp. APHAB7, assembly GCF_048323755.1. Taxonomy (NCBI): domain Bacteria; kingdom Bacillati; phylum Bacillota; class Bacilli; order Caryophanales; family Bacillaceae; genus Alkalihalobacterium; species Alkalihalobacterium sp. APHAB7. The sequence goes on from NZ_JBLWFS010000018.1 coordinate 59,305, forward strand.
GAAATGCCACTCGGTCCACCCAATGAATCGAGTGAACTTTTTCAATCGCAACACTTACATCAAGTTGACTTTTAGCTGTGGTTTTTATGATATTCATTCTATCCTCTTTACGAATTTCTGCTATTTCCTTTGAATTCATCTCAACGAGACAGACTAGATTTTCGAGCTGTTTATTTTCAATACTTCCACTAACTTGTTCGAATACTTTGGCTAACTTCATTAGTAAGGTTAAAGTATTTTGGTCACGTTTTAGTTTTTCAATTGACTCAATCTCTTTTAGTGCTTTAATTAAACGATCGATATGATCAATTGCATGAATCATAGAAACGTGTCGGCTGTACTCTCGGTCTGAATGACTGACAGACTCGGAATTTACTTTAGTTAAAAAAATCCGAATTTCCACTAAGGCATTTTCAGCATCCTCAAGCTTTTTCTTTAAGTAAATCAGTGGCTTTTCACCTTTGAACACCGTAACAAATGATATAGAGATTAACCCCATAATCTTTAATAAAGTTCTTCTTACGGCCTCTATTGCTACAGGACCGACTGTTGCTACACTGTGATCTAAATGCTTGGTTAAATGCTCTCCTTTTTCAGGGACCATTTTAATCACTAGTTTAATAAACAAGGGCATAAATGGCACAATCAATAAAACTCCAATTATGTTAAATAAGGTGTGAAAAATCGCTAGTGACACACTTTGGTCGGTAATGTACAGTAAATCACTTATATAAAACACTGCCGAAATTAATAAAGGTAATGCTAATAACGCAAGTAAACCTGTTAGAAGGTTAAATAAAATATGTGCAACTGCTGTTCGCTTTGCCGGAGTCGAACTGCCAATCGCTGCAATGATCGCTTTTACAGTCGTACCGACATTTTGCCCAATGACTAAAACAGCAGCTTGGTCAAATGAAATAGCACCAGCGTAAAGGGCTGTTAACGTGGTAACAACAGCAGCACTTGAGGATTGCATAATAACCGTCATCGCAATCCCAAATACAATGAGTAACAGCATATGCAAAAACGTATCTCCTGAAATAGCGCCCAGGTTGAACATATCTCCGATACCTGACATTCCTTGCTGTAAAATATCAATTCCTAAAAATAATAGACCAAAACCTGCGAGTGCCATTCCGTGGGGGGTTAATTTCCCTTTTGAAAAAAGCTTTAAAAACACACCAATTCCGATTAAAGGCAACGCAAGTGTCGACATATTCACTTTAAATCCAATAACGGATACGAGCCACCCCGTACTGGTACTACCCACATTTGCACCGATAATAACTCCAACTGACTGCGTAAATGTTAGTAAGCCTGCACTGACAAAACCAATCGTCATGAATGTTGTCGCACTTGACGATTGGATTAACGCTGTAATTGTCGCACCCGACAATACTGATGAGATCGTTCCACCCGTAAACCTACTTAGAAGCTGCTTTAAAGCATCCCCTGCTAACGCTTTTAAACCATCTGTCATCAAGGTCATTCCAAGAAGAAATAACCCGATTCCCCCTAAAACAATTGTAAAAGTCCCCATAACTCCGCACCTATCTCTCTTTCTTCACAAGTATCTATTTTTAGAGTGATCCTATAACTTAAACTGAGTGTTTAACCTCTCTTTACTTCCTGTCTCTATTCTAACGCAGTTCTTACAACCTCAAAAGAGTTTCTTGTATAGTTTGAAAATGATGAGGTAGAAAATTGGATAGACGAGCGCCTAAAGGCCTAGAATTGAGAGGAATTGAGGAAAAAATTAGGAGAATCCACTAACCAATAATCCTGAATAGTGCACCCTTAGAAAATCTTAGAACAAACTACCAACCAACCAATATCCCGGATGACCGCACCACTTAAAACACACTATCCTTTAACAAACAAAGCCATAAAAAAGAAACGCCAGGATCATCCAAAAGATCCTAGCGTTCTTCCTTTAGGGTACGTATTAACAACAATCACTGTTCCCTATAATAGTTAAAGCCTCTTTACCAAACTCATTCGTTACACAATCTAACGTTATATTCTCCACAAAAGGGATAACGTGATCCTCAATTGCTACAGTTAAACCATTAATCGTTTCAATCTTATCGCTCTCTTCTGGCTCATCCAGAGCCAGTCCTAACTTTGGACCCCCTCAACCCATGCCAGCAAATACGACACGGATTGATGAAGAATTGTTTTCTTCCATTGCTGCTAATATCAGTGCTTTGGCTTTATCTGTAATAAACATGTTCTTCACCTCTTTTCTTTCTTAAAGTATGTAAGGAATAGTAACTTTTGCCAAGCTATGTTATAAGGTTTATATACCTTTCAAAATTGCCATACGCAAAGCGCTTAACATCATCTTCTGAAAAATGTTTAATTAACTCTTCAATAAAATCAGGATATTTACTTGCGTTTTCTAGTCCTTTGACGAAGACGGAAATTCCGTCAAAATCAGATCCAAATAAAATATGATCCTTTACTCCAAGGGAACACAAATGATCGATATGTCGAATGCAGTCGGTAATCGTTGCATGCTCAGTCCCTGTTAAAAAGATCGGATGCCAAACGAGGCCTACCCAACCACCCTTTTTAACTAATTCTAAGATTTGTTCATCCTTCAAATTACGTCGATGATCACACAGGGCACGAGCATTACAATGAGTCGCAACTGGATAATCTGCTAATTCCATGACATCCCAAAAACCCTTTTCACTAAGATGAGCGACATCGGTCCATACTTTATGTTCGTTATTTAACTGGACGAGCTCTTTACCTAATAAGGTAAGACCAGCTCCGCGTGGCTCACCGACCCCATCAGCACATAAATTAGCTTGGTTCCAGGTAAGGCCAACAGACTTGACCCCAAGTTGATAAAAGATGTTTAACTTGGTAAGGTTATCCCCGATACAGTCAACTCCTTCGAGTGTTAGGACAGCTCCAATCTCTCCGTCTTTTAATTGAGCAATATCCTTCCATTCCTTAATATGCTTCACCTTATCATGCTTTTTAATGACTTCTGTTTGAAATAATTCAATTTGCTTTAAAATCGATTGATACTTTTCTTCGATAGTTAAATCCGGCTCAGCGAACAATGCAAAACATTGAACTTTCACACCGCCTTTTATTAGTCTTTCATAATTGGCATCAATCTCATTAGAATTCGTAAAATTACGCTCTTCTTTTTCCCAAAGTTTTAACAGCGCATCACAATGTGCATCAAATATTTTCATACTTTCCCTCCTTTTTATAATAGGTATATGTCCTTTAGGCGAATATCACTAACAGAAACAAACTTTCATTCATATAGTAAAACAGATAAGTATTTAATGGAGTGATCTGTATGAGTGAGAAGAGAAAAGAACCACAATTACCTGAAGTTATTAAAAAATCTTACAATGATTTCTTAAAGACCATTGACTCATTTTTTTACGATGCTTTTCAAAACATTCACAATAATGGTATGTTTCACTCACAAATCCCAGTTCAAACTTATGAAACAGATTCAGCATTTGTTATTGAAGCACAATTACCTGGTGTTAAAAAAGAACAAATTATATTAGATGTCTATCAAAGTCATGTGAAAATTGGCGTGAAACAAGAAGAGTTTATGGAAGAAACGAATGACGTAGACCAATATGTTAAACAACAGTATTCTTCACAAGTAAAAGAACGCGTCATCCCATTGCCATTCCCTGTAACACAAAAAGATGTAAAAGCAAGTTATCAAAATGGACTATTAACAATAAAAGTTCCGAATCGACGGCATGTGATCGATATTGAATAATGGTATGTAAATGGAGGGGTTAAAATGAATTTTCATAATGATTCACTTTTGGGTGTTCAAGGTTTTCCTTACTATCAACAGCAACCTAGCTATTTTCCTAATCCATATCAAAATTCTAATCCGTTCCATGGGGGGCTCTACTCGTCTCAAGTTTATCCATATCCCCACGCAAATTACAACTTACCTTTACAGCAAAACACGCAACAAAATATGCAGCAAAACATCCCAGTAAATCAAGGGCCAAACCATTTCGGTCCACAAAATCCGTACCGACCACAAGGGCCTGCCTTCTTTAATGCTTTTACAGGGCCAGATGGAAAATTTGATGTTTCGAAGACATTCCAAACTGTCGACCAAGTCGTAAAAACAGTAAATCAAATCTCGCCGCTTGTTAAGTCGGTCAGCTCATTCTTTACGACTACACCAAAAGTATAATTAAATCGAGGCTAACTCAGTATTGTCTTGGGTCCCGTGTTACGTATATTTAATTCGACACCATATCGGACTCATACAACTTCAGCGTAATTGGCAAGAAACCTTTAGACTGAGTTAGCTTCAAGATTTTATTACGTTGTTTTCTTTTTTATGCGTAAACCATAGGCTAAAGTTTGAGAAGAATTAATCAGGCGGAAGCCTTGGTTTTCATAATAATCGATTTTTAAATAACGACCGATCTCTTCTAGCGCCTTTTCGTCGAGTAAAACGTGAACCTTTTCAAATATAAATACTTCATCATCTACCGCTTGCTCATCCAGAGCAAGTTGAAACTCTAACATCGTACTTCACTCGTACGTATCAATCGCTAATACGCGAAGATAAATAGGGTCTACTTGAAATTCCAATTCTAAGCGTGCAATGGCTGCATCTGTAACAATTACCTTCATCTATCTACTCCCTCCTCACTATTTAATTTATCTTCTCATCTAATGCTGTATATATGTCTCGTTTTGAAAGTGCGAGATCGAACGCTAATAAAATAATGAATAAAAAATTAAGTTACATACGTTGAAAGACCTTCACGCTCTATAGTTAATTTTTCCAGAACTTCACCGATTAGAATAGACTGGTTATGATCTGATAATACAGCCTTTCGTTCCTGCTTATAATGGTCTAATTGTGAAATGTGGTGTAACTTTAATTGATTTACTTCGCTTAAAAACCATTCAATTAAAATATCTTCAAAATGACTTCGATACTTTTTTAAGTAACTATCTACGGGCAATCGTAACCGTTCTTCAATCTTTTCCCTCAACTGTAAATTTCCTTTTTCAACAAAAAAGGTTTTGCTGTTTTCATGAACTTTCATTTCTTCTTCAAGATCAGACACACGTAGTTGCGAAAAAGCTTCAATGTCTAGTTCTTTTATCGGGGTCACTTTGTATCGTAACAACGATAGACCGTCTCCTTGAATTATCTTTTCCACCATATGATTTTCAATGTCGCTTAGACTTTGGTTAATAAACACCTCTAGACGAAAGCTCGTCGCACGTAATTCTTGCACTAAGTCATGCGCTAAAAATTGAAGAACATTGTGTACCCCTAAATGTAATTGTTTCTGGAAATCAGCGTCTTCCTTAAATTGACTCGGGTTGATCAGTTCTTTAAATTCATCGAAGTAGCGATAAAACACTCTCTGTTTAACATAATAGATCAATTCATGGATTTCCTGACGAACAAGCTGCTCTTCGATGTTGAAGCTTGCCTCATTAATCTCATACTGTTTTTGAGCAACTACCTGACTAAGCTCCATGAGTTGCTGGCGTTTTGACGCTTCATCTTTATTTACATCCTTATACCATTTTTGTAAAGTATGATATAGCTGAGTAAGATCGCCATTTGCTCCTCGGATCGCGACATTCGTTAATTCACTTAACACGAATGAATAAAAAGAAGTTTCAAAATTAGTAATTCCCGAATATTCAAGAGCTTCTTCTCCTCGCTCTTCCGGTAAAAGTGCTTTGAATACAGCGTTTTCTTTAGGTGTAAGTATTCGGGCAGCCTTTATTTTTGCTAGAAGTGCAAGCTGACTTGAAATCGGATAAATTTGCGGAAAGCGAATTCCACACTGCAATAAATTTTTTTCAACATGAGAAGTGACCAGTGTCATTTCTTCTTCGTCTTGTGCTAAATCAGCGGCATTTATAACAAAGTACATTTTATCTGTTTCGAAGCAATTTTTAACCCGGCCTAGTTGAATGAGAAATTCTCGGTCACTCTTTGAAAACGCATGATTATAATAAGTCAGAAAAACGATCGCATCTGCATGCTTGATAAAGTTAAATGCAAGCTTTGTATGTCTAGTATGAACTGAATTTGCCCCTGGTGTATCGACTAGTGTAATACCTTGTTTGGCAATAGGCGAATTGTAATAAACATCAATTCGTTCAATAAAAGCTGCAAATCGTTCGGTAGCAACTAGCTTTCTATATTCTTCGTTCGTTACGTTACGTGTATTCCCTAGTTGGTCCTTAACTGTATCGTAACCCTCTACAATAAACGTTAAATATTGGAGTTGATTCGTGTGAATAAGTTCAAAAAGGTCAACTTTGCTCTCTTTTTCCTCTTTTTCTCCTTTATTGTCTTGGTCATGCTGTTTTGATTTTTCAACAACAGCTCTTTGCCTTTCTTCTAATAAGGGCTTCAGATCTTCTAAATTTTTAAGCGATTTAGCTATAACTTGAAGAATTTCATTAACTTCCCCTAGAACAACAGCCTCCTGTTTATAGAAAACATGAATGGTTCCGTGGGTATGCTCCTTTGTCGGCGGCAATATTCTATTGATCGTCGCTGTTGTTGGATGAGGTGATACAGGAAGGACGTTCGCACCAACTAATGCATTTGCAAACGAAGATTTTCCTGAACTAAAGGCTCCAAAAAGAGCAATCGTAAATGTCCTATCTTTTAAGCGGTTACTTTGGTCAATAAAGTTCTCAGCGACTCTTTGTAAACTAGGTAATTTTGCAACAATACTGCTTATATTTTCAAAGTGCTTCGCCGCTTTCCATCTTCTCTCCTTTTCATTAACCAACTGAAAAGAACGACCAGTACTAGTTCCACTGCCTAAGCGGCTTAAGTTGATACATTTTTTCTGTTCTCTTACCTCACTCGTTTCTTTAAATCTAAACGACTTGGAAACTGTTCCTTTTTTCTTGTCTGAATGATACTCGTCGCTTTGGTGAAGCGCTTTTAGCATACTCGTTAATTGCTGAACTTTTCCTTCAATATTTTGATTAATCTCATGAATACCTGTACATGACGCTATTTTTCTTTCTAACTCATCCCGCTTTCTAACCTGTGCTTTCGTTTGACTCGCTAATGTTCCGCTTAACGTTTCTAATGCCATTCCTAAAAGCATGTTTGCTTTTTTTCGATAATGACTTTTAACCTCATCCATCAAGGTTCTTGAAAAATTTAGTGCATATTCATGAGAAAATAAGGCCCCTCTTTTCTGTGATCGAGTAATGACATCTTCTTGCAACTGCCCAGAAAAATCATGAACGGCCTGACTGAGGCTATCTTCGCGTATCTCATAAGTTTTTAATAGTTTAAAAAACAAGTCTTTAAAATGAATATCAATATATGTCACTGCATTTTCTTTCAATTCTTGATACAAAGCATCTCGCCTTCGTTCTCTTTCTGCTTTTGTTTTTTTTGCAGAAAACAACCCTCTTACTTTGTAACCGATTTGTTCTGCCTCAAGGAAATCCCTTGCCAAATTCCGAGTATGGTATGGCATTAAGTTTGCGTTATTTAACAACGTATTAAACTGAAGTAAAAAGGCTTCCTCAAACTCCTCTAATACTTCTTTCGGTGGCTTTGTTTCCTTTTTTAGTTTCTGTAGTTCATTCTGTAAGTAAGGCTCATCTGTCAATTGATGCGGGAATAACAATTGTTCAAATTGTTGTAATTGGGTTTTGTACCATTTTTTCAACCATCGCTCATGTTCTAAAATAATTAAGTAAGCCTCTTTCCACACACTGACAGACAATAACTGCTGCCGATTATTAATAATAGACTCTAAATATCTTTTCAGTTTGTCTAGTTCATTGTATGGATAAATAACATCAGTAGCTGATGTAAAAAAGATAGCGTCATATGAAATCCCTTCATTTTCAATAGACAACACAGTATGGGCTTTAAACTCCTCAAAACTCATTTCAGATTCTTGATGTTTATCAATTTGATTAACAACCAAAGCAACTTTTTTATATCTTTGATTCATTTCTTTTAGAAATGCATAATTAATTTCGGATTGTATATGGTTATAATCCATCATATACACAACTGTGTCAGCAATGTGTAATGTCGATTCAGCTGCTACTCGATGTGCATCATCTGTAGAGTCAATTCCCGGTGTATCAAGGATGTATAAATTTTCAGGTAGACCGTGTCGATCATTAAAAATAGTCAATTCCGTTACATTGTTTCCATCTCGGCAATATTCTTGCACCACATCATTCTTATATGTTCCTTCAAATGATTTGACTGAAGCATCTGTATACTCAACGATTACCCTTGGAGACCCACTAACCATTTTTACAACATTGGCACTTGTTGGGATCGGGCTCGATGGTAATACATGTTCACCGAGTAATTCATTAATTAACGTTGACTTCCCCGCAGAAAAATGTCCACAGAAGGCAATTCCATACTCTTGTTTACGAAGTTTACTAGTCAGTTCATCCACTTTTGTATTTGTATGACCATCTTCTGTTATTATCCTTGTCATTTGTTCTAATGCTTGTATCAGTTCATCACGGTCGATCATAACGTTATTACACTGCAGCGAATTAGATAATTGCATGATACTCACTTCCATCACCAGATTGGTTCACTACAAAAATTTTAACTTATATCCTATAAAAAAGTCTAATAGAGGCTACTCTACAAGTAGCCTCTACGTTTTAGAATATTCAACGGTTTCGCCAAGACGATTTTCCGTTAGTAATTTATAAATCATTAAACCGAAGAAACCAATAACCGATAGATAGCCTAAATAGCTATAGAGTTGGGCAACACTCGTACTTTGAATAACTAAGCCGCCAACGAAAGCACCGATAATACCTGAAATCCCGAAAAACGTTGTAATAAACAAGACGTGACCAGTTGCTTGTAACTCTTCAGGCACTAACTTGGAAACAATTTGAAAAGCTGCAATATAAAAGATTCCGAATGTGAGTCCATGTAAAGCTTGTAAAATGAGCAAGGTTTCAGGAATGGTAGCAGCTCCCATAAGAAACCAACGCACACTGTATAAAACAGCAGAAATCATTAAGAACGTTAACGGATTAAACTTTCTGAACCAAAAAGCTGCGGCAAAGAAAACGATCGCTTCGGACACAACTCCGATAAACCACGCCCAACCGATTAAAGACTCTTTTCCACCTAATTCAGTAACGAATATTCCAAGGTACGTATCATTCGTACGGTGGGTAATCGAAATAAAAGTAATAATCAATAAAAACGTGAATAGACGTGGATTTGCTCCTATTTTAACAGCATTTAAGATCGTTACAGGTTTATTCGTCGCTTTAACATCGTCTATTGATAATACAAATATAAACGTAATAATAGCCATTACTAAAATAGGAAACATGATGTACTGGATGCCGACGAACGTTAAATAATAACCCGCAAGTAACGATGCTGTCGCAAAACCTAAAGAGCCCCACATTCGAATTCGCCCGAAACTAACTTTATGTTGAAGAGCCGTTTTCTGTGAAAGGCTGTCACCTAAAGCTGTTACAGGGGCTAAAAACAAAAATAATACAAACATCATGATCGTATAGCCAACGAGGTTATTCATCTGAAATAGTCCGATCGTCGCAACGAAAGTTCCGGCGACAACGATGATTAAAATTCGTTTAATCGTTTTAAATTTATCGCTCATAAAGCCCCAAAACGGCTGAGCAAAAATAGAAGCGAGCGGACCTACTGCTAAAAGAATTCCGAGCTCTTTTGCAGTCATTCCTTGATACCTAAAGTAAACCGGCATATAACTCATAACGATAGTCATGATTGAATAAGCAAAAAACAAATAAGCCATGAGCTTAAACACAGATCGTTTGGGTACCATATTCCTCTACACTCCTTTCATATACACGCAATATCTTACTTTAAGGCTCTTTTCACCAAGATTGTGGCTCCTTGCTTTTGGACTGGAAGCCAAGCGAATCCTTGGCTCTTCACGCTATGCGTGAAGCTTTTGAAAAAAAAGGTCCAAAAGCAACAAAGTTTACGAAAACAGCCTACTTTAAAGTAATTCTCTAAAATGAAACAGAGAAAACTCACCTTATAAAGGATAAAGGTTTTTTCTCGAATTTACTATAGTTTTAAAAATAATTAATATTTCACAAAAATAAAAAAGCCCCCAAATCCTTTAACAGATCACAGTTTGGGGGCAATTGTTAAATTTACATTAATCCATCTTGCTCAAATAAGTATCTGTAGGGAATATCAACAAATAAAAATAAATGATCATCAATCGGATATGAATACGTTCTAATCATTTCATCTTTTTCAATATCGGTATAAAGATCAGATAAAATCCCTTTTCGTTCGTAGTTCATCCGAACGATATTTTCTAGAAAATAAGGTCGCCAACTCCAGTTTTTAAAGCGGCTTCCTTCTAGTAAGTGCCATTTATCGTCTTCATCTTTAACAGCATTCCCAGATTGTTGATAACCATCATGGTCACATATGTATACACGAAACGAAATGTCGCTCAATTCCTTGGCGATTTGCAAGACAACCTCGTCATAGCTATCGAGTGCCTTCACTTTCTTGACCGAGTTTCTTATCAACTGTGAAAGCTTCTCTGTTAATGAAATTTGTGCCTCAATCTTTTTTCGTTCATAGTGGATAAAATGGTGGAATTCTTTTTTTAGTGAACTTTTACAAAAATCGATTTCTTGAAAAGTTGGTTTAGGTCTAGATAGGTAGTACCCTTGGTAATAGTGCCCGCCATTTCTCCAAGCATAGTTCAGCTGATTAAAACTTCCTATTCCTTCAAACATTAAGGTTGCCCCTATTTTTCTAGTAAGTAATGATAGAGAATAGAGGACATCACGATAGAGTTGTGGAAAAGCATCGCCTTCTAAAAACTCCAAATCTACTTTGACGATATTCGGTCTTAGCAACGCGATTTGGTCTAAGTTACTTCCTGTTTTACCGACATCATCAATAGCGATTTGAATTCCAAAACTTTGAATGTAAGTTAAGAGATGCTTTAAAGACGAAATATTGCCTTTAAAATCTTGCTCGGTAAATTCTATTACGATATTTGATAGTAAAAGTCCTTTTGATTCGTAGGATTTTAAACTTTTTATTAGATGGTCTCCATTATTTTCTAAAATTTCATTCATATCTACATTGATAAACAGCTTTGCCTCTACGTCAAGTTCTAATAGTTTTTCAATCGCAAGGTGACATACATGTTCATCAACTTCTTGACGATACTCCTCTGGGATCGATTGATCTTTAAAGAACCAGCCCAAGCTTTGTACACCGTCGTCAACTTGGATACGTGCTAATGCTTCATAACCAATGACTAACTGCGTATCTGCACTTACGATCGGTTGGAAATATGGAACAATTTTATCTTTATTCATAATGACATCTAATGCATCCAAATAATCACCTCCAAGTTTCAACAACAAGGACATCCATATTATAGCATACCACCTAAGGGTTAGAACTTGGATGCGACTCATCTTTATCTATAAATTTGACCATTTGCTCGGCTACTTCTTTCGGACGTTCTTCAGGTACTAAATGACCGGTTTCTTCAAATATCACGATATTCGCATTGGGTAAGTCCATCTGCAGCCTTTTTCCAATATAAAGCGGGATGACTGGATCATGTTTCCCCCATAGCAATAATACAGGTTGGTGAATTCTCTTTAGTTGCTCTGCTGTTAAATCACCTTCACGATGACGTAGCACCCGCATTAACGAGTGATAAAAACGTTCGTCTTTAAACGCTTTTGTATATTCACTAACATCCTGTTGACTGACGGTTTCTTTATTATAAACGACATAGGATAAAGCATCTTTATAATCTCTTTTAATAAAAAAACTCTTCACAAGTCTTGGAGCAAACGGAATGTATGAAGCATAACGGTACTGCCTTTTCGCCCGCTTTAAATAACCTGAGCTTGATAGTAAGACAACTTTTTTGACTCGTTCAGGCTTTATTTTAGCCATATATAAAGCAACTTGACCACCCATTGAGTGACCCGTAGCTATTACTTCTTCGATTTTTAAAATGGTCATAAGCGAAAGAATAAGATGTGCATAATTATGAAAAGAATAGAAAAAAGAATTTGACTTCTCACTTTTCCCGAACCCAGGTAAATCAATAGCTAGAACAGAATAATGTTTAGCTAAATACGGGATGAGGTGACGAAAACTATAAGTCGATGAAACAAAACCATGAATTAGTACGATAACTGGCTTCCCAACTTTTTGTTCCTGATAGTAATATTCATAATGCACTCTCACATTATCCACTAGTAACGTTTCGACCTTTTCAAGATAGTGCTGTGTCATCAGGAACCACCTCTCCCAATGTGTTTTTTACGTATAGGATGGCCTTTATTTTAGCAAACTATAACACACCTAACTGATGTATAGGAGGGATAAAATGAAAAATAACAATAAGCGAATTACAGTTGAACCACGTACAAAAGACTATGGATTAGAAGCAAAAATTGACTTAGAATACACGAAGGATTATGGAGACGGTTTTGCGATGGAAGATGTGAGCGATGATGATCACAGTGACCTCCATGTCGATCCAGGTCCATTAAAAGACCGCATAGGAGTTCAAAAAAGAAACTTATAGAGGAGAAGAGCTTAGGGGCTTCTTATTATTACATTAAAATGGAAGGCTGACTCAATTAACTATTACTGAATATAGTTTTCGATTTTTCAAATTTTTCACTTGCAAAACCATTATGATGAAATGAGTCAGCCTCTTTTAACATTTTTGTACCTTTACGACAACAATTATTGAGAAGTACTACTCTTCTTTCAGTGGTTCAATAATCTTCTGGATCGTATCTTCTTGTAGCGCAAATAATTTATCTTTTATGATAATGATATCAGAATATTCGTCAATCACATCTTGTGCTTCTTTCGCTTTCCTTAAATGTCCTGTACCTTCTTTCATGCAGTCTTTATAATTTTTTTCGCATTGATTAATGGCTGGCATATCGGTTTCTTCTATACTGGGGTCAATACAAAATTCAAACATATCAATGACTTTATCCCGTTCACTTTTTGGATCAATTACATGCGGTGCAGTTCCGTCAAGAATAGCGATCTTTAAATCTTCAATAATGATCATATCGACACTTGAGGGATCGAAGCCACAAAGGAAGTATGTTACATCCATCCCGCGTTGAAGGGCTTCTGTCGCTACCTTACGCATTAACGTTGATTTACCGCTTCCAGATCGACCTTTTATTATATATCTCGTTTTTATATCTGCTGTTAGCTCTTCAATAAAATGAACGGCCCCTTTTGGTGTAGCTGCACCGAAGAAAATTTGTTCTTTACTACCCACTTTCTTTTTCCCTTTTCTAGATTGAAAAATAGCCCGTTTCAGTTTATCGGTCACTTCGTTCGCTTTATTAAAGTCCATTGCAGACAAATAAATTTGCTCTTTCATTTCATGGTGTTCTTTAGCTTGCGAAAACCGTTCATAGGCAAGTTGGATTTGGTAGTCGCGCTCATGCTCTAACTGCTTGATTTGTTTAAGGAATTGGTCTGCCTTTTGGTTATCCATGGCTTTGTTAAAGTTAATAGATATAACTGTTTGCTCTGCAAAGTTCGTGTTGATATTCTTTAACATATCATAGGATACAACAGCTAATTTCAAATCTTGAATTCGTAAACCTTCAACATAATCGTTGTTACTTGGGCTGTGGAAATATTCAACCGAATACTTGTTTTCCTTCAGTGCCTGACCAATCTTCTCAAGTGTCTCATGGCTTTGTTTCATTGAGAGACCTTTTAATATAAACATACATTCAAACTGCTGAGCTAGTTCAGGTAAAACAGAAAAATATCCGACTCTCGTATGTCCACTAACATAAAACCTTCGATCCATTTTCATAAATAAACCCCACCCTAAGATTTTTTGAAAGGTGATAATACCGTTTCAAACATGAGATTATCATTATCCAAATTTTACATTGTGTAGTGCGTTGTTTTATTAGTAAAATATAGACATTAACCTATTTTAAACCTATGCAAAATTATTTAATTGGTGACAAAAATCGCACTATAAAAAGGTTGTTTAATGATGACTACATATCGTACGTTTATAAAATTATTATTAAGAAATTATATTATTGGATCACTCGTCTCAGTCTTCGGTGTAGGAACGGTTTTGATGTTTACCACGATTGCTCTAACTAGAGATGACATTCCGTACCTTCTATTTGTTGTTTTTGTTTCATTCCTTATAATGCTAGCTTGTGAATTTATTAGTTTTGAACGACACATTCGTCCAATTCGTATTGCTTTAATAAAGGATGCTCCTTCTTTAGAAGAACTTAAAAAAGCCTATATACAAACACATAAATTTCCTAAACTCACAGGGATTCGTATTTTAGGTCCTCATTTATTAGGACTCTCAATCCCAGCAATTGCAATTACACACTTTTTAATAGCTAATCAATACCTTGAAATTCCGTTTGAATATATTTTCTATGGATGTGCTGCTGCGGTTTTAATCGCAAGTATCCATGCGATGCTTGAATACTTCCAAACCTCTTCGGCCATTATTCCTGTGCTAGAAGAGCTTCGAAACAAAGGTAAAATATTCCATGATATTGAATTGTCACTTGAAGGGCAAGTCCTTGTTTCCATCCGGACGAAATTCCAGCTAAGCGCTCTTCTCATTGGTGCCCTACCTCTCATGTTGTTTAGCTTGGCTACTTTTGTTCGTTTTTCAGACCACTCGAATTTTTTTATGGGACAATACTGGCTTTGGGCAGCCATTATATTGACCTTAGGAATTGCCTTATCGTTATACGGTGCATGGTTGTTGTTTTCTACAGTTATGAGCCCCATCCAACATTTGCGTAATAATATGAAGCAAGTAGAGTCTGGGAACTTTACGATTAAGGCTAGCGATACCTATTCAGACGAGTTCTCTAATTTAATTAATGGATTTAACCATATGGTCAGAGGGTTAAACGATCGCCAAAAGCTCAATGAACAATTGTTAGAAAGCTTTTTTGCAACTTTAGCCGCCGCACTTGATGCACGAGATCACTACACGGCAGGGCATTCCCTTCGTGTCGCTCACTATTCAATTGAAATAGGGAAGAAGGCGAACCTTTCTGAGAAAGAGCTTCTATTGCTAAAAAAGACAGCACTCCTTCATGATATCGGTAAAATTGGTATTCCTGATCGTGTATTATTAAAGGCTGGTAAGTTAACAGAGGATGAATTTCGGATCATCCAGCAACATTCTGTTTTAGGGGAGGAAATCTTAAAGCAGGTTCAACCATCTGAAATGATGAAACCATTTTTACCTGGAGTTCGTTCTCATCATGAGCGGGTTGATGGAAAAGGTTATCCGGATCAATTAATAGGAGAAGAAATTCCCATATTAGGACGAATTATTGCTGTTGCTGATGCCTTTGATGCTATGACTTCAGATCGACCATATCGAAAAGGAATGCCCCCGCAAAAAGCACTTGCTATATTAAAAAGTGGACGAGGAACACAATGGGAGTCAGAGTTTGTTGATCATATAGCGGAATGGTTAGAAGAACAAAATTATTCCATTAACAAAGAAGAATACAGAAAAAGCCCCATAAAAACAGGCTAGCTCCATTTTTGAGCCAGCCTGTTTATCATTTTGATAGATCATATGGTGTTTCTTGATATACGTAATAATTGAGCCAGTTTGAAAATAATAAATTAGAATGAGCTCGCCAACGCAATAACGGTTTTTCTTCCGCATCATCATTCGGAAAATAGTTAATCGGCATTTCTATACTGAGTCCTTTATTTACATCTCTTTCGTATTCATCTTGCAACGTCGTACAGTCATATTCAGAATGTCCAGACACAAATATCTGCTTTCCATTTCTTGAAGCAACGATATATACGCCAGCTTCGGTTGACTCACTAAGTATTTCCAAATCGGGTACCTTTTCAATATCTTCCTTTTTCACTTCAGTATGGCGCGAATGAGGCGCTAGAAAGACATCATCAAAGCCCCTTAGCAATTTAATGTTGGATTCATTTTTTACATTATGAGGAAACACACCGAACATCTTTTTCTTAAGTGGATATTTTGGCACCCCATAATGGTAATACAGCCCTGCTTGTGCCCCCCAACAAATATGTAATGTTGAAGTCACATTGGAGATCGTCCATTCCATAATTTGTTTTAACTCATCCCAATAATTAACCTCTTCAAAAACTAACTTCTCAATAGGGGCCCCTGTAATAATCATACCGTCAAACTTTTGATTTTTAATATCTTCAAATGTTTTATAAAAAGAAGATAGGTGTTCTTCCGACGTATTTTTTGATTTATGTGTATCTGGATGTATAAATACTACATCTACTTGCAGAGGGGTATTACCTAACAAACGAAGTAATTGAGTTTCGGTTACTTCTTTAATCGGCATCAAATTTAAAATAACAATTTTTAATGGACGAATATCTTGCTTATACGCCCTGCTTTCATCCATGACAAAGATATTTTCATTTGATAAAATTTCTTTTGCTGGTAAATGATCTGGAACTCTAATTGGCATTTTTCTAACTCCTTTTTGACAGGATAAATCTTAGGTAAAACAACCATCCTAAACATAAATAAACATTAGGAGGAATTATATAATGATTGGACCTGTTATTCGCAAAGTAGTCAAGCTTATCCTGATAAAACAGGGAATTAAACTTCTTAATGGATTTCTTAATAAAAAACTAAAAAAAATGATGTAAAAACTTTACCCTTTTAATTTATTAAATTATCATGAATTTATATAATTCGCAATTGTTATTTTGTTTAGGTTTAAGTTGGGTGCTTATTTCTCTAGATTTTAGGCACCATTTATTGTAGGGCCTAAGGCTATTTTAGTAAACTTTGTTGCTTTTGGACCATTTTTCAACCCTTGAGTGAAAAGCCAAACTTCCGCTTGACTACGGTCCAAAAGCAAGGAGCAACACCCTTTGAGAAAAGAGCCTAACTTACTTATTACATAATACAGTCTAGTTAATTAATATCGAGGTGGATCGAATGAAAGTCCGATTAGAATGGAACTATCAAATTCCAAAAAGTAAAAAAACATATTTGCTTACAACCGACTTTATGAGTATTCAAGATATTCTCTATATGACAAGGGATATTGAAAAAACCGGAAGAGTGAAACAGTTACAATTTTTCGATCAAATGGAATCCGAATGGACTAAAAAAGAATTAGAAAAACTATTAGAAAAAGAAGCTGAAGAACCACAGCAAATTAGAGCCTATTTTGATGGAGGTTATGACAAGTCAACAAAAACAGCCGGGCTAGGCATCGTCATTTATTATGAAAAAGGTGGACAAAAATTTCGTATCCGAAAAAATGAACGGATAGAAGAAATAGAATCGAACAATGAAGCTGAATACGCTGCTCTATGGAACGTACTGTTACAGCTAGAAGAACTCGAAGTGCACCATACAGAACTCACGATAAAAGGTGACTCATTAGTCGTCATTAATCAATTAACAAACGAATGGCCTTGTTACGAGGAAGATTTAGAGCGCTGGTTAGAACGGATAGAGAAAAAAACAAAACAACTAGGCTTCAAAGTAAACTATCAATCGGTAACGAGAAAAGAAAATCGGGAAGCTGATCAACTCGCTTCCCAAGCTCTAAACGAAATATTTATTTCTAGTCATTCTAATTTAAATGATGGAGAAAGCTAATTTACTCTAATTAAAAAGGAGACAGCTCTCGAGTAATAATAACTGTAGGGTTGTCTTCTAGCGAGAATTCTTCCCCACTTTCAAGAAATCTTACATAAGGGCGGTGAAGATGAGTCTCGATCTTTGTGACAATGGCTTCATTACCTGTATTTAGCTCTACTTTCATCCCTGGTAAATATGAAGGAACGCTTTTAAACAATGCATCTACAATTCGATGGGAGTAGACCTTATCCGACTTCGTCATAAGCATCTCAATTGCCGTATAAGGACTTATCCCCTCTTTAGAGATAAGATGTTCGTACTCATTAGCAATCGCACACACTTGGGCAAACTCCAATATTTCATTTCCACTAATCCTTCTAGGAAAACCCTGTCCACGAAAACACTCATGGTGTTGGTAGGCAATATGAGCACAAGCTAGGTTCACTTCCCGCACATTTCGAATTAAATTAAATCCTTTAATAGGATGTTCCTCATAATCATCAGTTATTGCTTTGCCAATATCATGAACTAAACACCCAAAAGCCAGATCCTTAAGCTGCAGTTCATTGTATTGGAGAAACTTCCCCATTTGCAGTGCAATTAACGTTACATTGACACAATGTGCTTGTTCTTGTACATCATCTGCTGCAGAAGTAGAAGGAGCTAACATGATTACTCGACGACTTCTTACTTCAGTTATTAACTTTTTTACCGTATTCTGAATATCTCGGAATGGCAGCAATTTTTTATCTTTAACCGCTTTATACGCAGAATGTACTGATCTGATTGCATCAATCCATGTAGGCATATCTACCATTTCATCCAATGTAATTCCAGTTGAAACCGCATCTTCTATAACCAAATACCTAATCTTTAAGCTTTGTAGTTTTTCTAAGTATTTTGGATGAATTCGATGACCGGCCCCGAGTAAAACTCTCCCCTTAACATCATAGATCGGCTTGGCAAGTTCCATTGTTTTATGATTGTATTCTTCTATCTGTATAAGACGCAATACCCTTCACTCTCTTTACAATTATGTAATACTTTTATTTTAACATAATTTTCTTAATATAAAGGGGCCTTATCTGCTCTTTTTGTGAATTTTTGTTACTAATTGTTCTGCAAAATAATTATCAAGCCTTGTTATCCCTAGTGGTTCTGGAACTCTACCATAATCTTCATGATGAAAGTCAGAACCCCCGGTTTTTAGCAGTGATATATTATGCTTTTCCTCAATCTGTTGAACAAGTTGCTCATAATGTTTACGATCTTCTGTGGTATGATCTCGGTGATATACTTCGACTCCATCTAAACCATAGTCCACAACAAGTGTTTCAATCCAATCATCCAAATCATAGTACACGGGGTGAGCAATGATTGAAACTCCATTCATTCGTTTAATCCAATTCAAGGCTTCTTCGGGTGCCATCTCTTTTTCTTTTGGTACATAGCAGGGGCGTCCTTCTGCTAAATATTTTTCAAAGGCTTCCGCAACGTCGTTCACGTATCCTCTCTTAATTAATGCCTTTGCTACGTGTGGTCTTCCAATACTTCCCCCATCCACAAACTCCAGAACATCTTCAGCTGTTACATCAAGACCAACATCTTTTAATTTCACTAAAATGACATCAAGCCTTTTCCTTCTCATCTCTTGTTGGCCCTTTAACATCTCACATAATTCCTCATTATTGTAGTCTAGACCATAACCAAGAATATGAACGCTTTTCCCATTATATTTTGTTGAAAATTCTATTCCTGGAATAACAGTTATCCCTAACTTTCGGCCGGTTTCAATGGCTTCTTTCACTCCTGAAGTTGTATCGTGATCTGTTAACGCAATGTATTCAAGACCTACTTCTTTGCATTTTTGTAAAAGCACTTCTGGTCGATAGCCACCATCCGATGCGGTTGAATGCATATGTAAATCCGTATTATTATGATTTTTTTTCATCCAATCAGTCCTTTTCGATGTTCAACAGTGTTATCCTATTATAATCAACATACCAGATCACTTGTCCTGTTCGCAAATGATCGGTATAGATAAATTCATAGTTTTCATTTAACGGTACCAAAAAAGCTACTTCACCACGAACAGTGCGACCTGGGGCAATCTGACCACCTAAAATTCCCTTTGTTTCATAGTGATGGTCATGCTTATAGGCAAAACCTTCATCATCGACTATCGTCAGTTTATGTATGGTAAATTCATGAATTTGTTCTTTTTTATTGGTAATGCTCACATCAGTAATAATATATCCATATTCCTCATCAGATGGTTCAAGTTTTACTTCATTTAATCGAAACCCTATTCCATTGATTTCCACATAATCCCCAATTTCTAACCGGTCACTTATTGTTTCAATTGATTCAAAATTTACTATTGTAGACCCAGCATAGTTTGTCCCTGCCCAAAAACCGACAACACCAAATAATATCGAACTTAGTGCTAATAATAAAATATATTTCTGTTTAATCATGATTAACTCCCTTTTATACAATTGGTTTTATCTATAACCATTGAAATATTATGTTAAGGAAGCTTCTTTCATGCATATGTTTTAAGACATTTATGTGAAAGGCTGTTTTCTTAAACTTTGTTGCTATTGAACCGTTTTTTGAATATAAATCAGCCCTAATGGAAAAATTCATTTATCCATCTGGCTGATTTATATTCAAAAGCTTCACGCTAAAGCGTGAAGAACCAAGCTCATGTGAAAAAAACACCGGTTAAGAAGTAAATAGTTCCTTAACAGGTGGTCAATGCGATCAGCTATCTATTTATTTTCCCACCAGTTATCGAACAAGGTTACTGGTAAATTCCGTTTATGTTCAGTCATCATATAACGTTTTTCGATTTTTTCTTTAATGTCGGATGGTACTTCTTTTCCTTCTAAATAATCATCTAACTGTTCATAAGTCATACCGAGTGCTACTTCGTCTGGTAATGCTGGTCGATTTTCCTCTAAATCTGCAGTTGGTGCTTTTTCATATAAACGAGATGGACACCCTAATTCTTTTAACAACGCTTTTCCTTGACGTTTTGTTAATCCAAACAATGGGGCAATGTCACAGGCACCATCCCCATGCTTCGTATAAAACCCAGTAACTGCTTCAGCTGCATGATCTGTCCCTACGACTAAACATTGATAATGTGCTCCAAGGTCATATTGAACTTTCATTCGTTCCCTTGCCTTTGTATTTCCTTTATTAAAATCTGATAACGTTTGACCAGTTGCTTCTGTGAATGATAAATAAGCTGCATCAACTGCTGGTTTTATATTTACTGTCTCTCTTTGTGAAGGTTGAATAAAATCAAGTGCATCCTGTGCATCCTGTTCGTCTAATTGGACCGCATAAGGAAGTCGTACGGCTATGAACATATATTGGCCAAATTCAGTTTCATTGTTTAATTCATCAATTGCCATCTGAACGAGTTTCCCTGTTAACGTTGAATCCTGCCCGCCTGAAATACCAAGTACATACCCTTTTGCTTGAGTATGTAGTAAGTACCTTTTAAGAAAATCGATTCTTCGTCTAATCTCTACACTTGGATCGATTTCAGGTTGCACCTGTAAAGCTTGCCTAATTTGCTGTTGCATTTTTTCCAATTCTATTACCCCCAATTACATTTCCAACCTACTATTAATTTACCCGTTTTCAGTTATGACAAACGAGTTCTCCACCCTACATATACATGATATTTTAATCTTTGTCAGCTCTTTTGTTAGAAAATTTTTCATTTTAATTTTAACATGAAAAAGCAGATATTGCCTTTTCACAATACCTGCTTCTCCATTGAACTAATAATTGCCGCGCTCACGGTCTTCTTGTTCATCTTTAATTTCTGCTTCAAAAGCATGAATACTTTCACGACGACGGTCATTTTTTTGCTCAATGGCTTGTCTTTCAGCCCCATCCATATCACTTTGCGCTAAAGTCTCTTCAGCTGCTTCGATGTTTTGGAGTGTATTTTCTCGCATTTGTTGCAATCGTTCTACATTGTTTTTACGGTTATCTGGTTTAGCCACGGAAATGCCTCCTTAAGATTTGTTCAAATCTATTTTGCTGCTGGAGGTTCCTTTATATTCTGCTTAGAAATTTACTCCACTTCCTTTTTTTCACGCTCATAAACTGCATGCCAATCCGGTAAATGTTTTCTGATGGAAATAGGGCGAAAGGATTCTTTCTTAACACAAACATGTTCACTCGTCCCCGTTACACATTGAACCCCATCCCCATTTACAATGTTATATCCATAAACGACTCTGATTCCATCATAGCGTTCTATCCACGTTTCAATTGTCACGGTATCCCCATATCTAGCTGGATATTTATAGCCTAAATTAATCGCAGTAACAGGAGACAGTATTCCGTCGCTTTCCATTTCGGCATAATTAAAACCTAGTTCTTTTATTAAATGAGTTCGACCTACCTCACACCATACGACGTAATTAGAATGATGAACAACTCCCATTTGGTCCGTTTCTTTATAACGAACTTCAATTTCAGTAACTGATTTTTTCATTTTCGAAACTCCTTTTTAGAGGTTAAAGATTTTATTCGCCCTTAATACCCAGATTTTTTAATTATCCTTCGTGTGTTGAATAACAAAATCGTCTTTCGTTAATATCATCAGGTCCTCTGGTTGAATTTCATTTTCTTTTAATTGACAAATTCGTTGCGCTTGTTCACGGATGGCTAATTCAACTAAGTTCACAGCATAACGACCATTACTTGTTATTGTAATTTTTTGAATTTCTTTTTCGACATGATTAATGGCTGCTTCATCTAGTTGATAACCATATTCTAATGCATACATCGTTACCATGCGTAGGATTTCTTCTTTTGAATAATCATCAAAATGAATATACTTTTTAAATCTCGACTCTAATCCTGGATTTTGCGCAATCAAACGCTTCATTTCATTCGGATAGCCGGCTAAGATCACGACTAAATTTTCATTATGTCTCGTCATTTCTTCAACTAATGTATCAATAGCTTCTCGACCAAAGTCTTTTTCTCCGCCAGCAGCTAATGAATAAGCTTCATCAATAAAGAGGACACCGCCCAAGGCTTCTCGAATTTTTTTCTTCGTTTTAATTGCGGTTTGTCCCATATAGCCAGCCACAAGATCTGTTCGACCAGCGACGATGACATGGCCACGTTTTAATAAACCCATTTCCTTTAATAATTTTGAGAATAGTTTAGCCACTGTCGTTTTACCCGTTCCTGGGTTACCTGTAAATATAGAATGAAGCTGAACCGGTATGACACGCATGTTCTTTTCTGCTCTTAATTGTTGAACACGCACTAATGAACTGAGGGCTTGTACTTCCCGCTTTACTTCATCTAATCCAATTAAGCGAGACAGTTGTTCCAATGCACTCTCTTCGTTTTCTTCAACAGTACGTTGGTCGGCTTTAACATCTTTTCCGTCAAGCACCGTAAGTTGGTCAATTGTTAATGACTTCGCCGTATCGACCTGCGATCCTTTTTTAAAAATGGCATCAAGTACGATATTTTTCACTGTTCGTGCGTTACCGAATGTTTCATCTACTTGTTCTGTTTCGATCCGCTTTCTTAACTCTCTCAACCCTTCCATTGAGATGACAAAATCATTATCTAGTGCCATTCTTTCACCAATTAATAACAACTCATCAATAGAATAGTCGGGTAAATGAATGTGATTCGGCTCCGGGAATCGACTTCTAAGACCTGGATTCGCCCATAAAAATTGTCGCATTTCTTCTGGATATCCTGCTAATATAACGGCAAATTTCCCTGCATATTCGCTGCTCGACATCGCTGAAACTAACGTGTCAATCACAGCTTGACCATAGTCATTGCTTCCGGCACCTTCACGTTTTAAACTATAAGCTTCATCAATAAACAGAATGCCACCGAGTGCTTTTTCAATCATGTTTATTGTATTCTCTTCCGTTTGTCCTACAAACCCACCAACAAGCTGAGAACGATCGACCTCAAGCACTTCTTCTCGCGGCAAGACCCCAAGTTCATAATAAATTTTTGCAAGAAGTCGAGCTAACATCGTTTTGCCGGTTCCGGGATTCCCTGTAATGATCATATTTAAACTTAAGTCATCTTGAATGCGAAACCCCTCTTCTTTCCGGCGGCGTTGATATTGAAGAAAATGATACAGTCCTGTAACACGTTCCTTCACGTCTTTTAAACCGATCATTTGATTTAACGTTTTTAACGATTGCGGGTATTGGTCTGTTGAAATCATCTTTGCATTGTCTTTTTGAATTGCTTCTTGCCAAGCTTTTTTGGACTCCTCTATCGCTTTTATCGACGCTCTAATTTCCTTTAACTGTGACGCAGAATAAAAAATACCTGTTGCAGACTCCTGATAAGCTTCAGTCGCTTTTGCAATAGCTAACATCGGCTCATGTAAATCTGAAATGATCTTTTCAAGTTGATTTACTTTTTCAATTTGTTTATTGTTTTGATTTATTTCAGCTGACTGTTTGGCTTGATTAAGAATAGAATGAACTTCCGAAGCTTTCGAAAAGAATTGGTTTGCAATCTGGAAATAATCTTGAGCGATTTTTTTCTTGGAAGCCCCATGGTCTGTTTCCCGAATTTGCGGTAATTTTTCTGGGATAATATCTATTTCTAATTGTGAGATTAACCGGTCTGTATACATTTGATTAGCTAATGGTTGGTTCGGTTCCATAGTCAATGCTTCGTCTAGCCACTTTTTTAGTAGCGGGTCATCTAGACTATACCGTTCACTTCTTTTTAGTGCCAATAAGCTTAAAACAGCAGCACGAAGTCTATGAGATGCAGGTTCCGTTCGATCCTCTAAAATAGTAAGATAGCGCAGGGCTAAAGCTTCTTGTACAAATTCTTCAGGTGCCTCGAGCCATACTCGGACGTCCTTTTGAATTTCGTCGATTGATACTCTTAGTTCGTTCATCAAGATGTTCACCTCTATGTCCAACTTATTTCTTTATTTTACCATCACCTGTTTTTCCTGAATATCCTCTTTTTGTTTCTTTGCTTTTACATAGGTTCCTATATAAACCCCTGACAGAACGAAAGCAGCTCCAACTCCATGGGCTATTGTAAAAGTTTCACCTAGAAACAACGTCGCCATAATAACAGCTGAAACAGGCATAACATTGATAAAGATAGATGCCTTAGCAGCACCGACTTTTTGTATACCTTGGTAGTACATAATAAAACTAATGACTGTAACAAATATACTCATATGAAGAAGAGAAGCCCAAACCCCAATTGAAGCGCTTTGCACTTGGTCCCATGTTAGTTCATATAGTGCGAATGGTAATAAAAAGAGGGTTCCGAAAAATACAGCGTACGTCGTTGATACAATGGCACTAAATTTTCCAAGGACAACTTTTCCTAATACACTATAGAGTGCCCAGCTTATAACGGCTCCTAATAAAATAAAATCAATTGGCTCAAAACCTAGTTTTACTAAACCTAAGAGATGACCATTTGAAATAATAATGGCAACACCGAACAATGCCACACTCATTCCTATAATGTGACGCTTTGTAATTGTTTCTTTTAAAAATAATCCTGATAATAACACAATCAATACCGGGTTTGATGCAATAAAAAGTGAACTTTTAATAACAGGTGCATGCTTACTAGCTAAAAAGAAACAAATATTATAGATCGCTATACCGGTTAAGCCTAATAACGCAAACATTCCCCAGTCTTTTTTTGTAGGCTTCGGACGATTCTTCTCCATCACCCACATAATTGGAAACAATAATATTGTCGCTCCTAAGAAACGAAAAAAGGCAACCGTAGCAGGTTCAAAGCTCTCTACCGCTACCTTTCCAGCAATAAATGCACTCCCCCAAATACTCGTTGCCACCGCTAACATAATGTACGTTATAATAGGTGTTTTTTGTTTTTCCATTGTATTCCCTCAATTTCACGATTATTTTCTTTATTGTAACACCTTTTTCGGAAAACGAAATATGTGAAGTTGTCGGATTTAAAGAAAAGCGGAAGGCGCCTGCCTATCGGCGACAAGCGATGGAGGACCAGCAATAAGTGGCTTGCTCTTTAGACACTTTTGATGGACCGAAGCGACCTCGAGCCGATGGCGCCTGGAGCTAGACATCTTCGAAAAGCGGAAGACGCCTGCTTATCGGAGACAAGCGCTGGAGGGCCAGCAATAAGTGGCTTGCTCTTTAGACACTTTTGATGGACCGAAGCGACCTCGAGCCGATGGCGCCTGGAGCTAGACATCTTCGAAAAGCGGAAGACGCCTGCTTATCGGCGACAAGCGCTGGAGGGCCAGCAATAAGTGGCTTGCTCTTTAGACACTTTTGATGGACCGAAGCGACCTCGAGCCGATGGCGTCTGGAGCTGGACATCTTCGAATTTTATAATTCTTCCTTATAAAAAAATTAATACAAGATACGGTGTGTTTCCCCTTTATATGAAAAACTAAAAAAGAGGGAACTATTATCGTTCCCCCAACACCGTTCCTAATGGCAATAGACCCCTTCTTCAAGAAAGCCTCTCATGTATCCGCCAATTACTTCCTCATTTTCATCTAAAAATTCAATCGGATGATTCGGATCCCATTCTGTATCAGCACTAATTACGTTGATAAACGTATTGTTTTCTACTCGTGTTTCACTTGTGTCCCCTTCAAAATAAATGGTCACTCGGTCTACACCTAGCGGCTCACGAATATGCCCAATTGTCACATACGTGTATGGCTGATCGTCTTGAAGCCATGGACCATTTCGCACAATAAACGTACGAATTTTATGATCCATTTCACTAATTGGAATACCACCGATCATTAAGTTACTATCATTAACTTTATAATAATCTTCGCCCTCTTGATATAAAAGGTCTGCTGCCAATCGATCGTAGTCAATATGATAAACAACCGCGACAAAACCATCAAGAAGTTTACGTTCAACCAATACTTCGATCTCGCCATCTTGACTTGATTGAATGGCTTCTAACGGATTAACAAACGCCTCTTCCCCAATCCAACCTTGGCTTGATGGCTGCGTGCTAAGTAAAAGTCCTATTAATGTCACTATCACAAAAGAAGTAGACACAACCGTAATCCTAATTACTCCCTTACCTTTCATAATTTCAACTATTAACAGAAAAAGCAGTGCTCCAGCACCGACTAAAAGGCTTGTTGACAACCAATTAAACGAGAAAGAAAGCGGGACCAATGAACCGACATGATCACCAACCATCCACTGATATAACAAGGAAGGGTCAGTCGACTGAAGCGTTCTGGCGACTTCATGCGGCGGGACTCTTTCAGTCATAATAGCTGTAATTACAAAAATCATTAGACCGACAATACTTTCTGCTTTTAAAGTTCGCTTAAAGCGCGAGATACCAACTTTTTGTAGCCTTACTCTTAATAAAAAGCCATGGACTACCCCATACACTACGATTGGAATAATTAAGATATGCTTTAAAAGCAATAACTGCCCATAAGAAAGCACCCAAGAGTTCACATATTCTGGAACAATAATTGTCATTAATAATAATCCCGATAAAATTAACATACTTACCGCACCTAGTGCGACAGGAGAAAACCAACGAATAAACGAGGACCATTTGTGTAAATTATCATCATTGGCAAACCAACTAACAATGAGAATTGTACCCATCCAAATCGTTGCCGCAATAAAGTGCATGCCATTATACAAAAAGCCGCCAGCCTCATCTAAAGAAGCGGCATGACTAGCCCAACTCGATGAAACTGTATACGCAAGAACGAGTATAAAAAACAGGCTTTTTGACATTACGGTTCGCGTCTGCTCAACGATAAAATAGCTAACACTTACGAGTATAGCCAAAATCATTGTAACCATCCATGCTTGCCCGATTTTATAGCCAAGCACAACTTGTGTGAAGGTTGACAAGAATGGCGCTTCATACTGTATGTGAATAAAATACGATACTGATACTACCGGTACGATACTTAACAAGGGGATTAAACCAATGCTTCCATAAACGAAACGGCTTTTCACAAAAAACGAAGGTCTCCATTGACTCGGTATAACTAATAGTAAAGCTATACCTAGCAAAAATGAAAATAAAACATACATTAAAGCCTGACTCACTTCAACCATTTATAATCCCCCCTTCCACTTATTTACGGCGACGTATAAGAACTACAGCTCCGATCACTACAACCAAACCAATTAGGATAAATAAAATAATATTTGTCGCTTCTTCAGTGTCTTCTTCTATGATTTCTTCACTCTCAACTAGTTCTTCGTCAATTATTTCTTCTTCTGTAACTTCTTCATTAATCTGTGGAACATCTTCATCATTTGCTTCAGGAACCTCTTCGTTCACGACTTCTGGCTGAGGCGCATCAACTGTAAATGAAATCGTACCTTCAGTTGTGTGTCCATCACTTCCTAACGCCGTCCAATGTATTGTATAATCACCACTGTAAACCAACTCATCAAGTAACACCACTAAAGCTCGTTCTTCAACATACTGATCACGAATTGGAACGTTTACTCCGTCCTCATCAACAAGTTCGATCGACGTATGTTCTTCAATGCCCGCATCAAACTGTAATAAAATTTCTTTTAGTGGTTCATTCACTACCTCTCCCTCACTAGGTGTCGATGAACCGACATATGAATGCCCCAACACTTGTAAAGGCATTAATAAGCAAAAAACAATTAATAAACCAACAAATTTTTTCATTACTACTTTCACTCCTATAAAACCAAGTATTCACCTATGTATTATACATTATATATTAACAATGTGAACTAATTGTGAAAAGTAAAAAGTTTTTTCAGCTATTTTCTTTAAATAAAACACCTGTCTCGTTATAATTGGTTAAGTTACTATTAGAGCATGATCAACGCTCTTTACCTAAACCACACTATACTAGCAACGAGGAGAGTTTAATGTTTAAAAAAATTGGGGCAGTTACTCTTTATATTATCATTGGGTATTTACTATACATTTATGGAGATCAATTAATCGGCTGGCTAAATACGTATGCTAGAAATTATCTATTATTAACGATGATTGTTGCTACTTTATTATCTTTATTTCCCATTATCCCATACCCTATTATTGGCGGAATCGTGGGTGCCGCTTTCGGCCCAGCTTTAGGAGCCTTTGTCATTTGGGTAGGCTCATCTGCAGCTTCTATTATTATGTTTTTGGTCGTTCGTTTTAGTTTTCAGGATTGGGGTAACGCCATCTTGCGTAACTACAAGCCTTTAGAAAAAGTTACCGTTTTGTTTGAGCGAAATGCATTTTTTGCCTTATTTTTAAGTCGACTTATACCATTTATTCCTTCAATCATCGTAAACGTCTATGCCGCTTTGAGCAGGGTTTCATTTATTAACTATGCCGTTGCATCCTCCCTAGGAAAGATGCCATCCATGATGTTATTTGCCATCGTTGGAAATACACTAGTAACCAACCCGCGGGACCTGGTTCTTATCTTCTTCTTTTATCTAGTATTTGTAGGAATTGTTTTCGTCAGCTACAAACTTTGGAAAAAACGTGTCTTACATCTCAATGAGTCATAAAAAAAGAGGCTGGGACAAAACCCAGTAAATAAAAAATAGAGTGGCACTCACCCTAATGAGATGGGGTGAGTGCCACTCTTTATTTTTTTTAGATTTAACTGGTTTTTGAATTCAAATAAGGATACCATCT
>NZ_JBLWFS010000019.1:0-82610 GCF_048323755.1 Alkalihalobacterium sp. APHAB7
TGCCTCGAGCTTCCTTCAGATTCCACGTCACCATGGACACCCTTGCTTTTGGCTATGTACTTACCGCTACAAGGTCGTACTCGGGACTTTCACCCGTTAGAGTTCGCCCATGCTGGGCGAACAAAAAAAGAGAAGTCATAATGACTTCTCTTTTGCAGAAATTTGTTTCTTATGAAACAAGATTATTCGTTGCTATTCCATTTAATCTTCTATTTTTCGAGGAATTTGAAAAGTGAATGTCGTACCTTCATTGATTTTACTATGGACCGAGATTTCGCCACCGTGTGCTTCCACAATATTTCTAGCAATGGCAAGGCCAAGTCCAGTTCCTGAGCGGCCACGAGTTCTTGCTTTATCAGCTTTGTAAAACCGTTCAAAAACAAAAGGTAAATCCTCTTCTGGTATACCTGAACCACTATCCTCAATATCGAACCGTAAGTAGTTTTCAAGTTGCTGAACTTTTAATTGCACAGTGCCACCTTTATCTGTATGGCGGATTGCATTATGAATTAAGTTAGTTAACACTTGTTCTACACGGTCAGGGTCAAGAGGGGCAGGTGTCAAGCTCTCATCAATATGGGCCGTCAAAGTAATACCTTGTTCTTTCGCTAGCCCTTGGAACTTTCGATTAATCTTTTCGGAAAGTTCTATTACATTTACAACTTGGAGCTGTAACTCAATATGGCCTGCTTCCATTCGAGCTAAATCTAAAAGTTCATTGACGAGTCGGCCCATCCTGAGAGATTCATCATAGATAATTTGCGCAATTTCCTTTTTCTCATCATCTGTCTGAGCAATATCATCAATAATTGCTTCACTATACCCTTGTAACATCGAAATAGGCGTTCTAAGCTCATGAGATACATTGGCAATAAAGTCCTTGCGTAGCTTATCTAGTCTTCTTTCTTCAGTAATATCCCGAATCACTGCTACAGCACCACGAACAAAAGTTTTATCGTAGAGTGGGGAAAGAATGATCGCCCAGCTTCTTCCTTGTATATCGATTTCCATTGCTTGTTCTTTTTCAATCGCTACAACTTGTTGAAATAATTTTTTAATCGCTTTTGGCAAATCATCGGCTTTACCGTCTAATCCTTGATCGTAGTACCAAGCTTGTAAGAAACGTTCGGCTGGTGGATTCGTAACAACAATCTTCCCTTTACGATCTATTGTAATAACGCCATCAGCCATACTACTTAAAATTCTCGATAATTGTTCTTTTTCCTGACTTAATGCCATTAAATTACGATTTAACTCCCGACCCATTCGATTAAAAGCTATTGCTAGTTGGCCAATTTCATCATTTGTTAAAATCGGGACTTTCGTATCGAATTTTCCTTCGGCAACTTCCATCGATGCTTGCCGCATTTTTCGAAGAGGTGCTGTAATTCTTGACGACAAGAAAAACGCAAAAACCGTCGTTAATACTATCGCAATACCTGCAGAAAAATAAATAATTCTTTTCGTTTCACCTGTCGTTTCTTCTAATGCAGATAGAGATTGATATAAGAATACCGCACCTATCTCATCTACGATTTGAACTGGACGACCGACGATCATGACTTCTGTATGAACTTCTTCACCATTTTCATAAAAAGGAAAGTCACCTTGACTGACAACTTGTTCACCCTGTTCAAAAACTTGTGAAAGAATAGGATCTTCAAAAAAAGTCGCAATAGGTAAATCAACATTGACTGTATCATTAGAAGAATACCAGTAATCATCACCTTGAATAATGACTACTTTTGTCTCATAAGACTCTGCGATTTTAGAAATAGTTGAGAGGGCGGTCTCTTCATTTTCATATTCTTCAATAATTGTTGCTACCATCTTTGCATGATTCATGAGCTGTGATTCAGCTTCAATCACATGAAATTTCTCGAAGTACTGAAGAAGCATGACCATTAATATAGACAATAAAACAGAAACTAATAGTAGGATCGTAAACCATAGCTTACCTACAACACTCCGCCAAAGCATTACCCTTTCACTGCCTCAAATTTATAACCTACACCCCAGACTGTTGATATCATGCTCGCAGCATCCGGAGACACCCGATTTAACTTTTCACGTAATCGTTTCACATGAGTATCAACTGTTCTTAGATCTCCGAAGAAGTCATAATTCCATACATCTTTTAATAATTGTTCCCGTGAAAATACTTTATCCGGTGATAATGCTAAATAATGAAGTAATTCATACTCTTTCGGTGTTAAATTAATTTCTGTACCTTCTACTGTTACACGATGTGCATCATTATCAATCGTTAAGTGCGGGAAAACAAGAATATCTTTTGAACCTGTATCCGTTTGCAAAAATTTGGTTGAAGAAGATCGACGTAAAAGAGCTTTCACACGTAAAACAACTTCACGGGGACTGAAAGGTTTTACAATATAATCATCAGTTCCCACTTCAAAGCCTTGAACACGATTTGCCTCTTCACCTTTTGCTGTAAGCATGATAATAGGAGTTGCTTTTGTCTTACGTAACTCTTGACATACTTCAATTCCATCTATACCAGGCATCATAATATCAAGCAAAATTAAATCGTAATCTTCATTTAAAGCCATTTCTAATGCTTGTTCACCATTTTCAGCATCTTCTACTTCATAGTTTTCTCTCTCTAAGTACATCTTTAGTAATCGACGAATACGCTCCTCATCATCTACTACTAAAATCTTTGCCTCATGTTCCATTAACTCTACCTCCCAAATATAAACAAATAGTACAAAAAATGTGCGCTACGACATAATACTCTTTATTTTACCATGTTTCAACAATAATCAAAACGATACAATGATGAGGCTGACTCAAAAATTTGAGTCAGCCTCATTCCTTACGCATATGAGTGTAAACCAGCGATTACTAAGTTAACAAATACAAGATTAAACATGATAATTGCAAACCCTATTACACATAACCATGCCGAACGTTCACCATGCCAACCTTTAGAAAGTCGAAGATGTAAATACGCCGCATAAAATAAGAATGTAATAAGAGCCCAAACTTCTTTAGGATCCCAACCCCAGAAGCGTGTCCAAGCAATTTGTGCCCATATCATTGCAAAAATTAAGCCACCGAGTGTGAATATTGGGAACCCGATCGCAATTGCACGATAGCTTAATTCATCAACACGATCTGCATTTACTCCTTTTAAGATAGGCTGAATTTGCGCACCGATTGGCTTCCTAAAGATTAAACGTAATAACCAATATAACACAAGTCCAGCTAACAAGGCCCAAACTACAGTATTCGCATCATCACTACGTAACCAAGCAGGCATTTCAAGCCACGGACTCATACGGTCTTCTGTTAACAATTGACCTTCGTTTGGTCCTAGTAATGGTGGTAAATTATAGACCATTTCCGCTGGTTGGTCTTTTTCATTAACATATGAGAAGGATGCCTCATAATTTAATGCATTAAAAAGATACCCTACTAGTATAAATCCAACTGTTGCAATAATACTGTATAAAATAAACTCTAAAGATCTCGTCTTTTTATCCTTTTTAGAATAATCGATAGTACGAAGTAAATAAATCAAACCTGCAACAAAACCAATCGCAAGTATCCCTTGTCCTAATGCAGTCGTAATAACATGTATTTTCAACCAGATACTTTGTAAAGCAGGAATTAAAGGTGCTACTTCGCTTGGGAAAATCGATGCATAAGCTATAATCAACATGACGGTTGGCATCGAAAATAAGCCAAGTATGTTGGAGCGATAAATAGCGTAAATGATAATAAAAGCAAGTCCTACCATAATTCCTAAAAAGGTCGTATATTCAAACATATTACTTACAGGTGCATGCCCCGCTACGATCCAACGTGTAATAAAAAAACCCATTGCAAATAAAAAACCGACGATCGCAGAAATAAATCCGAATGTTCCCCAACGGTTACCACTCATTTCTCCTTGCTTGTCACGCCACTTCTTCCCTGTAATCGATACAGCAAAGAAGATAGTCGACGCTAAATACAAGAAGAAAGCAACCATTAATAAATTACTACTTAAAGCTGCCATCTTGCACTTCCTCCTTAGGTTGTTTCTCATCTTTCTTTAATGCCACTTGGTCAACTGGAGAAGAAAGTTCAGTTCCTTCGATCATTCGATCGACTTCATCTTTCAAAGAGTTCCAGTTTTTATTCGTATGACCAGCGATCCAAATTTCTCCATTAATACGTTGAACCCAAATTCTACGATGCACCCAATATGAGCCTTGAATGAGTCCAATCATGAAGATCAATCCACCAACAATTAAGATACCAAGTGTATAGTCTTTTCGAACCGTTAAGGCAGTAACATTTTTAGTTTCCACACCATCAAATCGTAATTGGTAGTCATTCTCCCCGAAAGGTTCTAAGTTTTGTCCAATGGCTAAGAAACTTACTTCTCCATCGGGATGTTCAGGGGATACCATTTCAAAAATGAACGCAGGGTTATTAGGAATTCTTGACTGGCTGGTTGGTTGTCCTTGATCATTTAGGAAATAATCAGGGAAGTAATGACGAACTTTTACCTTATACCCATCTCCTAAGTCATATTCTGCTTGTGGATCAAATAGATTGACAGAAAAGCCTCCAATCGGTTCTTCTGCCCCTTTACGGAGCATATTAAAGCTCATTACATTTAACTCATGTAATTTGTAATCGACTTGATATAGTGCATAACCATCAAATTTAAATGGCTGATTTACTAGAATTTCATGGCGATCCACTTCTACCAATTCTGCATCTGCACCAATTGTATCGGTTTCTTCTCTTTTATATAGTACTGCATTCGTTTGATACGTTTTAACGACTGTAGCTCCAGAGTTTCTAATGGCTTCTCCAAATACCTCATCGTCTTCATCATATAACTCAACAATGAACTTTTCATTTTTTAAGTAATACTCTTGATTGGTACCTGGAATAACCTCAATTTCCCCTTCACGGATCCAAACAAAGTCGTCGACATACATACCTGGGAAATAACGTAACATACAACCAATTAAAAAGATAATAATTCCAATATGGTTAACGTATGGACCCCAACGTGAAAAGCGACCTTTCTCACCTACAAGGTTGCCATTCTCTTCAGATACGTTATACTTACGTTTTTCTAAATTCTCTTTAACTTTTGCAATTGCTGCATCATCATTACTCACTTTTGAAGTTCCAAAAATTCGTTGACGCTTCAAAAAGTTTTCATGTCTCGTTACTCGTTGTGTTTTTAGAGCACGATATAATGGAACTACACGATCCAAGCTTGCAATCGTTAAAGAAACTCCTAGGGCTGCTATTAATAACATGTACCACCATGAACCATAAAGATCATGAAAACCAAGCTGGTAATAGAGTTGACCTAAAACCCCGTATTCTTCCGCGTAAAATCGTGCTGGATTAACTCTAGGTGGTATATACATTTCTTGTGGAAAAATCGTTCCTATCGATGACGCAACGAGAGTAATCACGATAATCCATATTCCTACTTTTACGGAAGAAAAGAAGTTCCATATTTTATCGATAATCGTCCGATTGTAGGTTTGCGATCGGCGTGCTACACCTTCATACCTCATGTTCAGAAGTTCGCTTTTTTCTGCTTCTAAAGGTTTTCCGCACGATTCACAGATTTCAGTTCCAAATGGATTGACATGACCACATTCGCATTTAATTTCTTTACTCATGTGAACACCTCATTAGGATTGCGGTTTTATCTCTTCTAAAAATTTTCTTACGACGGGCTCGTCCATAAACCCACTATGCACTCGAACGACTTCCCCATGTTCATCAATTAAAATCGTAGTTGGAAGTGGACGAATTCCATAAGCTTCTGTAATTTTCCGTCCTTTGTCGATAGCGACTGGAAACGACAGCTTGTAGCGGTCTACAAAATTTTGAACAACCAAATCAGACTCATCTACATTCAGTGCGATGATCTCAATGCCTTGATCTTTATACTCATGGTACAGTTCTTCCATGATTGGCATTTCTTTTTCACACGGTGGACAAAATGTTCCCCAAAAGTTTAAGAAAACACCTTTCCCTTCTAATTCTCTTAATTCAATCGTTTCGCCGACTAAATCAGCAACGACAAAATTCTTTGCTTTATCTCCTGCGCGAACAACCGATTGATCTGAAAAGAAGTTAATATAGAACGTGTAACCGATAGCGATCGAGATGATTGCTAAAATGGAACTACGAATAATAAGCCTTCTTTGTTTCATTATGCTCTCCCCTCTCATAAAGAAAAACGCGTGGGGCGTTTATCCCAAAAGTAAGAAGTGTTGTTAGATTGGTAGAAATCGACTTTGATACGCCCACTTCTTTCTTCTCAACTACCTTTTACTCACAGATGATTTGACTATGTGATTGTTTCAAAGAAGTATGAAAAAAGTTTGAAGAAAATTTAAAAAGAGGTTAGAAAGAATGACATTATTCTTTCTAACTGTTTTAAATTCGATATTTTTCTACCTTCAGTCTCATTATAACGATGGTGTGTTACTTATTTAGCAATGATTATGACTTTTCTGTGACAGCTATTTCTCGAAAATGTTTAACTTCTATAGGTTTTAAAGGGCGGAATTCTCCAGGCGTTAACCCTTTCAGATCAAGGAAACCATAACTTTCTCTTTTAAGTTTCATGACTTGATAGCCAAGCGCTTCAAACATTCGTCGAACTTGACGATTTCTTCCCTCGTGAATCGTTAATTGGACAATGGATGTTTCATTTTTTTTATTAACTGAAAGTACCTTTACCTTTGCTGGTGCCGTCTTCCCATCTTCTAGACGAATCCCGTCTTTTAACTGCTTTAACTGCTCTCTTGTTGGTACACCTTTAATTTTTGCGACATAGACTTTATCAATTGTATGTCTTGGATGCATCAAAAGATTAGCAAACTCGCCATCGTTTGTTAGAAGAATAAGTCCCGAAGTATCGTAGTCGAGTCTCCCTACTGGAAAAATTCTTTCCTCGGCTTCAATATAATCGGTTACGACTTTTCGACCCTTGTCATCTGATACACTGGAGATAACCCCTGCTGGCTTATATAGCAAAAAATAAACCGGTTGTTCCCGGTCAATTGGCACTCCATTTACTTCTATGTCATCTTTATTAGCGTTTACTTTAACTCCTAATTCACGAACTATTTGACCGTTAACACTTACCCTTCCTTCAACTATTAATTGTTCTGCTTTTCTTCTTGATGTTACACCCGCTTGGGCAATAACTTTTTGTAATCGTTCCATATTTTCACCTCATTGAACATCTTAAAGCTTCTGATGTAAATTCTCAAGTTTTCATTATTATAGGTTAATTATTGTCACTTTTTACATATTAGATAAGCTAGACTTAATAATCAATACTTTTATTTTTTATCTAGCATAAAAAAACACTAACCGAAGTTAGTGTTAATTCTTATAGTTACGGTCCAAACACTAATGTAACAATAACAATAGAAGCAATAATACCAACTATATCTGCTAATAGTCCAACTTTTAACGCATCACCCATTTTCCTAATCCCAACCGCTCCAAAATAAACGGTTAATACATACAGTGTTGTGTCTGTACTTCCTTGCATTGTAGAGGCTAGTCTACCTATAAAAGAATCCGGACCATATGTAGCAATTAAATCTGTCGTCATGCCTAAAGCGCCTGTTCCAGAAATAGGTCGGATCATTGCAAGAGGAACGATCTCACTAGGAACACCAATAGCATGTAATATCGGCCTTAATGAATCGATAATAAAGTCCATTGCTCCTGATGCACGAAAAACAGATATAGCTACAAGCATTCCAACTAAATAAGGAATGATTGAAATGGCCATTGAAAAGCCTTCTTTAGCCCCATCAACAAACGTTTCATACGTAGGTACTTTTTTGTACGTTCCATATAACAAAATAAAAGCGATAAGCATTGGAATTATCCATATTGATATTATCGTTATCCATCCCATGCTTACCTCCTCCTCATTCGACGATAATAAAAATAACGATCAATTAAAATCGCGCCTACTGTTGAACAAAACGTAGCAAGTATCGTTGTTCCGACAATTTCTGTAGGTGACACTGAATCATAGGTCATACGAATGGAAATAACCGTCGTTGGTATTAATGTAATACTAGCTGTATTGATCGCTAGTAAAGTAATCATCGATCGACTAGCTTCGTCTCGGTCACCATTTAACCTGCGTAACTCTTGCATTGCTTTAATCCCCATGGGTGTAGCGGCATTTCCTAACCCAAACATATTTGCTGTCATGTTGGAAAGAATGTACCCCATTGCTGGATGATTACTAGGTACTTCCGGAAACAATCTAGTTGCTATTGGTCTCAATAGTTTTGCTAGTCCATCTAACAAACCGGCACTCTGTGCAATTTTCATCATCCCTAACCAAAAGACAAGGATACTAATTAACCCAAAGCAAATGGTGACTGCATCTTTAGCACCTGCAAAAATGGCTTCATTTACCTCGGGCATCTTACCATTTATCCCTGCAAAGATTAGTCCAATGACGAGCATTGTCACCCAAATGATATTAATCAATGATTTTCACTCCCAAAGTGAGAAAGAAAATTTCCTTTATTTGAGACCAAAATCCTTTTTTCTCCTCTTCTACTGGCGTTAAGAAATACAGTGGGATACTATTTAATGTCTTACCATTCATTGAAATGGTTAATTTCCCAACAGGTTGTGGCATATAAATCTTATCGGCCTCTTCACCTTTTGGTGGTCGATATAATGTGATATCCTTTTTTACACCTTCTCTTTCTTTTACGGTTAGTGGATACTTAAATGTATACGGAATATAGACTCTATCTTTGTAGAACTCGTCTTTAATTCCTTTTATCGTCCCTTCCTTTGCAAGAGTTTCAACTTTATATCGATCAAATGCAGAATTAAAAAGGTTCATATGATCGTTCCAGTCACTTGGTGCATTTAAGGTTACACAAATTAAATCTAGATCATCTTTTGTTGCTGTCGAGACAAGCGTTCGTTTCGCTCTTTTGGTGAAACCTGTCTTACCACCAGTAGAGTATTTGTATAATTGAGTTAAAAGTCTATTTTTATTTTGCCAGTAACTATAAACTTCACCTTCTCTTTGTGCCTTATAATTTTTAGTTGATGAAATTTCTCGATATTGCTCATTCTCCATTGCATACTGTGTAAGCTTTGCCATGTCATAAGCGGTTGAATAATGTTCTTCATGATCATCTAGTCCGTGTGGGTTTGAGAAAACGGTTCGAGTCATGCCGATTTCTTGAGCTTTCTGATTCATTAAGTAAACGAAACCTTCAAGACTTCCGCCAACATGTTCCCCTATTGCAACAGCAGCATCGTTTCCAGACCGAAGCATAAGTCCATATACTAGGTCTTTTAGTTTTATTTTTTCTCCAGCTTTTAAGTAAAGTGAAGATCCTTCTGTTCCTTCTGCTCGTGTTGAAACTTTTACATACTCTTCCATTTCCCCTGATTCGATAGCTATAATCGCTGTCATGATCTTGGTAATACTAGCAATCCTCATTTGTTGGTGTTCATTTTTCCCATATAATACTCGACCAGAAGATTGTTCAATTAAAATAGCCCCTTGTGCAGAGACCGAAAATGCCTCACTTTTACTCGTAAATGAAAATGTAGAAAGTAATAAACTAATAGATAAACATATAATTAGTACTTTTTTTCTCATGTACATATAAATCCCCGCCTGAATAGTAGTTTGTACAAGTGTATGCGCAAGAAAATGAAGTATGAACAAATTTGTCCAACTCCTAATAAATTGGAATACTTCTCCACCTATTTGTGAAAACTATCCCTGAATTCTTTCTATTAAAATGGCTGTTTTCGTATGCTTTGTTGCTTTTGAACCGTTTAACCATCACACTGTCAGGAAGAGCCTTTAAAATTAAGTGATTTGGTGATAAATTTATGGACGATATACTAAGAGAGTCTCTCATTATACTGGGTCGTATCTTCACGATTTTTCCATTGTTTTTAATGGTCACAATTTATATGGGGAAACGATCACTTGGCGAAATGCCTATTTTTGACTTTCTCATTATTATTACATTGTCTAATGTTATTGGCGCGGATATTGCTGACCCAACAGTTGATCATATATATACCTATTTAGCTGTTATTGTCATTCCATTACTTCATAAGTCTGTTGCTCGTTTATTAATCTCCAATCGAAAATTAGGTAAAAAACTTACGTTTGAACCTACATTAGTCATTCAAGATGGAAAAGTGTTAGTTGAAAACTTAAAAAGGATTCAGTATACCATTGATAATGTTTTACAAATGTTAAGGCAGAAGGATATTTTTGATATAAGTGAGGTTAAAGTTGCGATCATTGAAGGAGATGGAAAAATTAGTGTAATGAAGCAAGAGAATAAAATGGAAGTAACACTTGAAGATATGAATTTAGATAAGAAAAATCTCAGTTTAGCTTTGCCTTTAATCGTAGAAGGGGAGATTTACGACGACATTCTAACTTATTTAGGCTTAGATCGTCCGTGGCTCATTGAAGAATTACAAAAAAGAAATATACCACAGATGAATCGAATTTTTTTTGCTTCAATTAATCAAAATCAAGAACTTCATATTTCATTAAAAAAAGAAGAGCAACACATGCCTCCTTTTTATCATTAACGTGAAATGAAATATGAAAAGCACAAGGCCCGTTCAACGACGTACGGACTGGAACACACCTCATGAGACAAAGGAACACATGATTTTTGTAAGTTTTTGTCGAGAAATCGGTAAAGTGAAAAAGTTGAATGTAAAACCGGCAAAGTTAAAAATAAGGTGAACTAAGTTGAAAATAAATTGACTAAAGTTAAAAATAAATTAAATAAAGCTGTTAAAATCAAGCCAGTCAATATTTATACTTTCTTATCAAAAAAGAAACAAGAGGCAGCCCACAGAACTGCCTCTTATCTTAGTAATGGTTTTAATTTTTTCATAACCTCATCCATTTCTTTAGCACAACGTTGGTACATGTTTTTTGCCTGTTCTGAGTCAGTTTGCATGGAGAAAACTTCTAAATCTGCTTGGCATTTTTTAATTGATGCAAATAGGAGTGGCTTTTCAACAGGTTCTGGAATTTCAATTTGGTCATCAAACACATCTATCGTTAATTCTCCGTATGAATCAATTTGACCAATATAAACATTTTCAATGGCAACCCCTATTTTATCAAGTTCATGTTCTAGCCATCTCCGATTAAAGCCAATCGTAGCAAGTGGTTCATCTAGTATTTTCCCGTCCATTATCACTGTTTCTGGCTGTTTTATCGGGGCTACCTGAATTTGCATATCTTTAGGCGTTAAAGGTTGATAATCTTTCTTTAATAGAACGTTTACTGCTCCATTCGGTTCTAGAACGGCAAACTCTACATCTGCAACACGGAAGACATCTTTTGTTCTTAATTTACTTAACAATTCGTCTGTCGTATAACGGCCTTTTCTAATATTATCTTCAAGAACTTTACCGTCTTTAATGATTGGGATTCCTTTACCGCCAATCACATTACGAAATGTCTTACTTTTAACGGATAGTGAACCGATAATATAGGGGATAAAAACCCACAAAAATAATGCAATGGCTACATGGCCAGGGGGGATGCTTATTGCTACAGAACCAATTCCGACAATGATAGCCACCGCTGCCGCTACGATAAACTCAAAATAAGAAAGCTCTCCTATTGCCTTACGTACAAAAAGCTTTGCTCCAAATAGAACCACTATAATACCAGCGGATGAGCGTAAAACGATTTCTAACCAGCCCGGCAAATGAAACCCTCCTTTCTTGAAACCTCCATTAACTAATATCCATTATATTGAGGCTCTTCTCGTTCAAGTTCACCAATTCTCTTCTCAATGTCGCCGATTACCTTTCTAGTCGTTAAGCATGTTTCATGAAATACTTGGCGCACTTCTTCATCTTCTGTTTCAATGGAAAATGTATTTAAGGATGCCTCAATTCCCTTGAGTGAAGAAAGGCACTGTTTTACCTGTGAAGCTACTGTCATACTAAATCCCTCCCTATCCCTTAGGTTTAAAAACTAATGCTGCAAAAAAACCAAATATTATAGCTGCTGAAATACCTGCACTCGTAACTTCAAAAATCCCTGTAATCACACCGACTAACCCGTGTTTTTCAGCTTCTGCCATCGCACCATGAACTAATGCGTTACCAAAACTTGTAATTGGAACAGTTGCACCAGCCCCTGCAAAGTCGATTAGAGGCTCATATAAACCAAAGCCGTCAAGTATC
Organism: Alkalihalobacterium sp. APHAB7; assembly: GCF_048323755.1. Lineage (NCBI taxonomy): Bacteria > Bacillati > Bacillota > Bacilli > Caryophanales > Bacillaceae > Alkalihalobacterium > Alkalihalobacterium sp. APHAB7. Next base: position 12,256 of record NZ_JBLWFS010000019.1, read on the forward strand.
GCCCCTGATACAACTAACGTACTCATGGTGTGTGCAGGGGTAAGTTTGAGAACATCCATTAAAATTTGTCCAATAACACAAATAATACCACCAACTACGAATGCCCAAAAGAAAATCATCGTTTATCCTCACCTCCCTGCTTCTATTGCAACTGCGTGGGCGATACACGGGATCGTTTCTTTTTGTTGAAATGATAACGGTGATAATAAAGCGCCTGTCGCTACAATTAACATCCGGTTAATTTCTCCACGTTTCATTCGATTAAGTAAATGCCCGTATGTAACTGCTGCCGAACATCCTGACCCACTTGCACCAGCCAGTACAGGTTGTTCCTCTCTGTAAATCAACAACCCACAATCTTGAAATTTCTCTTCTGTGAGCTCTAACCCATGCTTAGCTAATAAATCAATTGCAATAGAGTGGCCAATCTTACCTAAGTCCCCCGTTGCAATGACATCATAATAGTCAGGACCAACTTGCATGTCTCTTAAATGAGCTTCAATCGTATCAACAGCAGCTGGGGCCATTGCTCCACCCATATTGAATGGATCACTTAATCCCATATCAACGACCCTTCCGATCGTCGCAGAAGTTACTCTGGGACCATCACCTGTTTTGCCTAGTAACCCAACGCCTGAGGCAGTTACCGTCCATTGAGCAGTTGGTGGTTTTTGAGCACCGTATTCCGTTGGGTATCTAAATTGTTTCTCTACCGCTGAGTTATGACTTGATGAGCCAGTCAAAATATAGTTAGCCCCGCCACCATTCAAGATGAACGCCGATAATGCTAATCCTTCCATTGAAGTGGAGCACGCGCCAAACAACCCAATATATGGAATACTCAATGTTCGACAAGCAAAGCTTGTTGGCGTAATTTGATTGACTAAATCACCAGCAATAACAAACTCAACGACTTCTTTTTCTATTCCACCTTTTTCAATTGCTTTATTACAAGCTTCCTCAAACAATACCCGATGCGCTTTCTCATAAGAGTCTTGTCCCATCCACATATCTTCATGAAGCGTATCAAAATCATCAGGAATATTTCCATTCGCTTCAAAAGGACCACCGACAGTACCAGTAGATAAGATGACAGGCTTTGTTTCAAACGTCCAAGTTCGATGGCCAGTAAGCATTATAATCCCCCCCATTGGATAGCAATCGTTTTAATAATTGCAATTACAAACGCGGCTACCGTTCCAAATACAATAACCGAACCAGCTAACTTAAACATGTTTCCACCAACTCCAAGCACATACCCTTCCGTACGGTGTTCAATTGCAGCACTAGCCACAGAATTAGCAAACCCAGTAACCGGTACTGCTGTTCCAGCACCAGCAAATTGTGCTATTCGATCATAAACACCAAACCCTGTTAGTAAAACAGATAGAAAAATCATAAATGCCACGGTTGGATTTCCGGCAGTTCGTTCTGTAAAATCAAAAAATGTATAAAAGAAAGTTTGTACAAACTGACCGAATAAACAAATAAGACCGCCTATAAAAAACGCACGAATACAATTTTTAAACCATGGCCGTTTGATTTCATGTTCACTAGCAAACTTTTGATATTCTTGTTGTACTGGTGTTAAGTTTTTCTTTTTTTGATCCGACATAGTTCGCTCCTCACTTTACCCTTTCATATCTTCTTCAAGCTTTTTTAACCTTTTGTCTAACTGTTCCTTTGAAATACTTTCCTCTTTAAGTTGTCTTTCTAACTTCTCAAGCTCCATAAATATTTTTTTATCCGTTGAAAGAAAAATTGTAGAGTTAGGATAGCGTTTTTTTACTCGATCAAAACCATCTTTTCTAATTCCTTCTAAATGGAGCCTATCAAAATGTGTAACCGTTGGTGCGATGTAAATGTTGTCCTGGTTTGATACCCCTCTTACTTCAATAACTTCATCCATTGAAAGGACAATCTTTTTTGCATTATCAGCTTGCGTTTGATCAATAATAGCTCCCTGACCAATAAACAAAGGAGTTTGTTCTTGTTGTTGTAAGTTCATTTGACCACAACCACTCAGTATGCAAGCTAACGTCAAAAAGGTTAAAATAAATAAGGAATACATTTTCATTGAAACCACCCTATTCTTAGCTTCGTATTGATTATAGTTTGACAAATGTCCGATATTTATATGTAACAGATTTTTTACTGTTTTTATTGTAAGAAGAAGGTTGATGTTTATCACATCAACCTTTTAGCCGAATATTAGTCGTTATATTGTGGTTCTTCTTGTTGAATTTCTTGAACACGTGGTGTTAATGTATCTACTATTCCTTGTGTTTGTTGCGCTAAGTTTTGGAACATTTGCTTTGCTTGTTGATTTTCCGTTTGTAGAGCAAAGGTTTCAAAACTTGCTTGTGCACTCTTTAATCCTGCTAATGTTTGTTTTACTTGGCTTGCTACTGTCATGGTGGTTCCTCCTAAAAAAATAATAATGGTACGATACTAATATTTGATAATTAAAACTAAATAATTGTAGTTAAATACTGGAAGTAAAAATAAGGAGTGTAAAATGTTATTATCCGTTTTGATATTAATACTTATTGTTAATTTGTGCACAGGCATTTTTCTGTTTTATATATTCCGTACGTTTAATGCACAAGAAAAGAAGCACCAAAGGCAAATTGAAGAATTACTACAACATCCAAACATAAAAAAAATAGGGACTGAGCAACTAAGGGATGAATGGAGATCGTATGTTTTTATACAAGCGTTACAAGTAAGAGAAGCGATTTCAAAACAAGTAAGTAATTTACACCCTAAATTAATTGAAGAAGCACCCAGCTCACATGGACTTTCTAATAAAGAACTTTCTGAAGCATTTACCCCTGAGCAAATTGAAGCGATCACTTTTTATTGGGATTTATATCGTCAATATGCTGATACGTATTGGAAAACGGATCAAGGAAAAGTTAAAACCGTGTTTAAAGGATCTGTTGACTTAAAAGGAAGCGAAGTTCATAGGATACAAACCGCCTCTAACCAAATATTACCAAAAATTGATCAATTACTGATCAAAATAAAAGGAGTTGAGCACTAATATGCTCACTCCTTTTTCGTTTGAGTAATTATTCCATTGTTGGGACATTCTAATCATAACATTCACTTTATATTCCTAGTTGAGGGCAAAACATTGAATACTAACTTTTTTTATTTAACTACTGAACTAATTACGGGTTTTTTTGCTTTATTAGTTATCACTAAAGTCTTAGGAAAGACGCAAATCACTCAACTCACTCCTTTTGATTTCATATCAGCACTAGTTCTCGGTGAGCTCGTCGGAAATGCTATTTATGATAAGAATATCGGTCTAAATTACGTGATTTATGCTGTGTTTGTATGGGGCACTCTCATTTATACCGTTGAGTGGTTGACACAAAAATACAAGGGTACAAGAAACTTTCTACAAGGAAAGCCGTCAATTATCATTCGTGAAGGTAAAATTGATTTTCAACAGTTAAAAAAAGATCAAATGGACATTAATCAGCTGCAACAATTATTACGCCAAAAAGATGTTTTTTCAATTCGTGAAGTGCAATATGGGATTTTGGAAGCAAATGGGTCCATTAGTATTTTAAAAAAAGACAATTACGAACAGCCGAATAAAAAGGACTTAAACCTGACACCTCAAAAGGTCTGTCTTCCAATCACCCTTATTCTAGATGGGGAAATATTACTCGATAATTTGAGAGAAAGCGGCTATAATCTAGCGTGGTTAAAACAACAGCTGTTCACTTACGGTATTACTGATGAAAAAGAAGTTTTTTATGCAGAATGGCTAGAAGGGGATTCCCTTTATATTAATACATACAGTTCATAAGGAGTGGGATCATGTTTTTTCGCATCGTTATCGTTATTCTTACCATTTTCTTATCTGCCTGCCAAGGAGCAAACGATCAAGGCGCGACTATTCAACAAATTGAACAAGATAAAATTAAGCCCGATAAGAAAGTTGTTCTTGTCATGATTGACTCGATGATGGGCTCGCTCATAGATAATAGTAAAGAAAAAGGAAAAATACCAGCCCTTGAATTCTTAATAGAAAATGGTCAATACCATAAAGATTTAGTTGCACCCTTTCCATCGATGTCTGTTGTCATTGAAAGTACTTTAATGACTGGTAAAATGCCAGATGCTCATAAAGTTCCAGGTCTCGTTTGGTATAATCCTGATGAAAATCGAATTGTTGATTACGGTTCAACTATGGAAAAGATGATCAAGTTGGGAATGAAACAGAGCTTAATTGATTCACTGTATCATTTGAACAATTCTCATCTAAGTCCACAAGTAACAACGATACATGAAGTCTTACAACAAAAGAGGTATTCGACAGGCTCTGTAAATTTTTTAATTTATCGTGGTCAAACGACTCATGATATGACACTGCCAGTCTTACTTGACCAGTGGTTAAATTTAAACGAGTCCCTTCAAACAAAAGGTCCTGACCTCTTAGCATTTGGAAGTGCTGTAAAACCTAAAGCGCTGGAAGGAAAGGATGTTCCCGATACTTTTTTATCTAACTTTGGTCTAAATGATGAGTATTCAGTTACAGTCGTAAGTGAGATGATCAAACAAGGAGAGCAGCCTGATTTTTTAGCTGTATTTTTACCGAGTTTTGATAAAGAGGCTCATAATCATAGTCCACATTATCGTGTCGGTTTTGAAAGAGCAGAAGCTTTCTTCCAAGAAATATTAAATAGCTATGACAGTTGGGATCAAGCCCTAGAGGAAAACATTTTTATCGTATTTGGAGATCACGGTCAAGATAAATTATTAGATGATGAATTTGCTATGTCCATACCGCTTCACGAGATCTACCAAGAATATTCTGTCGCTCCATTAACTGACCATGCGACACAAGGTGATATAGTGATCGCTAATAATCATCGGATGTCTTATATCTATCCATTACAACATACTGGATTGTTACCAGATCTTGCAGAAACAGCGATGGTGGATAAGCGTATTGAATTTGCTTCGTGGATTGACGAAGATTGGGTCTATGTCATTTCACCAGACTATAACGATGCCTTTCGCTTTAGAGCTGGAGGCCCTTGGATTGACCGATATGAACAAACGTGGGAATGGGAAGGTAATGAAGAAATAGTTGGTCTCAAAATTGATGAAAAACGTTCACGATTAAGCTACACCGATTTTCCAGACGTTTTAAATCATCTAATCACTGCCTTAAACAGTAACCATCACCCAGCGGTTGCCTTAGCAGCAAAGCCAGGTCATACTTTCCATTCGGAAGGTGCGCCTCTTCACGTAGATGGAGGAGAACATGGTGGTTTACACAAAAATGATACATTAGGTGCTATCGTTATTGCTGGTACAGATCAACCGTTTGAAAATCCACGGATGGTCGATTTAAAAGGTTACATTCTACAGTTTTTTAAATAAGGGAAGAGGCTGACGTTAGACAGTCAGCCTCTTTTCTATTAAAACGGCTCCCACCGTAATTCACGAGCTTTCATATATCGTTCACTAACATGTGGCCAGTTTACGACATTCCACCAGTTATTAATGTACGGTTCCCGTTCATTTTTATATTGTAGGTAGTAGGCGTGTTCCCAAACATCTAGCGGTAATAATGGAACAACATCCCACTGGCTTAAATTTTGATGCTTTTCAGCCTGGAGAATTTCTAAACGATGGGCTCTTGGTGCCCACACTAATATCGCCCAACCGACAGCCTCTACTTTTTTAGCTGCTTCTGAGAAGTGCTTTTTAAATTGTTGAAAACTACCGAAATCTTTTATAATTTGATTAGCTAACTCCCCAGTCGGTTCTCCACCTCCTTTTGGGCTCATAACGTTCCAAAAGATCGTGTGTAAGTAATGCCCAGCCCCATTAAAAGCTGCTTCTCTTTCCCAATGCTTTATGAAATCGAAATTACCTGTTTTTCTAGCCTGCTCCATCTTTTTCTCTGCTTTATTTAATCCATCCACATAACTTTGATGATGTTCTTGATGGTGTAATCGCATAATCTCGGCTGCGATATAAGGTTCAAGTGCTTCGTAACTATAGGGTAGCGGTGGAAGTTGGTGTTCTCCAATAGGTACAGGCTGAAGAGGAACATTTCCCGCAGCACCAGCTTGTTCAGCTCGTTTCATATTTTGTGTAATCTGATCCCAACTTTCATATAGCTTTTCAGTTTCAGCTTTTAATTTATCGGTAGTTGTACGCTGTACCAATAAACCTTTTACATGTTGCAAATTTTCCTCAAAGTTTTGGATTTCACTTTGTTCTAACCTCTTTTTTACATTTACATCTAATTTAGACCATGCTTCTTCTAATTTCCCGGTCCAAACTTGCAGTTGCTTTTGATAGGCTTCCATTAATAATGTCTCCTCCTTAAACGCGCAGTCATCGCTCTACTATATGCCTATACAACCCCACTTGGTGATAATCACATTCTAGGCGTTTATAACATATGTTATGGTTGATGAACGAACGATTAGGAGGGGTCTTTTTGAACACATTTCAAGAGGTTGCTTTATTTGAACATCGTTTTTGGTTGCAAGTATTAGGTGATCATGCTCGATTTATCCGTGATGCACTATCCCCAATTGAGGAAGAAGAAGTCGAGATCGCCAAACAATACATTGAAACCTTTGACCAATTATTAGAAATATCACGTCAAGAAATTAGTGGCGACCCGTTACAACAACTGACTGAACTATCTCTAGAGCAAGCCAAAGGAATTCGAGAATTTAAACTTCACATCATTCGTGAGCATTTAATTGGTGAAATTGAAATTGGTTTACCACCTACATTTTTAAATCATATGGTCAATGAAGTCGATGAGTATTTACGTATTCTTCCTTATTTAGTGGAAGAAAACATCCCCCCTGTAACTCACCCTCTCCATCATCACCTCGTTTGGCTTCTCGATGCTGCCGGCCATGCAGATGCCATTACAGGTGAACTAGATATGGTTGAAAAGAAATTGAGTAAAAAAAGTGAAGAGTTTACAGAGACGTTTGAAGATTTTTATATCAAAGCTGTTGAATTGGCCGGGTATTTGCGAGCAAATGTCGATAAATTCCCAGCACTTCATCGTTTTAATGATCAAGTAGAGTTAGAAATTGAGCTCTTCAAAGTATTTCTAAGAGAACTCGAAGAACTTGAAATGACAAATAAGTTGTTAGGGACATTTTCAGAACTAATGGCCGATCATATGGCAAGAGAAGAATGTTACTACTTAATAAAATTGGCAGAATCAAGCGAAACTACTATGCCAGATTGTGACCCCACCGCACCAAGAAACAAATAAAAAAGTGCAGCATATGGCTGCACTTTTTTTGCTTACTTTGTATGAAGCATCTTTGTTTGAAAATCTGTTTCATAATATTCCAGTTCTTCACGAATCGATTGAAATGGACCTTCAATGGATTTCATTAGATCCTTTAGAGATTCCGGTACGGGTTTTGAAAATTTAATTGCATTTTTCCCAGTATACGCAGAACGACTGTCTTCAAACCAGTTATCAATACGAGGGTTAAAAAACTCCTCGATGCAATTATGATAAACCCAATATAATGTTTTCTCAGCAGCTGTTTTACGGAACGTCTTTCCATTTAGAATGACTTCACTTGCATCTTTACCTTCTTCACAAAAAACTAGTACACGACGCAATGAAGAAAGAACCGCCTTGTAATATTCTTCATCTGTTTGGTTATCTTCACTTAACATTTCTGTTAATTTTGTTTCATTTAGGTACGTACTTATTTTTTCACAAATACCTTTTAAAGTATCATGTGCTAATGTTAATTGGCTTTCAACCAATGTATTCCCCATGGTGGTGACACCTCCATTTTTATAATAACTATATTATACGACACTTCGGACAAGAACACCTTACTATTTTTTGCAAAAGGTTCTTATGTATATATTACAATTGGCTTTTTCCTTGTGTGACGAGGTTATTCATAATTCCTTTAATTTGCTCAGGGTCAACGTCCCTAAATAAAGATTCCATTTCTTTAAGTTCATTAATGTATACTCGCTTTTTCTCTTTATTACCCGGATTTTGCAACAAGCAAACTAAAGCCACGATATCTTTAAATGTTATTTCTCTCTGATTTGTTGCTAAAATGGGATCTTCTTTAAAAGGAGATATCTCTGATGATTGTTCATCGAAGAAACGTACATATAACACATTTAGCTCCTTTTCTTGTCCATTATCAGTATATGTTACAGTAGAACGATTGAAGAAATCTTCAGACGTGTTGGGTTTTTCCTTTTCTAGTTCAATTCCTTCAGCCTTTAATATAATCACAACAACCTCTCCTAACTGTAATGTAATATATTCTAATTATATCATATTAACTTTCACTGTTGTCCTCACTTAAGAGCGTCTCCATTCCTTCCTCAAACTTCTTAAAAAATAGATCTGCATCCTCTTCCAAGAACCCTTCGTCGACTTGATCTGGTAAAGGTGGTAATTCCTTTAGAGATTTTAAGCCAAAGTAATCTAAAAATTCCTTTGTAGTACCATATAATATCGCACGCCCACTACCTTCTGCACGTCCTACATCTTTTATCAGTAATTTTGCCGTTAACGTTTGAATTGCTTTCTCCGTTTTAACCCCGCGTATTTCTTCTATTTCAACCCTGGTTATGGGCTGTTTGTAAGCTACAATCGCTAGAGTTTCAAGTGCAGCCTGAGACAAGCCTGTATGTCCCGGCGCTTCTACTAATTGCTGAAAGTAAAGTGCATGCTCTGGTTTGGTTGTTAATTGATAAGCACCAGCCATCTCAATTAATTGCATGCCGCGATTTATTTCTGTTAAATCAACTTCTAAATCGCGTAACACATCTTGCACCGTTTCTCGTTCCACTTTTAGAATGTTTGCTAGCTGTTCTTCTGTAAGTCCATCTTCACCAGCTACGAATAATAATCCTTCAATTATACCTTTTAATTCATCTAAACTAATTGGATTAAACAGCGTCAATGAATAGACCCCTCCTCCTTGATGTAGATCATGATGTCAGAAAAATTATTTTCCTGTTCACAAATGATGGCATTTTTCTTCATTAATTCTAATACAGCTAAAAAAGAGATAACAATGTGTGATCGTTCAGGAACAGGGAACAACGAGTAAAAGCTTCGTTTTCCACCGGTACGGGTTAAATCCTCCATAATCTCACCCATTCTCGTCTCGATCGAATACTCTTGACCTCTTACAGTTTTTGCCACGGGCGCTTGCATCTTTTTACGCTTAAGCATAGATTTATAAGCATCTAGCATATCAAATAGAGTAATCCCTTTTAACGTTACTTCTTTTCTTTCCTCTTTTGGAAAATACCTTTCAAGGTTAACTGGGGGTTTCGTATGAATTAATGAACGCTCCACTTGACGATCTTGAAGCTCCATTGCCGCTTCTTTAAACTTTCTATATTCAATCAAACGCATCATAAGCTCTTCACGTGGATCATCTTCATCTACTTCAATGCTTTCAACATTGTCCCATTCTTCTTGTTGCTTTGGGAGTAACATCTTACTTTTAATGGCTAGTAACGTTGCTGCCATCACTAAATATTCACTTGCTATGTCTAATTGTAACTCCTGCATCGTTCGGATATATTGCATATACTGATCAGTTATTTTAGCGACTGGAATATCATATATATCTACTTCTGCTTGATTTATTAAATGTAACAGTAAATCTAAAGGACCTTCAAATGTGTCCAGTTTCACACTGTACTGACTGTTCATCTCATCACCAATTTCTATTTAAAACCGTTGCTAGACAGGATTATATCATACTTTTCATCCCACGATATTGATTATTTTCATTTATGTTTAGTCTTTTATCAGAGAGTCTTGTCATTTTCCTAACGAATTTGCATATGATACACTTTTATTAACTAACTCGATGGGGGAGTCATTTCATGAAATATCCACAAGCTTTTATAGACTATTTAATTTACTTTCATAGTCAACGTGATTTTTTTGAGTGTCATGAAGTATTAGAGGAGCACTGGAAATCCGAAGAAGGCGGTAAAGAAAAGGTTTGGGTAGGGTTTATTCAAGTTTCAGTCGGCCTTTATCATTACCGTCGACAAAACTATGAGGGTGCCAAGCGAATGATCACAAGTGCAATACGTATATTGGGGCAAGAGAAAACAAAGGTTTCAGATTTAGGGATAAATAGTAAACAACTATTAATGGACTTACCTATTATTAAAAAGAATATTGAGAACAAACTGCCTTATCAAGATTATAATATTCCCATTGAAGATGACAGTCTCCTTCATGCTTGTACAAATCAATGTAAAAAAGAAAACCTTCAATGGTGTATTCCTAGCGACTTTAACGACCGTTATCTCATAAATAAACACTCACTACGCAACCGCGAAGACGTTATTAATGAGAGATCTCGACAAAAACAATTGAAGAACAGAAAAAAGTAAGGCTGACCATGGAGTGTTTTGGCCCTCGTTCTTTTATATAAGATACATAAGTCTAGATAGTATTTATATCTTCGAGGTGCCTAACACTACTATCAGTCAACCTTTATACGTCTAGTAAACACGCAGAATAAAAGTCTTTTGTATCCTTATTTGGTTTAAGATTACCCGTGATTCTTTCTTGAACTGCTTGGAGCATTTGTTTACCAATTCCCTCGTCACGAAAGGACGGGTTTACACAAACGTGGCACAATTCAAAATCTCCATCACCGTCTTCATAAATGCCAATTACACCTACAATATCTTCTTCTTTCCATAAAAATAATTGCCATCTGTCATCATGTTCATATTTTTCTATTGTTTCTTGTAACGTTTTAATTTGTTTTTGCTTCGGCATATATGATAATAGCCCCATCGCAATCTTTTTGTAAGTAGATTTATATTTTATTAGCATATCAATCCCTCTTTAATCATTCTAGACCTGTGATGCGTAAGCTATCAAACTAAATTTTATCACATTCTGATGAAATATTGTGTGTTGTTTATGAAAATTTAGATAAACGTTACTTATAAAATATGTCAATTTCATAAAAATGTTAATAGGTTAAAGGTAGTTTTTTATCAGAACACCGACTAAATTTAAAAATTCTGCGACCCTCTTTTTAGATATCGACTTTGAGATAAGTCAAACGAAAAGAGAGCATAGCATGTTCACTGCTACACTCTCTACTCAACACCTTCTATAGATCGCCCATATTACAATTATTAAAGTTTTGCCTTGCCTTTTACTAATAAGAAGGTAAAACTACATCTCACACAATTTTCGATGTAATGTTACACCGCTTATTGATTAAACGCGCGACTTAAATTTGCCATTTCAATTGCAGCGGCTGCAGCTTCCCAACCTTTATTCCCTGCTTTAGTACCTGCTCTTTCTATTGCTTGTTCAATCGTATCCGTTGTTAATACTCCAAAAATAACTGGTATCCCTGTTTGAAGTGACAAACTTGATACACCTTTTGCAGCTTCATTACAAACAAAGTCAAAGTGAGGTGTAGCACCACGAATGACCGTCCCAAGTGTAATAACAGCGTCATATTTATTTGTTTCAGCCATTTTTTTAGCAGCTAATGGAATTTCAAAAGCTCCAGGTACCCAAGCAATATCTACATCTTCCTCAGAAACACCGTGACGTTTAAGTGCATCTTCAGCACCGCCTAATAACTTGCTCGTAATAAATTCATTAAAACGCCCGACAACGATTCCTACTTTAAGACCTGAACCAACTAAATTTCCTTCAAATACTTTTCCCATTATTATTTCCTCCTTATGTATGAGAAGGGGATGTATTCCCCCTCCATTCAGCTTGTAAAATTTTAGTAAAAATTCCCATGTAGCCTATAATATATCTTTTAGTTTTGATATAAATTTTTTATTAAAAATGAAGCATATGTCCTAATTTTTCATGCTTTGTTTTCAAATACCCTTCATTATTAACATTGTGCGGCAATTGAAGCGGAACTCTGTCCACAACCTCAAGACCATAACCCGCTAACCCCTTTATTTTCCTTGGGTTATTCGTTAATAACTTCATTTTTGTAATGCCTAACTCACGTAATATTTGTGCGCCAATGCCATATTCACGGAGATCAGGTGCAAATCCTAATTTTAAATTGGCTTCTACAGTGTCATAACCTTCTTCTTGCAACTTGTATGCTTTCAATTTATTAATAAGTCCAATTCCGCGCCCTTCTTGACGCATGTACAGAAGAACCCCGCTACCTTCTTGTTCAATTTGTGCTAAGGCCGCATGAAGCTGAGGACCACAATCACAACGATGCGAACCAAACACATCCCCAGTTAAACACTCTGAATGAACTCGAACCAACGTAGGTACATCAGGAGTTATTTCACCTTTAACAAGTGCAATATTTTCTTTACCATCTAACACATTTGTATAACCAATTGCTTTAAAATCACCAAAATCAGTTGGTAAATTAATTTCAACTTCTCTTTCCACTAACTTATCTTTACGATGGCGATATTCAATTAAATCTTTAATTGTAATCATTTTCAGCTCATGTTCATCTGCAATCTTTCGTAAATCAGGTACACGAGCCATCGTTCCATCGTCTTTGATGATTTCACAAATAACACCTGCTGGCTTCGCACCTGAAAGTCGTGCTAAGTCAACTGCTGCTTCGGTATGCCCAGCACGTCTTAAAACTCCCCCATCTTTAGCAACTAACGGGAAGATGTGACCTGGTCGTTTAAAATGATGTTTCTTTGTTTCATCATCAATTAAAGCTTGAACTGTTACTGATCTCTCATGTGCACTTATACCTGTCGTCGTTGTATGATGATCAATACTAACTGTAAAAGCTGTACCATGCGGATCTGTATTATGATCGACCATCGGGAAAAGATCTAACTGTTTTGCACGCTCTTCTGTAATAGGGGCACAAACTAAACCTCTTCCATACTTAATCATAAAATTTATTACTTCTGGAGTCGTTTTCTCTGCCAGTGATACAAAATCACCTTCATTTTCACGGTCCTCGTCGTCACACACGATAACAACTTGACCTTGCATTAATTCATAAATGGCTTCTTCAATTGGATCAAACATGACTTTCCCCCCTTTTATTTAAAACCATGCTCTTCTAAAAAGCTTTCTGTAAGAGAATTATTCGTGCCCTGTTGTGGTACCCTTGCTGTAATAAACTGTTCAATATATTTTCCGACGATATCACATTCGATATTAACAATATCCCCTGGATGCTTTGCACCTATAACGGTTTCACTTAAAGTGTGTGGAATAATTGAAACCGTAAAAGAAGTTTCATCGACTCCAAAAATCGTTAAACTCGTACCGTCAACTGCAATTGAACCTTTGTATAAAACATATCTCCTTAGTTCAGGCGAAATTTCGACTTGAAAATATACGGCATTGTCAACCGCTTCACGTTTTTTTATTTTTCCGATTCCATCCACATGACCTGAAACAAAATGACCTCCGAAACGACCATTTGCAGCCATGGCACGTTCTAAGTTCACCTTTGATCCCCGTTGCAAAGTTTTCAAACTTGTACTTCTAACTGTCTCTGGCATGAGATCAACGGTAAATCTATGATTATCAAATGATGTAACTGTTAAACACACACCATTTACAGCGATACTATCACCTAAATGTACATCATTTAAGATTTCATTGGCTTGAATCGTCATAACAACAGCTTCATTATTTTGTCGTATATTCCCTATCGTACCTAGCTCTTCAATAATTCCTGTAAACATATTATCTTGCCCCCTTTGGTATAGAAGTAATTTTTATGTCAGGGCCTATTTGCTCAACTTTCAATAGGTCAAGTTCTAATACTTCAGACATTGTCGTAAAGCCTTCACCACCAAAAGAACTCGGCGCCGAAACTCCTCCAATTAGTTTAGGAGCGATATAAGTTATTACTTGATTGACTGCTCGCTCTTTCAAAAAGCTAGAATTTACAGTTGCTCCACCTTCGACAAACAAAGACGTAATTCCCTTATCTCCTAAAATATCTAAAAGTTTGTCAATTTCGATGGTATCCCCTAATGAATGAATGGTAACACCTAATTGTTCTAATTGTTCTTTTTTTATATTGTCCGCACAATCTGTCGTGAAAATCCATGTTTTTGAGCTAGTATCTGTAACAACAGTTGAATGAAATGGAGTACGCAACTTAGAGTCTAAAATAACTCGAATTGGGTTTTTTCCTCCATTGGGGATCCTGGTCGTTAAGCTTGGATTGTCCGCTATTACTGTACCCACACCAACTAAGATCGCATCATGCGTGTGTCTAAGGTAATGAACGTCCTCTCGAGCCTCGCTACTTGTAATCCACTTACTATCCCCAGTAACTGTCGCAATCTTACCATCAAGACTTACAGCAGATTTTAACGTGACAAAAGGTTTATTCGTCTTTATAAAGTGGTAAAAGACTTCGTTTAATTCATCGGCCTCTTTTTTCATTAAACCAACTTCTACATCTATTCCTGCATTCTTTAGCTTCTCTATCCCTCTTCCACTAACCTTTGGATTGGGATCAGTTGTAGCAATAACCACTCGCTTTATATGTGACTTAATAATTAAATCCGCACAAGGAGGGGTTCTTCCATGATGACTACATGGCTCAAGAGTTACATATATCGTTGCCCCTTCTGCTTTCGTTCCCGCCATCCGAATGGCGTGAACCTCAGCGTGAGCTTCACCTGCTTTCAAGTGCGCTCCCATTCCAATAACTTGTCCATCTTTTACTACAACAGCTCCGACTAGTGGATTTGGGGTCGTTTGCCCTTGTGCCGAACGAGCGATTTGTATAGCGAGTTCCATATACTGTCGATCATTCATCGTTCTAGCCTCTTTCTATCATGTAATAACAAGAAAAGCGCAAGGTGCCAGCTTATCGGCGACAAGCGCTGGAGGGCCAGCAAAAAGTGTCTTGATCTTTAGACACATTTGATGGACCGAAGCGACCTCGAGCCGATGGCACCTGGGGCTAGATATCTCCGATTTTATATTTCTTAATCGTTTACTAAAAAAAGAGGCGCCCCTAATCCAAATGATCATACTCTACTAAGCAGTTCGTACGATTTGGACTGGGACAGCCTCTTTATATAAGATTCGAAAGAAAAGACATAACTAAATAAACATTAGTATAATTGTACAAAAAACAAAAAATATTTTGATGGATATGCTAAAAAAACAGATTCCACCTCTGTACATATACGCGCTCTTCTCTTCCTTCTCCCATCCAGACTATCACTGTCGGCCCTGGAGTTTCACCAGATCCACCGTTATGAGTATTCTCCATAACGGGTCACGGACTAAGAAACTAATCGTTTCATCACCGCCGGTAGGGAATTTCACCCTGCCCCGAAGGAATAAATTGAAAACCTATTCATTTTCTAAATTGTATCCTTAAATAATAAGTTTCGTCAACTAAAAGATATTCAGAACGAAGAAGAGGCTGACTCTAATGAGTCAACCTCTTTTTTATTACTCTTCCCAAACTTTTACTTCAGACATTACATCTCCTTGATGAATGCGTAATACAGTATCCATTCCCTCTACTACTTGACCGAATACAGTATGCACACCATCTAAATGAGGTTGTGGTTCATGTACGATGAAGAACTGACTGCTACCAGTATCCTTCCCAGCATGCGCCATTGATAAAGAACCAGCAACGTGCTTGTGTGGGTTACCTTCTGTTTCACACTTAATCGTTTTTCCACTTCCACCAGTACCATTACCAGTCGGGCAACCACCTTGTGCTACGAAACCAGGAATAACACGGTGAAACGTTAAACCATTATAAAACCCTTTGTTTACTAACTCTTCAAAATTGGCTACAGTGTTTGGTGCTTCCTCTGAGAACAATTCAAAAACGATTTGTTCCCCATTTTCAAATTTGATGCTTCCTTTTTTCATTATGTAAGTCCTCCTAAATGTTGAATTTCACATTCGCTTCATTTTACTATAAAACGAACCTAATGTGAAATTTTCCACTATAGAATGATGTTCACTTAAGCAGCTCCCTGATTTTTAATAAATCTTGATTGCTGAGTCACTCTATATATAACTTTGTAGACACCTATGAACTCTCCAAAAGAGAAAAAGCTGAAGGGCCAAATTAAACATAGCACCTTCAGCTTTTTATTTTTGAAACATTTTATACCTGTACTTTTATGGCAATCTAAGTGTCTGTCCAACATGAATAACCGTTGACTGTAATTGGTTTAAATCCGTTATTACTTGGACAGTCGTACCATTTTGTGTGGCGATTCTCCAAAGACTGTCACCTGACTGTACCGTATATGTTCTATCTAGTGGAGCGGAACTAACTCGTAATGATTGCCCCACATGGATAGTCGATGAATTAAGGTTATTCCATTCCATCAATTGATTTACTGTTACATTGTATGTTCTACTAATGGCCCATAAGCTGTCTCCTGCCCTGACAACATGATTCGTCCCAGAGCTAGTTGGTGCTGAAACATTCGATGCAGGTGGAGCTTGGGTAGGTGCCTGTACTTGTAATGTTTGACCGACAAAGATAGTATCAGAAGTCAACCGGTTCCAATCTCTTAATTGCTGAACAGTAACACCGTGATCTCTTGCAATATGTGATAAAGTATCACCTGACTTAACCACATACGTTGAGCCTGTTCTTGTAGTTTGAGTTGGAGCAGCAGGTTGCTCTGCCGGAATGACTCGACGTGCAGTTACAAAACGCTCGTTCCAATAATTCGAAAATGGGTTCGTAATATGAACACCTCGGCTGCTTGACGCATGAATCATCTCGTTATTATCTATGTACACTGTAAGATGATTAATTTGCCCATCAAAGTTTGTATCATAAAATAATAAGTCACCTTTTTGTAATTGTTGAAGTGTTACTTGAACACCGACCCTCGCTTGGTCCCGACTGACACGAGGAAGGGTTATTCCATGTTCACCAAAGATAGTCGCAGAAAAAGAAGAACAATCAAAACTAGAAGTGTTTCCTAATGGAGCTCCAAATTGATAAGGGGTACCAATATACTTCTTACCACTTTCAATAATACGATCAGCTAGTGTATGAGAGTGGGCAAAAGCTTGTTGAGGTAGTAAAAAAATTAAAGCTACTAGTGCAAGTATGACTTTTTTCATAAATTCGCCTCCTGCCGTCTATCATAAAACGAATTACACTACAAAACATTAGTAGGTTGCTAGGTTAACTCCCAAGTTCTACTAGATATAATTCTAAAATCGAGCGGCTGAAGAAGACGACTCAACAAAGGTAAAGTTCACAGTTTCATAAATTAACAGTTAGAAAGAATTGGACAGTAAAATTTAAAAAATAAGACAATAAATACAGAAAAACGGACTATAAAACATCATATGAACACATTCAATAAGATCATGGCCTCCACAGAAAAAATCCACTCTCTTACAACCGCAGAGAGTGGATTTTATTATTTTATTACACTTTTTCTTTCGTATTTAACGGCAAATCAAAACGAACTAAATCTTCATACGTTTCTCTTTCAACCACTAATTGCGCATCTCCATCTTCTACAAATACAACTGCCGGACGAGGAATTCGGTTATAATTATTAGCCATGGAATACCCGTACGCGCCTGTACAAAAAACAGCTAATACATCTTTATGATTGGCTTTCGGAAGCGGTAAATCCCAAATGAGCATATCACCGCTCTCACAGCACTTACCAGCTATCGAATACTTCGTTTCCACTTGATCATTAGCACGATTAGCAAGAATTCCTTCGTACTTCGCTTGATATAAGGCTGGGCGAAGGTTATCTGTCATTCCACCATCAACTGAAAGGTAATGACGGACATTAGGAATATCCTTTTGTGAACCTAATGTATATAGAGTTGTTCCCGCGTCACCAACTAGTGATCGACCTGGCTCAATCCAAATTTCCGGCATTGATAAATTCAATTTATTCACATGATGTTGAACAGCTTCAATCGTAGCTTTTACATAATCACCAACCGGTAATGGTTCATCGCCTTCAATATAACGAATACCAAAACCTCCACCTAAATTTAATACTTTTAAGTCAAAGTTTAATGACTTAGACCAATTTTCAATATAAGTGTAAAGCTTTTCAACAGCCAAGACAAATCCAGTCGTTTCAAAAATTTGTGAACCTATATGGCAATGAATTCCTAGTAATTCAAGTTGCTCACAATCCAAAGCCCACTCAATTGCCCGATCTACTTGCCCGCTTAACAAATCAAATCCGAATTTAGAGTCTTCCTGACCTGTAGTAATATAATCATGTGTATGTGCTTCTACACCTGGAGTTGTTCTTAATAATATAGATACTTTACGTTGATGTGTATTTGCTGCTTGCTTTAATAATTCTAATTCATAAAAATTATCTACTACAAAACAACCTATGTTTGCACGAACAGCCATATCTATTTCTTCTGGACTTTTATTATTCCCATGAAAGTGAACACGCTCCATAGGAAAGCCAGCAATCATTGCCGTATACAGTTCCCCACCTGAAACGACATCTAAGCTTAGATCTAATTCATTTGCGAGTTGAACCATTGCAACACAGCTAAATGCTTTACTAGCATAAGCAACTTGACTTCTTACATCTAAATCATTAAATGCCGTTTTAAATGCTTTTGCCTTCTGTCGAATGAGTGAAACATCATAAACAAACAGAGGAGTTCCGTATTGCTTCGCAAGTTCAACTGTATCAATTCCACCAATTTCCAGGTGGCCAATGTCATTAACTCTACTTGTACCATGTAAGTGCATCGTTTCTCTCTCCTATCTTCGCATCAACTAACAATCTACAACATATAAAAATATTCCTTCTATATATGAGAGATTGGAGATCCGTTTTATATTCTAATTGTATAAATGAAAGGTGAGATACCTACCTATTTGGTTAATAAAAAAACAGCTAATGTAGTTACACTAGCTGTTATGACCGAGCCATAGCAAGAGTAACCTCATTTGTAGAATAGTACTCCACTGTATTTAACAGTGACAGTGTGTCACTTTTTTAATGACACCCCAGTAAAAGAATAGGATGGTACCACTCTTTCACTTCGGCAAATCGACCTTTCTGCCTGAATCATCGCTTCCATCTCGCTCTTCAGACATACTCATTCTCACTGCACCTCTACCCCGTGTTTCATAAAGAAATGAGGGACTTATACAATTAATAGGTACACTTTATCATAATCCTTGCTAAGTGGCAACATTGTTAACGATATGTCTTATACATATTAATTTATGATTGTTTAATCGGATCCTTTGGACTGACTATGCTAGGACGCCGTTTAACGGACGGCACAGAAACTCGAACGAGAATTTGCCAAAAGGCAGCTGGATTAAATGGCAATAATGGCCATAAATATGGTTTATTTAAAGATTTTATCATCGTTAGAAGTAAAATAAATATCGTTGAAGCAATAACAAATCCTGGTAATTTAAAGATAGCTACAACTAACAATAATGCTAACCTTGCTACTTTCATCGCTATCCCTAATTCATAACTCGGTGTAGCAAATGTTCCAATCGCTCCTAAAGCGACGTATAAAATGACTTCTGGCACAAACAATCCTACATTAATTGCAATTTCACCTATTAATAATGCCGCAACTAACCCTAATGCGGTTGCTAAAGGGGACGGAGTATGGATGGCGGCCATCCTCAGTAATTCTATTCCAAGTTCAGCAAGTACAATTTGTACAAAAACAGGAACATTCGTTGTTTCATTTGGACCAATAAATTCCAACATCTCTGGTAATAAATTTGGTTGCATAACAAACAACAACCAAAGCGGAAGAATAAACAAAGCTAAGATCATTCCTGAAAAACGAACCCATCTTAAAAAGGTTCCTATAGCAGGAGCTTGTCGGTATTCTTCAGCATGTTGAACATGATGAAATAACGTAGTAGGTGTAATAATGACACTCGGTGATGTATCGACGGTTATAATAACGTGTCCTTCAAATAAATGAGTGGCTGCAACATCTGGTCTTTCCGTATACCGTACAAGCGGGAATGGATTAAAGCCTTGTTTAACAATATATTCTTCAACCACTTTATCTGCCATAGTTAGTCCGTCTATTTGTATGGACTCTAACTCTTTTTTTATTATTTTCACGAGATCGGGATCAGCTACATCCTCGATATAAGAAATACACACATCCGTTTTTGAACGGACACCAACTTGCATAATTTCGTTACGTAATCGCTCATCTCGAATCCTTCTTCGCGTTAACGCTGTGTTCTGAATGATGTTTTCTGTATATCCATCACGAGCACCTCTTACTACCCGTTCCGTATCCGGTTCATCAGGTCCTCTACCAGGATAACTTCTTACATCAATAACAAACGCTTCATCTTCACCCTCTAGTAGAATGAAGATCAATCCAGATAACATTTGCGTAATCGCATCATCAATGGTTTTAACCGTTTCAACTTGTTGATGAACTAGATGATTTTCTATCATTTGTTTTGCATTTGTTATTTTTTCATTTTTTCCGTCAAGTCTGCTTAATTCTTTAAACAATTCAATGATAAATTGTGTATCACACAAGCCATTAACAAAATACACTTGAATTTGCTTTCCTAAAATATTAAATTTTCGAATTCCAACATCGAAGCTTGTACCGATACCTATACGACTTTTTATAGCCGTTTCATTATCAAATATATTATTAGTGATTGGTTGCTTTTCAGGGTTAATTAAATTTTTACTCATTCTTCATCCCCTCCGTTCTAAAATAAGTTCAACTGCCTTCCTCGTAATTGGCGATCCTTTTTCAACCGTATCAAAACCTCCCATTTTTCCAATATCACCAACACCGACAACGATAGGAATTTCCAATTCATCTAAAATATAGACAGTATCGCCATCTATTCTCCCTAATTCAATATCTTGTAATCCATTTTTATCAACACCAAATTCTGTTAAATTTCCAAACCTGTCAATTGAAACATCAACCTTTGTCCATTCTGCAAAGTGAGTATGTGATGCGACAGCTATAGCACCAATCACCTCAACCGTTGGGTCACTTGCTACATATCTTAATGCTTGTTCTCCTGGACCTTCCATTTTATAACCACAGTCATCAAACATAACAAGGATTGGATCATAGGGAGTTTTATGGATTAAGTCTACTAATTCTTGCCCACCTAAAACTGAAGGGTTTCCTGCTGAACTAGAAATACACCTGCCGCCAATTTCTTTGGCAACATGTTGAACTGCCTTTTTAGCTGATTCGTCTCCATCGGTAATTAAAATCACTTTTTTTCGTGGTTTCATCCTATTACCCCTTAGGTTTAAAAATAACAGCAACTAAAAATCCAAATAAAATTGCCGTGGAAATACCGACAGAAGTGACTTCAAAAATCCCCATACCTACCCCTAAAAATCCATAACGTTCAGCTTCTGTCATTGCACCATGGACTAAAGAGTGTCCAAAACTGGTAATTGGTACTGTTGCTCCAGCTCCCGCAAAATCGATGAGTCTGTCATATAAATGAAATCCATCTAATAGAGCTCCAGCAACGACTAAAGTACTCATCATATGTGAAGGTGTCATCTTAAAAACATCCAGAAGTATTTGCCCAATGAAACAAATGAACCCACCTACTGCAAATGCAATGATATACTCCATCATTGCTCAACCACCTCTGATTCAAAAACAACACCATGAGCAATACAAGGTATTGACTCTTTTTGCTGCATCATTGTTGGACTCATTAATGCTCCCGTCGCAACGACAAGCATTCGTTTCAATTTCCCTAATTGCATTTGTTTTATTAAGTGTCCATATGTAACGACAGCCGGGCAAGCACATCCGCTACCTCCTGCAAATACAGGTTGATCTCTACTAAAAATCATCACACCGCAATCTTGATGTTTATTTTTTAGTTTAATTCCCTGCTCTCGCAGGAGCTCTTTAAGTACCTTACTTCCTATTGTTGATAGGTCACCTGTGACAATTAAATCGTAATCCTCTTCAGACCTACCCGTTTCCTTAAAGTGAGTTAATATGGTATCCACCGCTGCTGGTACCATCGCCGTTCCCATATTGAAAGGGTCTTTTATCCCCATATCAACAACCCTCCCAATTGTTGCGTGCGTAACTCTAATAGTTGAAGGTTTTTTGCTAAGAAGTACTGCACCTGCACCAGTCACCGTAAAAGTGGTCGTGTCTGGCTTTTGTCCCCCAAATTCAGTCGGATAACGAAATTGCCGTTCTGCTGTAGCATTATGACTGCTCGTTGCAGCAATTACTCGGTTGCCAAATCCACCACTAATTAAGGAAGCACCTATCGCAACAGTCTCCATCGCAGTAGCACAAGCTGAAAATGCTCCTAAATAGGGGATCTTCATTTGTCTAGCTACATAGTTTGATGTAACATTCTGATTGAGCAGATCACCAGCCAACATTAAACTAATTTCCCTTTCTTTTTTGTTAGCTCTTTGTAAACAGATTGAAATGGCATCTGTCATTAATCGGCGTTCAGCTAATTCCCAGTTATCTTCACCACAATATAGATTGTCATAACACTTATCGAAACTGTCATTCAATGGGCCATTGCTTTCATAAGGTCCAACCGCTGTACCCACTGCTTCTACAAAAATATCCTCCTTAAAGTGCCATGTTTGTTGCTGATTGATATTCATTTGATTTCTCCAATTCTTTTGAGTTTGGAAAGAAGGCTTCTATTAGCCCTCTTAGGTAATTAACGTTTGAACTAACAACCTTGTTAATCCTACTAAGTAAGCAGAAACAACTCCAAACGCAATAACAGCACCCGCTATACGAAACATATTAGCTCCAATTCCAAGTACAAGTCCTTCACTACGATGTTCTAAAGCCGCACTTGCTATTGCATTTGCAAAACCAGTAACAGGTACGAGTGCACCTGCACCTGCAAATTGGCCAAGTCGATCAAAAAAACCTAAACCTGTCATTAAAGCTGCAATTAAGATTAAAGTAGCAATCATAGGACTTACAGCGGTAGCTTCTGTTAAATCAAAGACTCTTAAATAGTAATTTGAAATACCTTGTCCAAATGCACAAATAATTCCACCTATTACATAAGCTTTAAATCCATTTTTTAAGTAGTGGGCTTTAGGTTGAAAAGGTTTGATTTTTTTCTGAAACTCTTTTTGTAACTTTTTATTGTCCTCCATCTCTCCATGACCTTCCTTCTATCGATCTACAAAGTAAATCCAATGATAAAGCGAACCAAAGACCTTTCCTAAAACGATAGCCATTAACAATAAAATTATTTTTTCAGCAATACCTAAGCGTTTTGCAAGTATAGGTAGCACATTAAGAACCTCTGTCAGTGCTGCAGCCAATAAACCAATAAAAATTCCCTCTGCTAATCCAATTGGAATAAGTAAAAAAGCACTCAAATATAAAACAATATCATTTAAACTAAACACTGAACCTGTTAAAGCGCCCAAAACAACAGCCCACTCATATATATGAATATACTTTCCTGTTTTTGATAACTGAGTAAGTCTAGGGACGACCCCGAGCACCGTTAAGAAAGCAACAAATCCACTCCCAACCGCAAGACCTCCAGCTAGACCAATTAGGATCGTTAACACAGCTTCAATGGTCATTCAACTTTGTTTCACTTTCACTGTTTTCGTGATGCGTAATATATTGGTCTAAGTCTTGCTGATACTTAAACATTTCAACTTCAAGAGGACTAGGTTCTTCATTTAATCGTTTTCGGAAGACATGATTAAAGAATATAATCATCCCTAACCCTAATCCGATGGAATACGGAACTTGTAATAACAGCGGCTTAGCAATTTCATTCCCAGTAACTGTAGTGAACATCCGTTGATGAACTTCCCTCATGCTGACATCTTCATGGAAGTTCATAATTGCCATACCAGCACCGATAAATAAAAGTAGCCAAATGAATACAAAATAAACAGGTTCAATCCTCTTTGATTTCATTTTCACTTCAAGGATTGTCTGTGCAGCCCCAATCGATTGAACATCACTGTGAGGAACAGCCTCACTTATTGCAATAATGACTTTCATTACATCAATTAATACAAAGTTTTTATCACTCGGCTTCACTTGGTGGATTGGAAGGTGAATGATCTTCTCCCTTATTAAAGGTTCAGCAATTATCTGTGCTAATTCTCCAACTTTTACATGCTGATTTGCTTTAACCTCTACCTTATGCCTCATTCGGATATAGACTAAAAGCTCACTCATACCTCTCCCTCCAAAACAGGAAATTACTATCTAAATTGTCCTAGTATGGTTATGATTTGCATTAAGTACTAAATTATGTATTTTAGTTATGAAAAGCGATGTTACAGTTACTCTGATTAATAAAGAATGCTTATTAAGCATCATCATCTAAAAAATAAAAGATCATAATATATGCCCTCATAGCTGTAACATGTAATGACTAGACCAAAGAAAAAAAGACCAAAGGACTAATCGCCCATTTGGTCTCTAATCTGTTCAAGTATTTTCTTTTCTAATCTTGAAACTTGTACTTGAGATATTCCGAGTCGCTCAGCTACTTCAGATTGAGTCTGATCTTTGTAATATCTCAAATATACGATAAGTCGTTCTCGTTCATCTAAATGGCGGATCGCCTCAGTTAGAGCAATCTTATCAAACCACTTATTACCCGTTTGATCAGCGATTTGATCTAAAAGCGTAATAGGATCTCCATCATTTTCATAGACTGTTTCATGAATGGACGTTAATGAACGACTTGCTTCTCCTGCAAATACTACCTCCTCAGGAGAGATTTCTAGTTTTTCAGCAATCTCATTTACCGTAGGAACTCGTCCTAACGTTTTGGAAAGTTCGTCTTTGACCTTACGAATTTTATTACCCAACTCTTTTATCGATCGACTCACTTTAACCGTTCCGTCATCTCGCAGGAAGCGTTGAATTTCACCGATAATCATTGGGACAGCATACGTTGAAAACTTCACATCATACGACAAGTCAAACTTATCGACTGATTTAATTAGGCCAATACAACCAATTTGGAACAAATCGTCTGCTTCATATCCCCGGTTTAAAAAACGTTGGACGACAGACCAAACAAGGCGAGTGTTTCGGTTCACAATTAAGTCCCTAGCTTCTACATCACCTGCTTGACTTCGTTCAATAAGCTTTTTAATTTCATCATCTTTTAAGTAGGCATCGTTATTTCCATGCTTAACCTCCACATCCATAGGCAGGACTCCTTAATTGCACATGGCTTTGCTTTTTGATAGATATTTTTTTAAATATACGGTTGTACCCATCATCGGTTCAGAGATGACTTGAAGTTCATCCATGAAGTTTTCCATGATCGTAAAGCCCATACCAGACCGTTCCAACTCTGGCTTCGTTGTATATAACGGCTGTTTCGCTTCGTTGATATTATCGATGCCTACACCTTCATCACGAATAATGAGTTCAATCGTATCTTGTTCTAGTGTTACTGAAATGAAAACAGTTCCTTCTGGCTGATTATGATAGCCATGAATAATCGCATTTGTAACTGCTTCAGAAACGACTGTTTTGATCTCTGTAATTTCTTCCATCGTCGGATCAAGTTGTGCAACAAAGGCACCAACAGTTACCCGAGCAAATGCCTCATTTTGACTTAAAGCTGAGAACTTTATCTCCATAGAATTCTTCATTGATTAAGCCACCCCCAATGTCTGCAAGGCAAATTGTTCACTTTCCTCAAGCCTTACAATTTTAAATAGGCCAGACATCTCGAAAAGTCGTTTAACTGCTGGTGAAATTGCACAGACAACCATTTCTCCATCATTATTTTTCACTTGTTTATAGCGACCAAGTATTACTCCTAGACCAGAACTATCCATAAATGAAAGTTGCTCAAGGTTTAAAACGATATGCTTTAAATCTTGATCCACAAACTGTCTTTCAACTTGTGTTCTTAATTGCTCTGCTGTGTGATGGTCTAGCTCACCTTCGAGGCGAACTAACAAAACACTGCCTCTTTGCTCTAAATCAATGATTAAACTCACTGGTCTCACTCCCTCAATGGTAGTAGGAACATACTTAATTAATCATGTCCCATAATGTTCTGCTAGAGAGAGTTTCTATATTTCACCTGCTTACTCCTTCTCGGTGACAAAACTAGTGAAATTTAGTCGTAAATAGTAATAATTCTATATCCCATTCGTCAAAAGATAACAAAGTTTCTCAAAGTATTTGGCGTATTCGTTGCTATTGTTTTTAATGGACTTGACCAAATTTACCTAATGTACGTTTAAATAATTGCCACCAAGAAGCAGACGGCACATCTTCAACTGCAACAAGATCTGTTTCGGAAACGACCTGCCCTTCATTTTCAATAATTAACGTACCTAATTTATCACCTTTTTTAATTGGTGCTTTTAGGTCCTCTACAATTGTTACTTTTTCTGTCATATCTTCAACTGTTTCACCTTTTTTCGTTAACAATGAAACAGGTTCAGCTGTAACAGCTCCTACTTTATTAATTGCACCTTTACTCACTTTTACTTGTGCAAGTTCCTGGTCACGATCATACAACTTATGTGTCATATATTGACTAAAGGCATAGTCTAGCATTTCCGTAACTTGACGGTTTCTCTCTTTAGGAGATGGAGCGCCCATAATGACAGAGATGACACGCATCCCATTCTTCGCTGCAGTCGCTGTCAAACAATACTTCGCCTCACTCGTATATCCTGTTTTTAATCCATCCACACCTGGATAAAATTTAACTAATTTATTTGTATTGACGAGCCAAAACTGTTTGTCCGTGTTTTGCCGTAAGTAATCTTCATAAATTCCTGTGAAGTTTGTAATATCCTCATATTTTAATAATTCTTTTGACATCATCGCTAAATCTTTTGCTGTCGTATAGTGGTCAGGTGAAGGCAATCCATTCGAGTTATTGAAGTTTGTATTTTGAAGTCCAAGCTCTTTTGCTCTTTCATTCATCATACGAACAAACTCTTCCTCAGAACCTGCAATATGTTCTGCCATAGCTACTGAAGCATCATTTCCTGAAGCTACCGCAATTGCTTTTAGCATATCAGTAACAGTCATTTCTTCTCCAGGTTCTAAGAAGATTTGTGAACCACCCATCGATGCTGCTCGTTCACTTGTGCGGACTTTATCATCATATTTAATTTTACCTTTATCGAGTGCCTCCATAATTAAAAGCATCGTCATGATTTTCGTCATACTTGCCGGTGGTAATTCTTTGTCACTATTCTTTTCAAATAAGATTTCTCCAGTATCTCGTTCAATTAATATCGCAGAAGAAGCATCTGGCGCTAACTGTACCCCTTTTTCTGCAGCTAAACTGCTTGTAGAAAACATACTCATAATGAGTACGAACGATAACATTGATGAAATGATAGCCCTCATGTTCCAATGACCTCCAATTTTGTTAGTGATTTTTACAGATTAAGACTAATTCTTTTCTAATAATTTTTTCCAATTCATAAAAGTTTATACATATAAATGTGAAACTTCGTAATCAAAGGGGTAGCTGGTAGCTGGTTGCACTAGAAATTCAAGTAAAGTGTAAAAGGCAGATCTATCAGGACATAAACATGTACTTGAAAGATTTAACTCCATAGAAAAAAGAGACTAGCATTGCGCTAGCCTCTGAGTATTTATGAAATTGTATTGTAGATGAGTGTAGGAGGATTGACTGGATTTTGCACTATTGTATAAGACCCTTGGACTAATTCAATAACGCTCGCAACATTTTCACTATTACTATGAAGAGTTGCTATGGCCTCTCCCTCTTTTACTTGATCTCCAATCTTTTTATGAAGAATAATTCCAACAGCTAAATCGATTGAAGATTCTTTAGTTGCTCTTCCTGCTCCCAACGTCATCGCCGCTAAGCCGATTTTATCAGCTACAATTTTAGAGATGTAGCCACTTTCAGTTGCCTTAATTGGAATTTCAAATGACGCAGTCGGTAACTTATCAAGATCATCAACAACAGTTAAATCGCCACCTTGAGCGGCAATAAACGCTTTTAACTTTTCGATTGCAGCCCCATTAGTAATCACTTCTTGGAGCTTAGCTCTTGCTTCCTCAATTGAAGTTGCTTGTTTTGCCAGGAAAACCATATAACTGCCCAGCGTCAAACAAAGCTCTAGCAAATCATCAGGTCCATTTCCTTTTAACATTTCAATTGCTTCTCTTACCTCCAAAGCGTTACCAACTGAATATCCCAACGGTTGGTTCATGTCTGATATAATTGCCATTGTTTGTCTACCAAGATTATTTCCTATCTCAACCATCGCTTCTGCCAATTCTTTAGACTTTTCAAGCTCTTTCATAAAGGCACCAGAGCCGGTCTTTACATCTAAAACGATCGCATCTGCTCCAGACGCAATTTTTTTACTCATAATTGAACTTGCAATTAACGGGATGGAATTAACCGTAGCCGTTACATCACGTAGGCCGTAAAGCTTTTTATCAGCAGGTGTTAAGTTTGCGGTTTGTCCGATCACTGCTAATTTATTTTTATTAACGAGTTCACTAAATTCACTCGTATCAATTTCTACATGAAAACCAGGGATTGCTTCAAGTTTATCAATTGTTCCACCGGTATGACCTAAGCCACGGCCAGACATTTTAGCAACAGGAACACCCGCAGCTGCTACTAAGGGTGCTAACGCAATTGTTGTTTTATCCCCTACTCCACCAGTAGAATGCTTATCCACTTTTATTCCTTCTATTTCTGATAAATCTATTTGATCACCAGATTCAACCATTGCCATCGTTAAAGATGCACGTTCTTGCGGTGTCATATCTTGAAAAAAGATAGCCATCGCAAATGCAGAAATTTGATAGTCCGGAATCTCATCATTTGTGTACCCTTTAATGATGAATTCTATTTCTTCTTTGGTTAATTCCGCACCATCTCGTTTTTTTTCAATTAAATCGACCATTCTCATTGAATGTTACACCTCACAGCTCGACATCTGCTACAATTTTCTTAACAAGCTTAATAAATTTTGGTTTTGTGCGGTTCGCGACCTCAACTACCTGCTCATGAGTAATTCCTTCTAAATCTTCACCAATTGCCATATCAGTAATACAAGAAATACCAATCACTTTCATTTGTGCATGGCTTGCTACAATTACCTCTGGAACAGTAGACATACCAATTACGTCGCCACCCAGATTTCTTAACATAATAAGTTCTGCTCCAGACATATATGTTGGACCAGTCACACCAGCATAAACCCCTTTTTGGAGTTTTATATCTAGTTCATTTCCTACTTGTGCTACAAAATCAACAAGCTTAGGTGTATAAGCACTGCTCATATCAGGGAAACGTGGTCCTAGCTCATTGTAATTTGGCCCAATAAGCGGATTTTCTCCTGTCATATTTAAGTGGTCCGTAATGATCATTAAATCTCCAGGAGCAAACTCTTTGTTCATTCCACCACAAGCATTTGTTACAACAATCAACTCAACACCTAGTTGCTTCATTACACGAACAGGAAACGTCACTTCTTGCATGGAGTAGCCTTCATAGTAATGAAAACGACCTTGCATCGCAATTACTTGTTTTCCTTCAAGTTGACCAATGACCAGTTGTCCGGCATGTCCTTCTACTGTTGAAACCGGGAAGTTAGGAATTTCACCATAAGGAATTTGAACTGGATTTTGAACTTCATCTGCCAGCTCACCTAGACCTGAACCAAGTATTAAACCGATTTTTGGCTTCCCTGAAATTTTCTCTTCTATAAATGCAGCTGACTCGTTAATTTTTACTAACATGTTTTCCATATGTATTACCCCTTCCTATATATCCTTCACAACGTTTTTAACTAGAGATAGAAAGTGCTCTTTAACTTGTTCTGTTGTTTCGATCACTTCATCGTGTGTCAAAGGTTGATCTAAAATCCCTGCTGCCATATTAGAAATACAAGAAATTCCAAGAACTTCGATACCAGAATGACGAGCAACAATCACTTCAGGAACAGTAGACATTCCAACCGCATCTCCGCCAATCTTACGTATCATACGAACTTCAGCTGGCGTTTCATAGCAAGGACCCGTATTTCCTACGTAAACTCCTTCTTGAACTGAAATGTTTAGACTCTCAGCCACTCTTTTTGCTAAACTACGTAAGCTTGGAGAGTAAGCATTCGACATATCAGGAAAACGAACCCCAAACTCTGGATCATTTCGACCAATAAGTGGGTTTTGATTCATATTATTAATATGATCACTAATAATCATTAGATCACCAGCTTGGAAACTTTCATTTACACCGCCAGCCGCGTTCGTTACGATCACAGTCTGTACTCCTAATTCTTTCATAACCCGAACAGGAAACGTTACTTTTTCTAGCGTATAGCCTTCGTAAAAGTGAAATCTTCCTTGCATCGCGACTACATCTTTTCCTTGTAATGTCCCTAGTACGAGTTGACCGGCATGACCTTCAACAGTTGATACTGGAAAATTCGGTATTTGATCGTATGGGATTTTCACCGGATTTTCAATTTCTTCTGCCAGTACTCCTAGTCCTGAGCCTAATATAAGACCAATTTGAGGTTTCTTATTAAATTTACTACGAATATATTCCGCAGCTTCTGTCATCAATTGCTTGTTTATCATCTTATCTCCTCCTAAATTTCATTTAAGAAGCTAGTACCGTATGCAGGCATTTTCACAGAAAAATTATCAGCAACAGTTGCTCCTACATCAGCGAAAGTTTGCCTAATCGATAAATCTTTACCGACTTCTATGCCTTTGTAGTAAACAAGAAGAGGCACAAATTCTCGCGTATGATCGGTACCCTGGTGGGTAGGGTCATTACCATGATCTGCTGTAATAATGAGCAAATCATCATCTACTAGTTGTTCGAGAACATCAGCTAATTGTTGATCGAAGGCTTCTAGAGCTTTGCCGTATCCTTCTGGATCTCTTCTGTGACCAAAGTTTGCATCAAAATCAACTAGATTTAAGAAGCTAATTCCGGTAAAGTCCATATTGATACTTTCTAACAATTTGTCCATCCCATCATCATTTGACGTTGTTCGCATGGACTGAGTAATTCCTTCACCATCATAGATGTCACTAATTTTCCCAATAGCGATGGAGTCAAGTTGTGCATCTGCTAATTCATTCATTACCGTACGACCAAATGGCTTTATCGCATAATCATGGCGATTGGCCGTTCGTTGCCAGTTTCCTTTTTCTCCAATAAAAGGTCTTGCGATTATTCTGCCGACCATATATTTTGGATCCATTGTAAGTTCACGTACTTTTTTACAAATATCATATAACTCATCAATCGGTACAACGTTTTCATGGGCGGCAATTTGAAGAACAGAATCAGCTGAAGTATAGACGATGATCGCACCTTTCTCCACATGTTCTTGACCTAACTCTTTTAAAATTTCTGTCCCACTGGCTACCTTATTTCCAATTACTTTGCGACCTGTAATCTCCTCAATCTTTTCGATTAATTCATTTGGAAACCCTTCTGGAAATGTAAGAAATGGCTCTTGTATGTTAAGACCCATTATTTCCCAATGTCCAGTCATTGTATCTTTACCATTTGATGCTTCCTGCATTTTTCCAAAATGAGCAAGCGGTTGATTGGCTTTGGGTATACCTTTAATTTCCTTTATATTACTTAAACCTAACTTTGCCATATTCGGCATATGTAATCCATTCATATGTTCTGCTATATGACCTAATGTATCTGCACCTTCATCATTAAACTTGGCTGCATCAGGCGCTTCTCCAATACCAACTGAGTCCATCACAACTATAAAAATTCTTTTAAAACGATAAGTTGACATATAATGACCTCCAATGCTTCGTACCTTTTTTTACTATACCCTAACACTATAGGAAATAATATGCACTACGTTATGTTAATTATAGAGCAAAACCCTATTAGTTAGGTTGTTACATTTTTTATATACTTCACTTGTCTGATGTCAGACGTCTTGATCGAAAAAGAAATTACGCCCTTGGGTGATACTGGGCGTACACATCTTTTAATCTTGCTTTTGTTACATGTGTATAAATTTGTGTTGTTGAAATGTCAGCATGACCTAACATCTCTTGGACTGCACGTAAGTCTGCTCCATTTTCAAGTAAGTGGGTTGCAAAAGAGTGCCTTAACGTATGAGGCGTTAACTCTTTGTTTATATTTGCTTTTTGAGCCAACCCTTTTAATATTTTCCAAAAGCCTTGCCTTGTTAATGGCTTACCATGATGATTAACAAACACAATCTGATGTTGATTTTTCTTCATCAGTTTAGGTCTAGATTCAGATAAATACTTTTCAAAAGCTTCGCTAGCCTTCGAACCGAGTGGAATGATTCGTTCTTTATTTCCTTTTCCAATACAACGAACAAACCCCATCGTTATATGTACATCCTGCAGTTCGAGCTGGCATAGTTCAGAAACACGAATTCCTGTAGCATAGAGCACTTCAAGCATGGCTTGATTTCGAAGATCTAATTCTGTATTCCCACTCGGAGCCTCGAGCAAAGCCTCAACTTCTTTAGTAGAAAGTACTTTTGGTAACCTCTTAGCTGCCTTTGGAGTTTCGATATGTACAGTTGGATCTCCTTCAGCAATTTTTTCTCGCAAGCAAAATTGATGAAAAGATCGTATAGACGCAATCGTCCTAGCAATTGTCGTATCAGCTCTACCTTTATCTTTTAAATAATATAAATAGTTTAATATTCCGTTTCGATCAAATGCATTGATAGAACTTATTTGTTCTACTTCTTTCATGTACTTCATATATTGACGCAAATCTCTACGATAGGATTCAATGGTATTACTCGAAAGTCCTCGTTCTACCATACTATAGTGGATAAAATCTTCAATATGATCTAGCATGGCCACTTCCCCTAACCATTTAATGTGTGCTACTCTCCATAATGATAGAAAAACATTAACCTATCAAACCATGTCGGCTGTTCATTCACTTGTTCCATTTGTATGACCTTTACAGCTCTTCCTTTCGGCTCATCGTATCGATGATAACTTTCATACTCTTCACTTACCCATAGAATACCATAATAGAACAAAAGTGTGCATCCCATAAATAGTACAAAAACTTTTAGTGTATTCCAAATGGCCTCTAACCATGATTTCATTTCACTCCGACCTCCTAGCAACCTTTCTAACAACAGAAGACCATTGAGAAAGGTAACTCTCTTAATACAAGATATGCCAAGATAAATCGTGTTTATACCTCATTAGTACAAGTTTCTATAAAAAGTATAATATTTCTATTATCTTTGACCCATGAAGTGATACGGAAGGCCAGAACAGCAATATAAAAAACCCTTTTCAAATGAGCAAAAGGGTTAATCACTTTCTTCTGTTGTTTTATTATCATGACATCTGTGACAGATCCCATGAAACGTTAAACGATGGTCTTTTATTTGAAAGTTAAAATCACGTTCTACAATTTTCTCTACATCACCAAGAAGGTCTTCTTGAATTTCATCAACTGAACCACATTCAATACAAACTAAATGATGATGAAAATGGTCGGCGCCTTCTTTCCGTAAATCGTAACGTGAAACACCGTCACCAAAGTTAATTTTGTCCACTACTTTTAGTTCAGTCAATAGCTCTAGCGTTCTATAAACTGTTGCTAAGCCAATTTCAGGTGACTTTTCTTTTACTAGAAGGTAAACATCTTCCGCACTCAGGTGATCTTCTTCATGTTCAAGTAGAACTCTCACTGTTGCTTCCCGCTGTGGCGTAAGCTTATAACTTTGTGAATGAAGTTGCTTCTTTATCCGTTCAACTCGTTTCTCCATTCGGTTTACCCCCCCTCCATTGAAAACAAACGATAATCTTTATATATTATAATGTTTCCAATAGAAGGTGTCAAAGGATAATCATTATTATTAACTAATTATAATTAATATTAAATAATAATAATTACATAAAGTTACTGACAACAATTTTCATTAAATAAGGAGAAATATACGCTTCAAATGCGGATGCTACCGCTAAGATCGCTCCGACACAGAGAATTAACATCGAGTACCTAATGAAAAGAGGAAAGATGGGTTGATTACTTCTTTTTATAAATTGATTACGTATCATGATGAGTGAAAACGAAATCGCTCCAGTAGCGACAATGATAAAGGCTGGTACGAGCACAAAATTTTGTGGCATAACCGAGACAAAAGAAAGGAGAAATCCTGACATGCCCATTTGATTAACTAAAAACCCTACGGTAAATCCTACGACAACTCCTTTTAAAAACAATAATATGAGTATGACTGGAAGCCCTATAATTGATAAACCTAAGATCCACATTAAACCTACATACTTTGCATAGTGTGCAAAGCTCTGTGTGAACATAGCCGATGATTGAGCAATTTGCCCGTCGGATACTTGCCCAAAAAATTGCGTTAAATACATGTATAAATCGTGTTTCTGTGTCAGGCTTAGACTGTTAACGATAATTGCACCAAAAATAATTCCCATTAAAAATAAAATGGTCGTAAAAATATAAATGGAACGATTTTCATCTATATGACTGGCTACCACTTGTCCAAATCGATTGCGATTTCCTCTCATTATGGCCCCTCCTAAACATCCTGTTAGTTAAATCTATGATATTTAGTAGAGGTCTATGACTGGAAATCTATTAATTTTTATTCCACCTTCCCGTACTTCCCCGCACCACCCGCACTGATGGATAATTCCCCTGTTCGACTCAATACAATAGCCTTAGCAACGGGCTCACTCACTACTTCTTTTAACTGTGACAAGCTGGTGTGGTGAATAATGTTCATTTCATTTCCAAAGTAATCTCTTAATTTCATTAATGTTTTTGGACCTAGCTTTGGTATGAACTCTAATGGAACTTGGTGAACATAAGGCGGCCGGTTTACTTTTTTATGATTTGGATCGTTTAATTCCTCCAGTCTTTCAAATACACCTTTTGTAATTTTACTGCTTGAACACTTTGGACAAACCGTTTGTTCACCCACATGAGTGAAACATTGTTCACAAGATGTATGATAATACTTACCGAGTCTTGGATGTAGACCAAAGTTCTTAACAATCATTCTCCCTTTTTTATAATGAAGGGCCAAAACTAATTCGTTGAAGCTTGGCTCTTCCATTTGGACAAGTTGATATTCTCTTCCTATTTTCTCTAAAGAATGAGCGTCAGAATTAGAAACGAACGAAATGTTTGATAATTCCGCAATTCCGTTTACTAGATTTGTGTCTGAACTTAATCCTAACTCAATTGCATCAATATCGGAAAGTTGGAAAACTTCAGTTAAACTCTTTTGAACGCCTTTCCCGTATATCCCTTTATGAGGTGTAAAGGCATGGGCTGGTATGAAAATTCCATCAAGGTCTTTCACCTTTAATTGGATACTATCACTATTTTCATACACCCTTTGTGTGCTTAGTGTTATATTGGTTACACGTTCAGATAGCCACTCACTAAAGGTAACCATCGCTTCAATCGTCGGGAAGTACGTTAATACATGAAATGGTCCATCGCAACTCTCATGATAAATCTCCAATTCAGAACCTAAAATAAGTACCAATCCATTAGAAAATTGAATTCCACCACCAGTAAGCTCTTTAGCTTCACCCTTATGTATACAACCTCTTAACTCCTCGATAACTTCTGGCGAGTGAGAGTCAATGATGCCAACAATATTTAATCCTTTTACCCGATTACTGTAATCTACAATGTTAGTTAGTGTTAACGACTTAGATGCTGTAATTTTTACAGGCTTCCCCGATTTAGTTCTTCCTATATGAATGTGCAAATCTACAAAGTATTGCGGCAATCGTATCACCTTATTTTTGGTTTTTTAGTTTTAACCATTGAACAGCAAAGGCTGTTTTTGCATCAAAGATTTCATTCGTTTCAATCATCTTTTCAGCTTCTTCTAATGTTACTTCTATCTTCTCGACAAATTCATCTTCATCTGTATTTGCTACTCCTGACTCTAATTGATCTGTGTAAAAAATATGGACTAATTCATCTGCAAACCCAGGTGAAGTGTAGAAAGAAATAATTTTTTCCAATTGGTTGGTCTTATACCCAGTTTCTTCTTCTAATTCTCTTACTGCACACACTTCAGGCTTCTCTCCTTTTTCGAGTTTACCTGCTGGGATTTCAACGATTGCTCGTTCAAGTGGTTTTCTAAACTGGCGTATAAGTACTATTTTTCCTTCTTTCGTGACAGGTATAATAGCAACAGCTCCTGGGTGTTTTACAAGCTCTCTTTTACTTGTTTTCCCATCTGGTAACTCAACATCCTCTAAAACGACATCAATAATACGCCCTTCATACAATGTTTCTGATTTAAGTGTTTTTTCATAGAATTGTTTTGACATATATCATATCCCCCAGTTCTAAATCATATTAATTTTACATACAGTCTATCATAGTTGTTTAGAGATTCTTACCTATTACAAGAGGTGAAGTTATGAAAGTTTATATAACCAATAAAGGGGTCACTTTAGTCGGTAAGGCATGGCAAGTTAAAGCGCTTTTAAAACAATATATGAAAAGATACGAAACCGTTGAGCAATGGAGAAATAGTACAACCAAACGTTAATCTTTTCTCTTTTGATTGATTACAGTAAACACAGCTGCTGCAACGGTATAAAAAAACGTTGGGTCGTCCTCAAACGTTCTCCCCATCGTTTTTATTTGTTTCGGATACCATTTTAATGCTCCTGCTAGTTCTTCTTGAAAAGATTTTGTTTCCACCCATTTGATGCAATGTTGCTCTTGTATAGACTCCACTTGTTCCCTGAGAGTTTCCGCTTGATGAGAATTTGATAGAAGCGGTAATGGGACCAGACTTTTACTCCATGTAAACTTCTTTAATGGTGTCAATGTATGATGGCTGATGCCATAATGTCTTTCTCTCTCATCAGCAAAGGATATCCTTGGTATCCATACAGGTTGCCCCTCTAAACTTCCAACAATATTCGCCCAATTCGCTAATTCCATTCCACTAAAACCATAAACGGTACCTGTTCCAACGACACCAGGTCCTAAGGTTATAAGAATAACATCACTCTTTAACTTCTGATCGGCATATTGAATTGCTGTGATTAGATTAACTGCCTCAAATTCCCCTCCAAATGCTTGGCCTACGGTAATCGAATGAAACTGTTCTTCTTTACTTAAAATCCTCAAATGTTCACTTATCTTTAACGGCAATGCCGCTTCATCACTAATAATCACCGTTAATTTCATACTTGCAGAAAAACTTTTTATTAAACCGTAAACAAGTGGCAGCATACTGTGTAATTCTGCTAGTAAAACTGGTCGCTCGTTCAAGCTAAAGGATGTATGAAACAACGAGTGTTCTTCACTTTCTTGTGCTTCCACAGCTAGAACACTATGTTGATTAGGCATATATCTGACTTTCATAATATGACCATCAGTTGTCAATTCTTTATGTGAATGAGCTTGAGGAATTGCTTTTACAATATCCCAACCACCCGTACCTAGTTTTAGCTCAGTTGCCGTTACGTTAACAACAACTTCTTGGTGCTCTTGTACTTTCGGAAAGAACGTACGATACAAGATCGCGCGCCCCGCTCCACCAGACGTTTCTAATAGCTGTATATCATCGTCTTCAAAAATAATCTTTCTTACAATGACTACCTCATCCCTATACATAACAACACTCACTCCTACTCCGTAAACACACACCCTTACTATCATAACCAATATTTAACAAACTATGTATAGGTACGCGGCACCATTAGTGCTTTAGTGTGTTAATGGTGCCACGTACCTTTATTGCTGTAAATCAAGAAAGGAGACTGATTTAATCAGTCTCCTTCGCTATTGGCAGGGCTAGGCGTTCGAGCATTTCATAGTTTACTTCACCGCGTACAACTTGTTGGATCACGCGGTCTCGGTCAATAATATAAGTCATTGGGAAGCCAGGTGGTTGGTACGTATTGTTAACCTCTCCTTCGATATCAAGGAGCGTTGGCAGAGTCACATTTACCTCTTCCATGAAATTCTGTATATCTTCTTCTACCGTTGCTCTTCTTTCGTAGTAGTACATATTTACAGTTACGACTTGGAGGCCCAGATCCCCATAATCATCTTGAAATTGCATGAAATCCGGCATTTCATCCTTACAAGGAGGACACCACGTCGCCCAGAAATTTAAGATAATCACATCTCCTTCATAGTCAGAAAGAGACGCTTCAACACCTTCTTCACCCCAGACAGGTAAAGTAAAATCAATTGCTTTCAATCCTTTTTCAACACCTAAAGGCTTTTCCCGGTCTGTGGCGATAACAAAAATTATTAAGCCCGCAGCAATAACTAAAGTAAGAATACTAATTAAGCGTCTATTCAATCTAATTCCCTCATTCCTTACCGTACTTTACATTATATCAATTATCATAACATGGCTATAATAAGAATACTAAAAAAGAGATTGACAATCTTATTACACTGTTCCACTTTTTTAATGAAATTGTTTCTTTATTATTCTCTCAATATTTGCTAGAATTAACTCGGTTTAGTTATTTTTATTTATTGGCTTATTTAAAGAAAGGGGCTTTTTATGTCTATCATCGAAGCTTTTATTTTCGGTCTCGTCCAAGGGATCACTGAATTTCTCCCTGTTTCAAGTACGGCTCATATCGTTATTACACAAATGATATTCGGATATACTTTTCCAGGCCTAGCCTTTGAAATTTACTTACATTTAGCATCCATACTAGCTGTAATGATTTATTTTAGAAGAGATATCGTCGATGTTATTACAGGGTTTTTCAAATTCTTTGTAGACCGTTCTAAAGCAAACAAAATACATTTCTTTTTCGGGATATATATCATAGTTGCAACCGGAATTACAGGGGGACTTGGACTTGTATTAAAAGACGTAGTCGGCGACACGATGAAAACGCCATATTTCATTGCAGTGGCTTTAACTGTGACTGGACTTGCACTTATTTTTATTGAAAGATTTCACAAGTACGGCTCTCGTACCGAAAAAGATATGACTTTTAAAGATTCGATCATCGTAGGTTTAGGGCAAACACTCGCTGTCCTTCCTGGTATTTCAAGATCTGGAGCAACTTTAATTGCTGCTCTATTAGTAGGGTTAAGTCGAGACACTGCCGTGCGTTACTCGTTCTTACTTGTAATCCCAGTTATTCTTGGGTCTTCTGTTTTAGCTATAGACGAACTCGGTTCCGGAATGTTTAGTTCAATTGGTGCACCGGCTCTAATCGTTTCATTCATTTCAACTTTTATTTTTTCATGGCTAGGTATTGTTTGGCTCATTGAATTCTTAAAGAAAAGTAAGCTTTTCTATTTCGCAATTTACTGCTTTATTGTCGCAATTCTTGTGGCACTATTTATTAATCCAGATACAATTATGGATATTTAAAACACTAAAGAAGACTGACACTACTGTGTCAGCCTTTTTTATTTATATTTGAACTAACTGCTGAAAGTTTCTCCTGATCTCTTCTCCATTTAATTCGCTTCCAATTAAAATAATACAAGGCTTCGTTGCTAATTGATCATTGCTGCGATTTAACATGAGCTGACCTGAAGCATATTGGTACTGAAACAATTGTGGAGTTTCTGTTAATTGGATAACTCCTTTACTTCTTACAACTTTCGGCATACTCTGAAGCCATCTCTCAAAACTAATTCGATCCACAGCAGGTATATCACGTAATGTGATAGCTTCAAACATATGATTATGATGGTGATCGCCGTGGTCATGTTGATGATGTTCATGTTCCTTACAACCGCAACTATCATCACAAGAAGTAATTGAATACGCCGCATTTAATACTCTTTCCTTTAATAAAACATCCGTACTAAGCTCACCATATGTTGTCTCAATAAATTCAGCTCGCTTATCTACTAAATCTCCAATTTTCTTTCTAACTTTAGTTAATTCTTTATCTTTAATTAAATCCATTTTATTTAAAACGACTAACGAAGACGAATTGATTTGCTTTTTTAAAATTTCTCTAATCTCTCTTGAACTTGAAAAAATACTTTGATATTCAAGAAACTTACTGCCATCTACCATTCCAATAGTAGACACTAATTGAACTTTATCAATTAAAGAAGGATGTGTGAGTGCTTCAATAATTTCTGTTGGGTCCGCTACTCCTGTTCCTTCAATAAAAAGAATATCAACATCTTCATTCACTTCTAAGAACACTGCAAGCTCTCTCGTCATATCTGCTGAAATCGTACAACAAATACATCCATTAAGCATTTCAACCATTCGCTCTTTGTCGAACAACCCTTCTTCGACATTCACTTCTCCTAATTCATTTAAAATAAGGGCGGGATTAAGACCTTTATTTTTTGCTGCCTGAACCGCTTTTTGAAGAACTGTTGTCTTTCCACTTCCTAAGAAACCAGTGATTAAGTATACTGGAATGGATTTAGCCATTGTTATTTGAACCACCTTTACTAGCATAATCTATCAAAATAAGCATACAATAAATAGAGTGTTTTCACAAATAAGAATCATTACTATTTGTGCACTTCATTTCATTTTCTTGACAAATTATTCTGCTACTACGAAACCTTAATCATCTATGTTAAAATACTATTTAGCTAGAAATCTACCTATTTAGGAGAGAACTATGAATTTAAAAACCTCAATTTCATCTCTGATGAAAGATTTATTCGGAGTTATATTACTTGTTTTTTTCCTTCTTCTATTTTTTAACATTGAACGTTTTAAAGAAGGAACCTTTCCTGTATCTGATGTTATGCTTAATGTAAATACAATTTTCCTTGGAATTGTCATTGAGGCTGTTCCTTTTATTTTGCTTGGGGTGTTTGTTTCAGCCCTCATTCAAATATATGTTTCAGAAGATGCACTGCAACGATACTTACCAAAAAACGCTTATATGGCGTTACTACCAGCTGCTGTATTAGGAGCCATCTTTCCTATTTGTGAATGTGCGATTATTCCAGTTGTTCGCCGTCTTATAAAAAAAGGGATGCCCCTTCATGTAGGTGTTGTGTTTTTAGTTGCTGCTCCAATATTAAATCCCGTTGTTGCAGCATCGACTTTCTATGCTTTCCGTACCGATTTAACTGTCCTATATGCTAGAATGGGACTAGCCTTTGTGCTAGCGATTATTATCGGTGCCATTATGTACGTTATCTTTAAAAACAAAGATCAATTAAAGTGGACAAAAGAAGAGTTGACGGGGCGAGTCGTAATTCCAGTCGAAACGGCTAAAAAACCTAATCGAATTAAACAAACCTTTTACCACGCTGCCGATGAATTTTTCTTAATGGGTAAATATTTAATCGCAGGTGCTTTTATAGCAGCTTTATTCCAAACACTGTTAGATCGCAATATTTTACTAGCAATCGGAAGTAATGAGTGGTCATCAACAGGTGTTATGATGGCTTTTGCGTTTATACTTTCCCTATGTTCAGAAGCAGATGCCTTTGTTGCCGCGTCTTTCGGGAATACGTTCACGACCGGATCGATTATTGCCTTTCTCGTTTATGGACCGATGTTAGATTTGAAAAACACTATTATGCTGTTTGCCTTTTTCCGAGTGAAATTTGTCATTAGCTTTATTGTCGTTGTTACTTCTGTTGTTTTTATTTCAGTTCTAGCACTTCAACTATTTGTATTATAATAGATTCAGAGGAGGGATAAGATGAATAGAGAAAATACTGATCTTAGCTTTCATAGCTATATTCGAGGGATTATCCTTCTTGGTTTTTCACTACTCTTACTTGCCTTTATTTTATCAGGAAACATCCGCTACTACATTGCCCCTAAAATGATGCCATTTATGTATTTTGCATTAGTTGTTTTTATCATTTTAGGTGTAGTACAAATCATTAGAAGTACCAGAAAGAATGATCAGGAGATTGATTGTGATTGTGGCGAGGATCATTCGATGACAGGCTCACCGCTATTGAAGATTGCAATTTACTCCATCTTCGTTGCCCCTATTGTGATGGGATTTGTTCTACCGGATAAAGTTTTGGATAGTTCAGTTGCTGCCAACCGCGGTGTTCAATATGGAAGCGGAATATTAACAAAACCAACCGATCCAAATGAAGCAACGGGCAGTACTTCGAGAGCTGAAGCTTTTCTCGAAAATCCTGATGGTTATTTTGATAGTTTGGGTGAAACGGAAGAGCATTATTCTGTTGAAGACTTTTATACTGAAGAAGGCTTTAACCAATATTATCAAGAACTAGCTGAGGAAATGAAAGATCAACAAAGAATTATTGTGACTGATGATAATTATTTAGATATT
This sequence comes from Alkalihalobacterium sp. APHAB7, assembly GCF_048323755.1. Taxonomy (NCBI): domain Bacteria; kingdom Bacillati; phylum Bacillota; class Bacilli; order Caryophanales; family Bacillaceae; genus Alkalihalobacterium; species Alkalihalobacterium sp. APHAB7. The sequence continues at coordinate 54,533 of NZ_JBLWFS010000019.1, forward strand.
ATGACGGTCTTAGATTTACACATGGATCAATTTATCGGCAGAGAACTTGTCATTACTGGCTTTGTCTACCGTGAACCTGAGTTTGAAGATAACCAACTGGTCGTAGCTCGATTTGCCATGACGTGTTGTGTTGCGGATGCGGCAGTATACGGAACTTTAGTAGAGTCAGACTTAGCAACAGAATATGAAAACGATACGTGGGTTCATGTTGCAGGTATTCTTGATAAAACAGACTACAACGGCTATCAAATCCCACTTATTCACTTAAGAGAGATTACAGTTATTGATGAACCGGAACAACCTTATGTGTTCCCAAGTTTTAGATAACTAAGAAAAGCTCAAGCGCCCGTTTAGCGAAGTCTCGGTAATCGCTGGAGCTGGACATAAAAAAGCGCTTGTTGCCTGCTTATCGGCGACAAGCGCTGGAGGGCCAGCAATAAGTGTCTTGCTCTTTAGACACGCTTGATGGACCGAAACGACCTCGAGCCGATGGCACCTGGAGCTAGACATCTTCGAAAAAATAAGAGGCTGACAAATCTGTCAGCCTCTTATTTTTCCTATTCATTTTCTTCTTGTAACAAACGCCTTACTTCATTAACATCTTTGTCACCACGACCTGAAATGTTAACGATAATGATATCCTCTTTGCTTAAATGGCGTGCTTCTTTTATTGCATATGCAACAGCGTGTGCACTCTCTAAAGCTGGGATAATACCCTCTATTCGAGCTAATGTTTGAAAGGCATCTAATACTTCTTTTTTAGAAACAGAATAATACTCGGCACGCTCAGTTACCTTTAGATAACTATGCTCTGGTCCAATTCCAGGATAGTCTAATCCAGCAGAAATCGAATGGGTAGGTAACGGGTTTCCTTCTTCATCCTGTAAACAAAGGCATTTGAAACCGTGGATGACACCAGGAGTACCTTTTGTTAAAGTTGCCGCTTCTTCAGGCTCGACCCCAACAAGCCTTACATTTTCTTCTGGCAAGTATTCGGAAAAGGCACCAATGGCATTACTTCCTCCACCCACACAAGCAACGACAACGTTGGGCAATTTCCCTTCCTTTTCAAGAATCTGGCGTTTCGATTCTTTACTAATGATCGACTGAAAATGATGAACCATCGTCGGGAATGGATGTGGCCCAACTGCAGATCCAAGAAGATAAAACGTGTTCTCGTAGTTTTCAACAAGGTCATTTAATGCTTCATCAACAGCATCTTTCAATCGCCCTTGACCTTTATGAACAGGGACAACCGTTGCTCCTAACAGTTCCATACGAAATACATTTAACTCCTGGCGACGAGTGTCTTCAGCCCCCATGTAAATGATACATTCCATGCCCAGCATTGCACATGCCGTAGCAGTTGCTACGCCATGCTGTCCAGCCCCAGTTTCAGCGATGATGCGGTGAGCACCCATTTTTTTAGCTAACAAAATTTGCCCGATTACATTGTTAATTTTATGGGCACCTGTATGGTTTAAATCTTCTCGTTTTAAATAAATTTTTGCACCGCCACATTTCTCAGTTAACCTTTCAGCTAGAGTTAATGGATTTTCTCTACCGACATATTCTTTTAAATAGTACAAGTATTCCTCTACAAATTCAGGATCTTCTTTGTACTTATTAAAATTTTCATCTAAACGCTCTAACACTGCGTTTAATTGTGGTGGAACGAAACTTCCGCCAAACTCCCCAAAATACCCTTTTTCGTTTTTCTCTACTGTTCTCATCTCTGCTTTACTCATTCTAAACTCTCCTTTAAATCTTAAGTGATGATAATAACATAATATTATGATAATTTATATTTTATCAGGTTTATATAGTAGTAGCAATGATTAATGGTTACTAACACCAATGGTAGATTCTGTTTTAGGTTGGTTAACTACTTCTAACTGATCCTCTTGTTTCACCAAGAAATATTGAACGCTATCGACTAATGCATACCAACTCGCTTTAATGATATTACCCGAGACACCAATCGTGCTCCACTTCTCGGTCCCATCTGAAGACTCAATAAGAACTCGTACCCGAGATGCTGTAGCATCTGTTTCATCTAAGACACGAACTTTATAGTCTGATAAGTACATCTTATTAATACAAGGATAAAATTGTTCAAGCGCTTTTCGTAAGGCATGGTCGAGCGCGTTTACAGGACCATTTCCTTCTGCAGCGGTTAATACTTCTTGGTTGTTTACAACTAACTTAACGACTGCTTCGGTTGTAAAGGATTGATCTGCATTGTTTTCAATAAAAATTTTAAAATGATCGAGTTTAAAAAACTCTAGATGTTCACCAAGTCCTTTTTTAACAACTAGCTCAAAGGAGGCTTCAGCTGCTTCATACTGGTAACCATTAAGCTCTAACTCTTTGATTTGTTCTATAATTTGCTTAGTTGCAGGATTATTTTTATCTAAATCTAGATTCCATTCTTTCGCTTTAAAAAGAACATTACTTTGTCCGGATAGTTCAGAAACTAGTACTCTTCTTTTATTACCAATAGCTTCTGGCTCAATATGTTCATACGTTTCAGGATGTTTTAATACAGCACTAACATGCATACCACCTTTATGAGCAAAAGCACTTTTTCCAACAAAAGGCTGGTTACTCGGTGGGATCTGGTTTGCAATTTCATGCACATACTTTGAGACCGATGTCAGGTTTACCAACTGATGTGGTTCAATACAGGAATACCCCATCTTTAGCTGTAAATTAGGAATAACCGAAATAAGGTTTACATTTCCACACCGCTCACCGTAGCCATTAATTGTACCTTGCACATGAGTTGCCCCCGCTTGAACTGCAGCGACTGTGTTTGCAACGGCTAATTCTCCATCATTATGACAATGGATACCCACTTGAATCGATAGTTCTTTTACGACGTGTTCTACGATTGAAATCACTTCATGAGGAAGAGAACCTCCATTCGTATCACAAAGTGCTACACAGTCAGCACCAGCTGCTTCTGCCTTTTTTATCGCTTGAATGGCGTAGTCAGCATTCCTCTTATAACCATCAAAAAAATGCTCCGCATCAAAAATGACCTCCAACCCATTCTCTTTTAGAAACTTTACTGAATCGTAAATCATGTCCAAATTCTCTTCTAGCGTCGTTTGCAATGCGTGAGTGACTTGAAAGTCCCATGTCTTTCCAAAGATTGCAACAGAACATACACCACTTTCTAAAATGCGTTGTAAGTTTTGATCTTGATCTGCCGTAACTCCCATACGACGGGTGCTTCCAAACGCTGTAATCTTGGCATTCTCTAGCTCTAGATCTTTCACTTTTTTAAAGAAATTCATATCCTTTGGATTACTACCAGGCCAACCACCCTCTATGTAGTGAATCCCCAATTCATCTAGCTTCTTAGCAATCTTTAATTTGTCATCGACAGAAAGACTTACTCCCTCACCTTGTGTGCCATCTCTAAGTGTTGTGTCATATAAGAACACATTTTGGCTACTCATTTTATACTCCCCACTCTCCTAGCATTACTCTCTACTAAAATACTCAAATCAAATTTAAAATTTATCAGATTATTGCAATAAAGTATAACACATCAACGCGCAAAAGACTATGTAACGTTCGAAATTTTCAGTTAGTTTTTATTATTCCTTTAACCTTATGGATATGCATAAATATTTATAAATAATAGTTGAGAAATGATATATGTGCTTTCTTAAAATTAGAACTAACTTATAAATTAAAAGCGTAATAGACCACAAGTCTATTACGCTTTTACCTTTTATTATTATGCTTTTTCAACGACTGTGGCTACACCTTGACCGCCACCGATACATAATGTAGCAAGTCCGTATTGGCCGTCGCGACGTTTTAATTCATGAAGTAGTGATACAAGAATACGGGCACCACTTGCCCCAATTGGATGCCCTAATGCAATCGCACCACCATTTACGTTTAGAATTTCTTTAGAGAATTCTAACTCACGACCTACAGCTAATGCTTGCGCTGCAAAAGCTTCATTTGCTTCGATTAAGTTTACATCAGATAAGCTTAGACCTGCTTTTTCTAATGCTTTTTTCGTTGCAGGCACTGGACCGATTCCCATAATACTTGGATCCACTGCTGCACTTGCGTTTCCACGAATAACCGCCAATGGAGTTACACCTAGTTCTTCGGCTTTTTTACGGCTCATAACGATTACAGCTGCAGCACCATCATTTAGTCCGGATGCATTACCAGCTGTAACACTTCCATCCTTTTTGAATGCCGGGCGAAGTTTAGCTAGCTTTTCAGCCGTTGTACCCGCTTTTACATACTCATCTGTATCAAATACAATTGGATCGCCTTTGCGTTGTGGTATTTCAACAGAAACGATTTCATCCTTGAATTTACCTTCTGCAATAGCTTTAGCTGCTTTTTCTTGGCTCCAAGCTGCAAACTCATCTTGTTCTTCACGTGTCAATTCGTACTTATCACATAAATTTTCTGCTGTAACACCCATATGATAATCATTGAAAGCACACGTTAAGCCATCATGGACCATGCTATCAATCAGCTTTTGGTCACCCATTCTAAACCCATCTCTTGCTCCCATTGATAAATAAGGAGACTGGCTCATATTTTCCATACCACCGGCAATAACTACATCCGCATCGCCAGAAAGAATTGCTTGTGTTGCTAAATGAACGGCTTTTAGACCTGATCCACACACTTTATTGATCGTCATTGAAGGAGTGTGTTGCGGTAAGCCAGCTTCAATGGCTGCTTGTCTTGCTGGATTTTGTCCTAAACCTGCTTGAAGGACATTCCCCATAATAACCTCATCTACTTGATCTGCAGCAACTCCTGCTCGTTCTAGAGCAGCCTTAATAACAGTTGCCCCTAGTTTAGTTGCCTTAACGCCTTTTAAACTACCTCCAAAACTTCCAACCGGTGTTCTGACAGCGCTTATAATCACTACTTCTTGATTAATCATTAGGATCGCTCTCCCTTCCGTACTTTACATTTTTCAATTAAGCTGTGTTAGATTATACTGTTGATATCCGTTGATTCTGGGTTCAGCGTGTGAAACGGTAATTTCACACGCCTTTAACAGCGCTTTCAATTAAAAAAATACTTAAGTATGCAGTAAATGTTGTAATTGAGCGTACGCTCAGTATGTTCACTATTCAAGTATACACAATTGTAGAAACATATGTATAGTGTTATCTCAATATTCAGGCTCCTTTTTTTGAAAAAGGAGCCTGAAACACTACCTAAGATGTTTTCGTTCGCTTACCAATCGAACGCCAACCTTCTATTCCCAGGAAGATACATAATATAAATAAAACTAAGCCTGAACCAAACAGCAGCCAGTTCTGAGATATAAAGTTATTGTACATGAGCACACCGAGCGCTGACACGGTTACGACAAACATAAAGAACATCGGAATGACAACGTAATAGGCTTTTGCACCAATTTTTATTAACCATACAGATACAGCTAATAATGCTAATGCACCAAGCATTTGGTTTGCTGAACCAAATAATGGCCAAACTCTTTCCCATGTTCCAGACAACGCTAAAGCACCTGCACCGATTAAACCTGCAATTGTAGCAACATGGTTATTTTTCACTGCTGGTATATGTTCTTCACCTAACTCTTGAATAGCATATCTCATTAGACGTGTTGCAGAGTCTAATGTCGTTAATAAAAATGCGGAGGCAGTTAGCGCTGTAAATGTCGTAGCCACTGTTAGATCGATACCCCAATGCGACATAAAGTAACCAATACCAGCTGCGAATGTACCGATTGGCCCTCCTAATTCGGCCATTCTAGCAGCAAAATCTGCTTGTGTTAAATAAGCAACAGCACCGATTGCGATAATCGCTAAAAAAGCTTCTAGCAACATTGATCCATAAGCGATAAACTTACCGTTCTTCTCATTATCTAACTGTTTAGCTGTCGTTCCTGAGGAGACGAGCGAATGAAACCCCGAGATGGCGCCACAAGCGATAGTAATAAATAAAATCGGGAATAGGAAACCTAACGTTTCATGGTTAAATCCAGTATAAGCTGGAAGTTGTATCGTAGGTGCTGCAAGAATAATCCCAAGTGTTGCTCCCGCAATCATCCCATATAATAGGAAAGCATTTAAATAGTCACGAGGTTGTAGCAATACCCATACAGGGAGAATAGATGCGATATAAGCATAGATTAATAGAATAAAAGACCATGTTACAGCACTTAATTCGAGCGGAAAGGAAATACCTACCCACACGCTAAATAACATGGCAACGACACCTAAAATACTTGCAATCGGTAAACTTAAACGAATTTGATTAATAATAAAACCAAATACGAGTGCCACACCGACAAATAGTACAGAGGCTGTAGCAGCTTGTGGTACGGCTACAAACGTATTCGCAACAAGTATAATAAACACACCAACAATTAATATTAATGTGGCGATCGAAAAGATCAGAAATAAGACTTGGCCTCGTTTTCCAATATATTCACGTATAATTTCCCCGATTGATTTAGCCTTGTGACGAACGGAAGCTTGTAACGATGTATAGTCATGAACACCACCAATAAAAATACTTCCTATAAGGATCCAAAGTACAGCAGGTAACCAACCAAAGAAGGCAGCAGTAATGGGTCCCACTATAGGTCCACCACCCGCGATCGTAGCAAAATGGTGCCCAAGTAAAACCGGTTTTTTCGCTGGAACATAATCCACACCATCATACAATTCATTCGCCGGTGTTTTTCGATTCGGGTCTACTTTCATTTGTCTCTCTAGAAATCTACCATACGTAAAATAAGCAATAAGCAGAATAAGACCAGATATTAATAACAGTGTAAGTAAATTCATGTCTTATTTTCCCCCTTTAGTCGACTATAAAGTGCTGCATGTACTCTCTCCCTTTCCTATGGACATACACTTCTCTCTGTTCTACCTGCACGAGACCTACATAACATTCGATCCACCCATTCATACCTAGTTTAAGAAACTTAAGTTTCCGTTGTTTTTTCACCTCCTTCATAACCTCTTTTTCTAAAGGCTGGTTCGTTATAATAACGCCAACAAGAATAGAAGACATATGTTCACTATGAGAAGGAACATACGATTTACTATTCGTTAATAACTCTGTCGCAAACATTTGAACATCATCCTTCTTCACCTTTGTTTCTTTCTCCCACACAAATACATATTGCTGATTATCCACCCCCCAAATTGGAATCGACTTGGACATGAAATACTTTTCATCGCGCCTTTTGTACTCCGCATAAAACGAAAGTGGAATACAACCGAGCTTTTTGTTTTGGTATACATTAAAATGACGACTATATTTCTCTATTAACTGATCAAGATAACTTTTGGAAATCGTTACACTCAAAGACACTCCTCCTAAAACCGTTTTAACCCTGAAACGGTAATCCCCTTAAAGAAAGGAATTTTAGATAGTTGAAAATCGAGTTGATTATTTTTAAAAACTAAACTTTTTTCAACAAATATATGAATTCCATCGTGTTGGTAAAAAGAATACCGAGCAGGATTTGATGGCTCTTTCAAACGGACTTGTAGCTCTTGAACACTTCCTACACAACATTTGGTGGCGCTTTCAAATAGGTCAATACTCAAAACGTTACCTTCTTTTTTCACCCAATTAAGCGCTTTTTCACTAAAGTTAAATTTTAAATTTGTATTTCCAATCATCATCCCTCCCTTTTTATTCCTATACATATTATGACCAAGTCACAATTATTAAAGTTTTCTAAAAATAGTACGTAAATAAAAAGACTAACTCAAATATGATTTTGGTGCTTGTCGTTACAGCACCTCACATTAATCGAGTTAGTCTTTTATCAAATCGGGTTTATTCTGCTTTCATTGAGAAGGTGGCAATTGGAGTCTTTCCGGCAACCACTTCGCTCACTTGCTCTAGCTTCATTGATTGTAATTGATCCGCATTCGTTATAACAATTGGAGTAATTGTACTAGCCGCTTTTTCTTTTATTAAATCAAGAGAAAACTCAACTAATTTTGTACCAACTTGTACTTTATCTCCTTCTTTTACGAAGACTTCGAATCCTTCACCTTTCATATTGACAGTTTCTATCCCAATATGAATAAGTACCTCTGCCCCGCTCAATGAACGGATACCAATCGCATGTTTTGTAGGAAAGACTTGGATAATCTCTCCTTCAACAGGTGAAACAACTTCCCCATTACTAGGTTCAACTGCAAAACCGTCTCCAATCATCTTTTGGGCAAATGTCGGATCTGGTACATCTTCAACTTTTACATATGTACCATTCATAGGAGAATGTAACGCTTCTTCAGTTGGTATTTCTTTTTTCTTGTCTAGTCCGAATAATTTTTTTAACATATTTAATCACCTCAACTTGTATATACAACTAAGAGTAATCGTAAATATAAATTTTGTCAAAGCATTACTACTCTAGTTCTAACATTTTGTAATGTTCCCTAATTTATAGAAATAAAACAACAGAATACACATTAAATTTTTTTAATTCACAAACAATTCAAACGTTCACTTTACAAATATTAACCAAAACACGAATAAAGATTGATAAAAAACAAAAAAAGTTCGTTAAATTCCGAAAATCATCTTACATATAAAAAATGATTGTGCTATAATCACTTCATCAACAGATCAAATAAAATAAACTCGTATAATTATTGGGAATATGGCCCAAAAGTTTCTACCGAATTGCCGTAAACGATTCGACTACGAGTGAACATATGACTTCAAAACGTAACCTACTATGTTTTCTACAAATAATGGTTTGCTTTTGTTACGGAAATAATAACCCGAATGTCAGTATTCACTCGAAGCATAGTGGACTGATATTCGGGTTTTTTATCTATTTTAAGAAGTCGCTAAGTATTGAGGAGGACATCAAATGAAATTGCTTAAAGAAGAAATATTAAGTAAAGGAATCGTATTATCAGATGGGGTATTAAAAGTAGACTCTTTTCTAAACCATCAAATTAACCCTTTCCTATCTTTAGAAATGGGTAAAGAATTTGTTAAGAGGTTTCGAAATGAAGAGCCCATTACAAAAGTTCTAACGATCGAATCTTCAGGTATTGCTCCAGCCTTTACAACTGCATTAGAGCTTGGAGTTGAACTTGTATTTGCAAGGAAGAAAAAGTCATTGACGATGAATGACAATGTTTACACGGCTGATGTTTACTCGTTTACGAAACAGGAAACGAATACGATTACAGTGTCAAAAGATTTTATTAAGGAAAACGATCGAGTGCTAATCATTGATGATTTCCTAGCAAACGGTCAAGCGGCGCTTGGACTGGCTCAAATCGTAGAACAAGCAGGAGCAACCGTTTCAGGAATTGGAATAGTAATTGAAAAATCCTTCCAACCTGGGCGTCAAGTTCTATTAGACGCAGGATACAAAGTAGAGTCCTTAGCTAGAATCGAGTCATTAAAAAACAATGAAGTTCGTTTCGTTGATGAAACGGTGCTCATATAAAAAGGGAGAACATACAATGTCAACAAAATCAGTCAACTATCCTTGGTATAAAAAAGAAGATACAGATGCATTTTTTTCACTGTTTCAAAACAACTTAGCAAACTTTGTTCTGATTACAATTACATTGCTTGCAGCAGGTTTCCCAGCGAGTATCGTGTTTGGAAAAGTAATTCCCGGTGCTGCAGTAGCCGTTATTGTCGGTAACTTGTACTACGCATTTTCAGCAAATCGACTAGCACAAAAAGAAGGAAGAACAGATGTAACTGCTTTATCGTATGGAATTAGCACCCCCGTGATGGCCGTATTCCTTTTCGGTATTTTACTACCAACTAATGCGATTACTGGAGACCCTGAACTTGCTTGGAAAATTGCTTTAGCTGCTGCATTTCTGAGCGGTTTACTTGAAGTCATGATTAGTTTTTCTGGAAACTGGATTCGAAATAACATTCCTCGTCCCGCAATGCTCGGTGCGCTTGCAGGCGTAGCACTAACATTTATTGCTGGTGAGATGTTATTTAGAACGTTCCAAATGCCAGTTGTCGGACTAGTTGTTTTAGCAATTATTCTTGTAGGTATTATCGGTAAGCTTGCAATGCCATTCAATATTCCTTCTTCTTTATTTGCCATTATTATTGGTACAGTCTTAGCCTTTACAATTGGATACTCTGATACTAGTAAAATTAGTGAAGGTTTAGCAAATATCAGTTTTTATCCAATTTTGCCAACATTAGCACCATTTGAAGGAATTGGATTATTATTTACGACTTTTATTGGGCTTCTTGCAGTTATTTTACCAATTACGATTTATAATGCGATTGAAACAATGAATAATGTCGATGCGATGAGTGCTGCCGGTGACAGTTATGATGTGCGCGAATGTCAAGCTGTCGATGGAGCTGGAACGATGCTTGGGGCTATCTTTGGCGGACCTTTTCCAACAACCGTTTATATCGCGACAGTAGGATCAAAGTGGATGGGCGCTGGTCGCGGCTATAGTATCTTAAATGCAATTGTGTTTTTCTTTGCTGCTATGTTTGGATTAATTGCAGCCATTTCGTCCATTATCCCTGTCTCAGCAATTGCTCCTATTCTTGTATTTGTCGGTGTATCAATGATAGCAACAGCCTATCAGTCCAATGCTCCAAAGTATTATCCAGCAGTTGCGGTGGCTATGTTACCTTACCTTGCCAACTACATTATGACACGTTTTAACAATGCAGCTGGTGAGGTCGTAGCTAATCTTTCTCAAGGAATTGTACCGCTCGGACAAGGTGCAATGTTCACTGGAATTATCTTAGGAGCTATCACTGTATTTATTATCGATCGCCATTATATTAAAGCAACGATTTTCGCTTTCGTTGCAGCATTATTCTCCTTCGTTGGATTAATGCATGCTCCATCTATAACAATCAATGCCGCTCAGGACTTTACGATTGGCTATATCTTAATTGCTTTATTCTTTATTTATTGTCATTACAAAGTTTCAAAGTCAACTATTCAAAGTCAACCTGAGAATGAAAAGCAAGCCGCATAATACGTTTAAGAGGTAGGTTTAAAAAACCTATCTCTTTTTTTTACCTTTATAATATACAAAGGTTATACAAAAGTTATATAATAAATTACAAGTAACATGATCTGAGTGCCACATGCTAATATGATGTGTTTGTGGTTCAAGCTTTAGTTCGTCAAACTTTAAGATTATAGGTGGTTTATATGAAGACAGAAGAATTTACTTACAGGTTATTTATTTTTTGGTACGTGATCGGAATTATTTTATTATCTTTTGACCTTCTACCGCCATGGCTTGAGTGGGCCAACGCAGTATTTCTAATTCTTGCAGGCATACTTGGAGGCATATATTTCATCGTTCAATATGGTTCTCCATTAGGTTGGTCGGCAATTGTCGTTATCTTTGTATTTACAATTGGCGCTGAAAGTCTTGGTGTAGAATATGGACTATTTTTCGGAGATTACTATTACGAGCCTGATTTTGGTGTTCACCTTTTGAATGTTCCGCTTACCATTGGCTTTGCCTGGCTCATGGTAATGGCGACAACCCATGTTATCGCAAAAGGGGTCGTTCAATCGATCCCATACAGATCCCTCGTTCTGCTTGTCTACCCTTTGCTCGGAGCAATAGCAGCTGTCATTATGGATTTAGCAATTGATCCTGTTGCTTATCAAGTCAAGCAGTACTGGGTTTGGATGAGTGACGGAGGCTATTATGGCGTACCTTTTTCAAATTTTGTAGGTTGGTTTATTATTTCTTTTATTCTCCATGTCTTTTTGTTCCTTTTGTTTCATTTAAAACATGTATGGAATAACAAATCGATTAAACCGTGGGAATTTCGGATGGTTTTACTCTATGCACAAATTATCATCATGTTTGTTGTCATAGCTTTAACTGCAAAGCTTTGGATGGCTGCATTTTTACCATTGATCCTGATGGCTAAATTACTCGTAATCTATTTTTTGACGAGAGGAGCACAGAAGAATGATTGAAGCCCAAAAAAGCATGTTATTTGAAGCACTATTCTATCAATACAATAAAAAACTAATAAAGAAATCATTTTCCCAAATTAAGTTACGTAATGACTCAGCCATTAACCCGGCAAAACCAACCCTTTTTCTGTTAAACCATAGTTCATGGTGGGACGGATTGATTTCTTTTCACTTAGCAAAGACCCTTTTTTCTATAGACAGCTACGCGATGATGGAAGAAAAAGGTTTAGTCGCCTATCCTTTCTTTAAAAAACTTGGTGCTTTTTCTATTAACCTTCAAAGTGTTAAAGCAATGGTTTCCTCCTTACGATATGCTGAACAACTATTATTACAAAACAAAGGCATTTGGATGTTTCCTCAAGGAACGGAAGAACATTTGGAAAAGAGACCTCTGTCATTTAAAGATGGCGCTGCTTTTCTGATTGAAAAAGTTCCAACCGTTCAAGTGGTGCCGATTACCTATTACTATACGTTTAGCGGTCAGCAATTGCCTTACTTATATATCCATGTCGGGAGAAACCTCGTTTTCTCCGGAAAAACGAATTCAAGAAAGCAATTAACAACATTGTTAGAAGCGATTGTCACAAAACAACTTGATCAACAACGACATGACGTTATTCACCATTTAACCAATCAGTATAATGTCTTATTAACGGGGAAACGAACGGTTAGTGAACTTTTTATTACCTTAAAAAAAGGAAAGCGGTGAACATATATGTTTTATTATGCGATTACCCATCTCATCTTTTTGATATGGACGATAATAAACTCCATGTTTATGCCAAAACTAAAGCAAAATGTATACTTAGCCCACTCCTCGCCTCCTCTTGTTTCGATTTTAATTCCGTTACGAAATGAAGAGCGAAATATTAAGAGATTAGTAGGAAGTTTAAATTCCCTTACTTATGAAGAAATTGAAGTGATCTTTCTCGATGATCAGTCCACTGACAACACGTATAAAATGCTCATGGAGCTTACAGAAAAACATAAAAACTTCAAAGTAATTAAAGGTGCCCCACTACTGAAAGGTTGGGCAGGTAAAGTACACGCTTGTAAACAACTTGGAGAATTTGCTAAAGGAGAATTCTTACTATTTCTTGATGCTGATGTCGAAGTCAGTCCAACTATTATTGAGAAGACCATTTCAACTATGAAAGTGTATGATGCAGGCTTATTAACGGGGTTTCCTAAATTCCCAACTTCAACACTATTAAGTAAAATATTAGTTCCTATGCAACATTTTATTGTGTTTTTTCACCTTCCAATATTTATTGCAAATCGAACAACATTATCTTCTTTTACGGCTGCACATGGGGCCTTTATGTGTTTTCGAAAAGAGGTCTACCATAAGGTCGGTGGACACAGTTCTGTAGCATCTTCCATTGTCGAAGATGTTCATTTAGCACGTCATGTAAAACAAAAGGGCTATCGTGTATTACTCGCTAACCTAACCGAAGACGTGTCTTGTTATATGTACGAAACAAACAAAGAAGTTTGGAATGGTTTTGCCAAAAATATTTTCGTTGGGTTAGGTCGTTCTATTCCACTCGCTTCCTTGATTATCATCTTTTATAGTATATTTTTTTTCATGCCTTTTATTTTCGCAATCCTAGGTATTTTAACAAACCAATTGTTTTATTTGATCCCTTACATGATCATGCTTGTTCACAGGGGATTTGTCGATTGGAAAACCCAACAACGAAACTTGCAGTTTCTTTGGATGCCCTTTTCGGCTATGGTTATTATTATTCTATTAATCTACTCTGCTTTTTTAAGTGTTCAAAAAAAGGGCTATCGCTGGAAAGGTCGTAGCTATACATGAGAAAAGTTGTCATTATAGGTGGTGGGTTGGGAGGGCTGGCAGCAGCCAACCTTCTAGCTTTCAGTGGATATGAAGTCACTCTCTTTGATAAAAATACACATGTTGGAGGAAAACTAAAACGTATTCAATCTGATGGATACACATTTGACTTTGGTCCTAATACAATTACTATGCCTTCCGTGTTCAAAGGCATTATCGAACAAACGGATCAGAAGTCAGAAGACTATTTTCAATTTCAAAAGCTTGATATACATACAAACAATCATTTTACAGACGGCTCAACGTTCTCTTTCTCAACAGATGCAGACTTGATGATTTCACAACTAAATAAGATGGATGTATTTGGATCAAACCATTATAAAATGTATCTAAAAGAAGTGACTCGTCTATACGAACTCTCACAAACTCATTTTTTACCTAGAACATTTTCTTCTTTAACTGAATATTTATCGCCAAGTTTAGGCAAAGCGTTCCTTAGTGTAAGGCCTTTTGAAAGTTTAGATCACTTTCACCGTCGTTATTTTAAGGATTCTAGGGTTCTTCAATCTTTTAATCGTTACGCAACTTACATCGGTTCGTCACCCTACTTGACCCCCGCCACGTTTTCAATGATTGCTCATTTAGAACTAATAGATGGTGTATACTATACATCTGGCGGAAATGCCACGATTGCAGAAGGACTCGCTAAACGAGCAAGAGAACTAGGGGTTCAAATTTATCTTAATCAAGAAGTTAGTAAAATTAACATAGATAATCGAGTTGCAACTTCTATTAAATTAGCAAACGGGGAGACCATAGAAACTGATGAAGTCATATTAAATGGAGATTTATTAGCGTCACTTCCTCAGCTTATTGATGAAAACGACCGTCCACGCTTTGCAAATGATAGGATACAAAAAGTGGAGCCATCCATTTCTGCGTATGTTCTTCTGATCGGACTTAACACTCGTATGAAAGACCTGATCCATCATCAAGTGTATTTTAGTCAAAATTACCAAGAAGAATTTAACGAGCTGTTAGTTAAGAAGCAATTACCAAAAGATCCTTCTATTTATATATGTAACTCTTCTTATACTGATTTTTCAATGTCACCAAAGGGCGATAATTTATTCATTCTTGTCAATGCACCTTCTTTATCAAGAGATGGTACAACAAATGAAGATTACGAATACTACAAAGAATTAATATATCAAAAGTTATCTCGAGCTGGATTAAATATCCGCCCTCACATTGAATATGAACAGCTGATTACTCCACAATCGATTAAACAAGAGTACAATGCGTTCCGCGGGGCGTTATACGGGAGAGCTTCCAATCGAAAAATGGATGCTTTTTTCAGAACACCCAATCGTTCAAGAGATATTGCTAATCTTTATTTTGTTGGCGGCTCGACTCATCCTGGTGGAGGTTCACCTATGGTCGTTATAAGTGGGCAAAACGTTGCGAACTTGATCATTAATCACGATAAATAAAGCAACACCCCGTCAATCATCTCTTTTGACGGGGTGTTAGTTATGCTAATGCTTCTTGTGTCGTCATTATTTGCTTTAGTAGTTGCCTTTTCTCTACATCTGAAACATAAGCTCTCGTTGTAAAGCAATTATACTTATTTTTTCTAACCGAATGTAGGATGTGACGATAAAAGTGTAACGCAGCTTTTACTGGAAACCGTGCATTCATAGGATAGTCTTCTATTGTTGGCAATGCGATATCATACAATTGTTCTGCCCTCGTTGCAATATCTTCCCATAAACCAATAAAATTATCGTTGATTTCACCTTTGATTAGTTCTTCTTTTGTGTAGTTATGTTTTTCCATTAAATCAGCTGGTATATAAACTCTACTACGTTCTAGATCTTCACCAACATCTCTTAAGATGTTCGTTAACTGCATCGCAAGCCCTAACGATATTGCACCACTTTTTAAATGTAGATTATTACTAGGGGCTAAGATGGGTAATAACATTAATCCTACTGAACTAGCTACATAATACGAATACTGCTCTACTTGCTCAAGTGATTGATAGTCATGAACTTCAAAATCCATTTCTTGTCCACGGATCATATCAAAAAAAGGTTCAGTGTCCATCGAGTAGCGTTGAAATACATCATTTAGAGCTATCCACATATCATCGTTTACTGAAAAGCTTCCTTTTAAAAATATCTCAAACTCCGTCTTAAAAGCATGAAGCTCCTCTAACGTGCCCCCGTTGTCTACGATATCATCGACACGACGACAAAATGCATAGACTGCCCAAACTGCCTTTCGTTTTTCACTCGGAAGTACATTAAAAGCTTTGGCAAACGATTTGGAATGACTCTCTATGATGACTCTACAAGATTCATAAGCTTTTTCTATTTGCTTCATTATAGTTCCTCCTCTCATTCATGAAGAACGAACAAGTTCTTCGTGCAGTAAGTGCTCAGCCAGTAATTTCGCACCTTGCATCACGATAGGGATCCCTCCACCAGGATGAACACTTGCACCAACTGCAAACACATTCTCATATGGGGCAATTTTTACTTGTGGGCGGAATACTCCAGATTGTTTAAGAGTTGGCGCAATTCCAAAGCTTCCGCCTTGATATAATCCGTCTATAAGTGCGTCTTTTGGTGTACGTACTTTTTTCCAAACAATCGCATCTCCTAGACCTTCAAACCCTCTATCTTCAACTTCGGTAATTACCTTCTCTACATAATCGTCGATGTTACTCCAATCGATGTCTTCATTTGCTGGAACAGGAACAAGGATATATAGAACTCCTTTTCCTTCTGGTGCCAACGTTGAGTCAACGACTGAAGGGTGAAACGTATATATAGAAGGTTTTTCTGGTAAACGTTTAAGATTAAACACATCCTTCATGTGTTCTTCAAAGTTATCTGTCATAAAATATTGATGAACCGTATTATTTTCATAGACCCGATCTAGTCCTAAATAGATTAATAGACAAGATGAAGAAGACGTATAAGATTGTTTTTTCTTACGGGATGGTAGGAGCTTCTCCATCATCGGGTAATCACCATTCATTACTACCCAGTCAAACGACTGACATTCTCCATTAACACTGATACTCCGACAGTTCCCATTATCCATATTTAATGATTGAACATGATGATCGGTAAAAATTTTAACACCATTTTCCTTTAACTTCTTTTCAAACAAGGAAACAATACTAGCATACCCCCCCTTCACATACCACACTCCATGGAAATGTTCACTAAACGGAATGAGTGAATAAAGGGCTGGTGAACGAAACGGTGCCCCACCGACATAAAGAGTTTGAAACGAGAATGCATCTTGGAGTTTGGGATGATCAAAGTAACTTTTTACCTGCTTTCGAACAGACTGATAGGCTTTTAACTTCCAGAGTATAGACATGTTATTAAATGTCCAAAAATCTCGTTTATTGATAAATGGTCTATCTAAAAATGCTCGTTTTCCTTGGTGGAACCTTTCTTCCATATCTGTGATATATTTTTGAAAGTTTCCTTCTTCACCAGGAAAGCGCTCACTAATCTCAGCAAGTTGTTTCTCTACATCACTCCATTTATAAAATTCAAACCCATCTGGGTATGAAATTTTATATAAAGGATCACATCGTAACATCTCTAATTCATCTCTGCAGATACCGACTTCATCTAAAACTTGAAAAATCATGTCTGGTAACAGAACGATCGTTGGTCCCTCATCTATTTTATAGCCTTCGTGTTCAACAAACGCCAACCGGCCACCTAGTCTTTTTTTCTTCTCAAAAATGGTAACGTCATGACCTTCCTGGCTTAAATAAAGAGCAGTAATCATGCCGCCAACGCCGCCCCCAATTATTGCTGTTTTCATTGGGCACCCCTCATTCCTGTTCGTTCTTCAAAGGTTGGATGAACAGTCATCGTTTTATTTTCTTGTAAAATACTATTTGCAGTTATACGGGCTGATTCAAAAATCGTCGGCAAGCCACTTCCAGGATGAGTTCCTCCACCTACCAGCCAGCAATTCTTTAACTCTTGGAATTTATTATGTGGACGGAAATACATCATTTGTTTTAAGCGGTGCGATAAATTAAATGTTGCACCTTCATAGACGAAGAGGTCTTTCTCCCATTGAAGAGGTGTAATCATCTTTTCCACCTCGATGTTCGCTTGCAGACCTTTAAATTCGGTACGGCTTTCAATTTGCTCTAGTACGAGTTGTCGAAACTCGCTTTTGTGTTTCTCCCAATCAATTAAACTCGTATTATTAGGAACTGGTGCTAATATATAAAGTGCAGATTTCCCTTTTGGTGCAAGAGTTGGATCTGTAACACAAGCATTTTGAATATAAATAGAAGGATTGTTAGAAAGAACCTTTGAATTTGTAATTTCTTCTACATTCTTTTTGTAATCCTCTGAAAAAACAATGGTATGATGTGGTAATTTGAATTCTTTATTTACTCCCAAATACAACATAAACGTAGAACAAGAATAATCTTTTTTCTTTAACTGTTGTTTTGAGTAAGACTTTAATAATCCATCATCTAATAAATGGGTCATTGCATGAGCAAAATCGGCGTTCACAATGACATCATCACAATGTACCTTTTCCCCATCCTCTAACAAAACACCGGTTATTTCTCTATCTTTCGTTAATAGTTTTTTTACTCCAACACCTGTTACTATCTCTCCTCCATATTCTTTAATGACTTTAGCCATTGCCTTAGGAATTTGATTCAGCCCGCCTATTGGGTGGAACACACCATACTTATGTTCCATATAAGATAAAATACTAAACGCTCCTGGACATTCCCACGGTGACATTCCCAAATATTTAGATTGAAATGTAAACGCTAATTTGAGTTTTTCGTCTGAAAAGAAGTCCCCAAGTACATCGTATAAAGACCTTCCCAATGAGAGCTGCGGCAATGCTCTTAAGGTCCTTAATCGAAAATAATCCAATAAAGAGCTATGTCGATTTTGAAGAAGTGGCATAAGTGCATCCAGTTTCTTATCCGATTGCTTCATAAATCGTTCATACCCCTCACCATTGCCTGGGAACAGTTCTTCTATTTTCTTTCTCGTTTCATGAACGTTTTTAGAAGGTGAGAAAATGACGTCCGAAAACCTAAGTTCATACATTGGATCTAACTCCACTAGAGAAAGATAATCCTCGAGCTTTTTACCTGCCGCATCAAACAACTCCTCTAATATGTGCGGCATACTTAAAAAAGTTGGTCCTAAGTCAAATGTAAAATCATCTAATTGAAATGAAGATGTTCTTCCTCCTACATAAGGCTGCTTCTCAAACACCGTTACTTTATATCCTTGACTAACGAGCAACATCGCAACAGCCAATCCTCCTGGCCCTGCTCCAACAACACCAATATGCTTTTGAGCCATTTTACACCTCCACTACTAATCACACAAAAGTTATACAATAGTTATACAAACAGTATATTCGATAAATAAAAATTGTTCAAATATAAAGGCAAAAAAAAAATAAAACTTTACAAAAAAGTTTTATTTTTTAGCGAAATATCTATTTAACTATGTTAATTAAAAAGAGACGCCTTGTACTAGACGCCTCTGCAAACTATGTTAATGTGCTGGGAAGAAAATCATTTGTAGAATGAAGATGACACCAAACACATATAAAATAGGATGAACTTCTTTTCCTTTTCCACTCACTAATTTCATTAATGGATACGTAATGAAGCCAATCGCAATTCCAGTTGCAATACTCGATGTAAGCGGCATTGTTAAAATAATCGCGAACGCCGGAAAGGCTTCGTCAAATGTTTTCCAATCAATACGAGCTAAGCCCTCCATCATGAAGCAACCTACAATAATGAGTACAGGAGCGGTTATTGCTGGTAAAGACGAGATTGCTGCAATAGCTGGCGAGAAAAACATAGCCAGGATAAATAAAACCGCTACAACCACTGATGTTAAACCTGTTCTTCCACCTGCTGCTACACCTGATGACGATTCGATATAGGCACTTGATGGGCTCGTACCAAACGTCGAACCTACTGTCGTTGATAACGCATCTGCCATTAAAGCCGATTTCGCTCTAGGGAATTTTCCATCCTTCATTAATCCTGCTTGATCAGCTACTCCAATCATCGTCCCTGTCGTATCAAAAATCGTAACTAACAAAAAGGCAAATACAACTGTGTACAATCCGTGGGTAAACACTCCAGCAATATCTAAATCAAAGAATACAGGAGCAGGGGGTACAGATACGACACCTTCAAATTGAAGCATTCCAGTAAATAGTCCAACAATAGCCGTAATCACCATTCCAATAAAAAGGGCACCATTTATCTTTTTTGCCATTAATATTAATGTTAAAAACAAGCCAAAAATAGATAGTAGTGTGATAGGCTGATGTAAATCACCGAATGTGACCATTGTATCTGGACTTGGTACGACAATACCCGCCATTTTCAAACCAATAAAGGCAATAAATAACCCGATACCTGAAGTAATTCCATATTTAAGCGAATTCGGAATCGCACGAATTAGTACTTCTCTTAATGAAGAAAATGTTAGTAAAACAAATAAAATCCCTGCTAGAAAAACGGTTCCAAATACAACTTGGTAAGAAACACCATGTGTGGCAACGACACTAGCAAAATACGCATTCATCCCCATTCCTGGCGCAATTGCTATTGGATATTTTGCAAAAAGCCCCATATAAAGTGTCCCAACAACAGCTGCAATGATCGTTGCCATAAACACTTGATCAAACGGCACTCCAGCAGCTGATAAAATGGCCGGGTTAACAACAATGATATAAACCATCGTCAAAAAGGTTGTAATCCCAGCAACGAACTCCGTTTTAACAGTTGTCCCGCGTTCTTTCAAATTAAAAAACTTCTCCATAACCTAGACCTCCAATATTGATAACGACTAGACGAAAAAAAGCCCTAACTATAAACGGGTAGTATCATGCACTCCCGTTCGTAGTTAGGACTTTACGGTTCCATCTAGAGACCCTCAAACCATATCATTGAGGATATACGAACAATATAATAATAGTTGCTATTTTTTATCACCCAAAGAATAATAATACATACAATACCTTTGAGTCAACTATTAATTGTTCGTATTTTTTGTTAAATTCTTTAAAAAACTAAAAATACTTAATGCCACAATGGATAGAACACATAAAAAGAAAAAGCTTATTCCAAATGCTTGGTCACCACTACTCCAAAATGGTATGGCTATCGTCTGAAAAACCTGAAATTCTAATAGTTTTCCTGAAACCGAAACTCCAAAAGCTCCCCCTATAAATTGAGATAGTTGGAGAACACCTATACTTGAAGCGAATTTTTCACTACTTAGATCATTAGAAAGGTAATTAGGTAAACCCATCGTAATGGATGAAAATCCTATACTGGAAATAAGGTAAAAAAAGATAACCGTTATAGAAGATAAATGACTTAAGAAAGCGAATAAACTTGTTGAAACAAGTAAAAAGCTAATCCCCAGTCCAATGATCATTGTAGAACCAACTCGATCCATCATTCTGCCGATATAGATTGCAAGAATAGCAGATAACATGGCACCTGGGAATATAATCATTCCAATCATCGCACTAGAGGTATTGAATACTTTTGCTAAAAGTAATGGACTTAAAAATAAGAGAGAAAAGTTAATAAAGAAAATTAAGAATCCAATCAATGCAATTGAGATAAATACTTTATTTGCTAAAAGGTCGGGTGGTATCAATGGATTTCTCACCTTTTTTATATGCAGCCAGAAGATAACAAAGAATAAGCTGCCAAGCAACAAAATAAACTGACTGGTCGTTATAAAAATAAGGAGGGAAATGACTCCTATTAGTAAATAGATTAGTCCTAAAAAATCAATGGACTGAGCCGTTGATCGCTCTTTAGGTAAATTGTATAAATAAATCGGTAAAGTCAACACACCAACTAAACTAATGATAAATAAAAAAGACCAACCTAAATATTGAGTAATAATGCCGCCTATAAGTGGACCTAAACCAAATCCTAATGTAGACGCAGCAGATACAACGCCCATTCCCCGCCCCCGCCGTTCAATAGCGATATATCTCGATATAATGACGATACCTAGAGCAGCAACACAGCAAGCACCTGACGCTTGAATTACTCTTGATAACAATAAAACTGTATAGTCTACAGCTAGAACGCCGGCAATCGAGCCAATTCCGAACAAGGAAAGTCCAACCGTGAATAGTGTAGATATCGACTTTTGTTGAGAAAGCTTACTATACAACACCGTTCCCACTGCAAATACAACCGAATAACTTGTTACGATCCACGATGCTGATGACGGGGTGAGTGAAAAATGAATGATAATCTCAGGTATCGCTACATTAAACATCGTTGTATTCATAACGATAATAAGTACATTAATGAATAATCCGACATAAAGTAACCTCTCATTTTTCACCGTTATATGTTCTTTCTGTTCAGCAAGTTCCATTTTCCACCTCTTTCAAGCTGACTTTTAATTTTCCTAATATATATTATTATCAGAAAAATGATCAAATCTCAATAAAATAGAAAAAACAGGTGCTTATTTGATACGTAAACACCTGTTTAAACACTAGCTTATTTTTTTACTCACTCAGCATATTTACAAACATTGCATCTCGTTTGCAGTCACTTTTTAACATAGGTATTTTGCAATGTACTCTACTTCCCGCAGCATTGACTTTTTAGTTTATACATCAAGCTGATTAAGTATAGATTTTAATTCAATTACTTCTTCCTTTGATAAAGTGAGTCCTTTACCCATCTTTTCATGATTCGCATCCCAATCACGTAGGTCAAACTTTGCTTCCCGACCATTCCAGCTAACTAAATTCAATTCTTTTTTCCATCCTTTTGCATTTTCTGATAATACTCCCAGACTTTTCTCAATTTCATATTTAATATCTGCCATTCAAATGCCTCCACAATGATTAGTTTCATTTTCCTAGTATACCAGACCTTTTGTTACATCATTCAGCTCTTATAGTCAATATTACGTGATGAACAGAGAAGTCTCATTATTTTTTGTTCTTTTAGACGATTTTAAGTAAATGATTTTTATCAACGGATAGGTTAGAGATAAGGGCGGTACAGCCCAAAATTGGAGAAAAAATTATTGAGGACTTACTTCATTATAGTGGGAACTTAAAACATGTTTAATTGTGAAGATCGTTCGTTATTCTCTTATTAATTTGGATATAATTTAGGTTTGTCACCTCCCAATTAATAATATATACTAAATAACTTGTTAATAGTTTTAAAGCTTTGTTAAGTTTTTGTTGATACTATTGGTCTATTAGAATCACTCGTATTTTGTACTATAATGTCACTATGTGTATTTTTATTTAGGAAGGCTGGTAACAATCATGTTTTGTCACTCGTGTGGGAATAAACGTTTAGACACCGAAAGATATTGTCCGAAGTGTGGGACAGCATTTATGGAAGGCCTAGACGAAGTTAGTGCAACTACTGAAGACAACTCTAACTCTTCTTCTCTCCCACCTAAAAAACAACAAAGCAAAAAAAATAAAACACTAACTTTATGGCTTCTTCCCATATTAAGTACCCTTTGCGTTACGATCGTACTGATTTCATATTACTACTATGAAGCATCAATTAATAATCGGGTAGCTTCATTAAATCAGAAAATTGAATCTAACTTTTCTTCAGGTGAATATAAACAAGCGGAAAAGAAAATAACAGAAGCACTTGAATTAAGAGACATGACGATGTTTCAACAGTATCGAGATATCGTTAAGTTAGCCCTCCAATATGAACAGAAGTTACATGAGATTGATGACTTAATTCAATTAAATCAAGTCATTCAGGCGTCTCTACACATAAAGAATTTAAAAGAACATATGCATGAGACTAATTATTATCTTCCCTTACTCCAACCAATTCAATTACGCTTGGAGAATACCGAGGTCAACTTAACGGTAGCTGAAGCTAAAATGGAATTAAATGAACTTGAAACCGTTGCAGAACTAGGACAGAAACTATCTAGCCTTTCTTCTTTTAACGGTGAAGAAGCGGAAAAAATAAAACAACAAATCTTAAATAAAATTGTCCAAATTTCATACGAGAAAGCAGAAATGCATTTGCAAAAGCATGAGTTTTCAAAAGCACTCTATGCCTTAGAAACAGGACTTCAATATGCGATCAATGATGCAAAGCTTTTATCGTTTATTGATAGAGTAAATGATGAAAAACTAGCTTTTGAACATGCCGAACAAAACCGCCTTGAAGCAGCGATGGTTGCAGCCGCAAAAGAAGATCTAAAAAACCGTACCGAGGCAGTGGAAATCACTTCGATTGATATTGAACTAGATGAGTTTGGAGACGTTTATTTATTTGGTGATGTTATAAATAATGGAACAACAACTATTTATTCAATCGACATCCATTACTCTATCTTTGACGAAGACGAAGAACTAGTAACGGAAACGGTAACTTCTGTTTATCCATATGAACTAGCCCCTGGAGAGACAGGGCGTTTTAGTCATTCTTACTATGGCATATTTGAAGAATTAAGTGTTACTGTTGAAAGTATTACTTGGCAGATTTACTAAAGGATGGTTTAACAAATGAACAGTAAATGGTTAGCTAGTATCTTATCAACTACTCTCATTTGGGTACTTGGTGTTGTCGCATTTTTCTTTATCTCTGACTGGGTTCCAGCTCAGCTTCATATCGAGTCCTCAATACTAACTGAGATGGATGCGTCTAGAGAAGATACTGACGAGAAAAGTGTAAAAGAGATTATTCATCAATCTCAAAAATCGGTTGTTATGATTGAAGTTGAAAGGACCGGCTCAGTCGGTTCAGGTTTCATTTATAACAATCAAGGCGATATTATCACGAACGCACATGTTGTAGCAGGAACAGACGAGGTAAAAGTGAAGTTGGCCGACACAAGGGAGTACGATGGAACTGTAATCGGAATGAGTACAGACACGGACATCGCCCTCATCCGTGTGCCGGAATTAAAAGACATTGAGCCTCTACTACTTGCAAAAGATTATCCTCCTGAGTTAGGTGATGAAGTACTCGCGTTAGGG
The DNA here is from genome assembly GCF_048323755.1 of Alkalihalobacterium sp. APHAB7. Classification (NCBI taxonomy): domain Bacteria; kingdom Bacillati; phylum Bacillota; class Bacilli; order Caryophanales; family Bacillaceae; genus Alkalihalobacterium; species Alkalihalobacterium sp. APHAB7. The sequence continues at coordinate 79,384 of NZ_JBLWFS010000019.1, forward strand.
AGCCCGCTCGGTTATCAAAACACGGTCACAACTGGAATTATTAGTGGGGTTGATCGCAGCTTTGAAATTGATCATTATCATTACGAAAATGCCTATCAATTTTCTGCACCAATCGCACCAGGCAATAGCGGTGGACCACTTATTTTGATTAAAACTGGGGAAGTCATTGGGATTAATTCTGCCGCAACCGAAGTAGGTACGATTGGGTTTAGTATTCCAATTATCGATATTCTCCCTCTTGTGACAAGTTGGTCGGAAACACCAATGACTTCTTTACCTTCTATGGAATATTCGATCAATGAAGAGCAAATTGCTTCATCCATAGAAAGCATAGCGACTTATCTCGTACAATATTTCTATGAAAGCATAGATCAACAAGATTACGTAAATGCTTATTCATTGCTAGGAAATTCATGGCAATTAAATACGAATTATGAGCAATTTAGAGAAGGATACTTAAATACTCGTTCCGTCATTATTGATGATATTTATACGCGGACAGAAGGAGAAAAAGTAACTGTCTTTGCAATTATTCATGCAGAAGAACGTCAAGATGGAGAAGTAGTTACTGAAAAATATAAAGTAGAATATAAAGTCGGTTATGAGAATGATCAATTAAAATTGATTAGCGGTACAGGGGAAATCATAGAGTAGCTGTTATGAAAAAATGGATTAGTAGTATCATTGATGAGCTCAGTTTTATCGAAGAGAATTTATTATATAGCAAAATAAAAACAGAGATGTAAATCAAATGATGATTTACATCTCTGTTTTTATTGAGGCAGTTTTTATCCAGTTTTAGGGATTAACTTAACTCAGGTTGTAATCCAGTCTCTTGAACAAAGTATAAGTGGACTCCAGATCCGGTACCGATAGACTGGATTAACATTTCTCTTTTTTATGGATAAATATAAGGCTCTTTTGGTTTTTCTATAACATCTAACTGCTTGACTCGTATGATTGGAACATCTTCATTACCATGTTTGATCACGTCAAGAATCCCCTTTAAGATTACCCAACTTCCCTCTGAAATTGCGATTTCTTTTTCAGTTTCCGCTAAAAATCCAATGACTGTCGCATCTGCAACACAGTGTGTAATTAAAAAACGCCCAATGAACAGCTGATTAGGAGATGAACTCTTTTCTTTTAAAACAAACCCATCCATGACAATTTCTCTACCTTTTACATTTTCAGCATTTTCTGTGATCGCATAAAACTTCTGAGCAAAACTCGTTTTTTCCATGACAATGACTTGCTCCTCATTCCCGCTCTCAAACAACTCAGCTTCTGCCTGCTCAATAGGTAAACATATTTCTTCATCGATATGGTTTGTATGTAAATGAAAATGCCCTTCATGATCATCGTGATGTATGTCTTGATTCAAAGACTGCTGTTGCATGAGTGCACCGCGATTCACAGCAATCGAAGCATCTAATGCTTTTGCAGGTAATAATAGACCTGTAACAACAGGGAGACATATTATCGTATAAATTACTCCGTTACGAACCGTTACTCGATTTGAAAATGCATCGTCGTGATTGCATCCCCATGGACCACAATTTTCATGGATGTCCTTTCCTTTGTTAGTACTCCAAATACGTGGAACTTGAATAAAGAAGAGAAACAAAAACAAAATAGATGCCACTTGGCTAAACTCAATATATTTAGGATTAATATATTGGGCAATCTCATCAAAGTAGTGCAATTTGAAAAGAAAACCAGCAAAGCTTAATAATATGATTGCTCTAATTGCTTGATGAATATAAAAATACATTATCTCTACCACCCTTTATAAAAATGGATGAACGATCATTAATACGCCTAACACTGTCCCTGTAATGAGTAGCATTAATACGATCACAAAACGAAAACGGAATACTGCTAGTAACATCAAAGAGTTTTTCAAATCAAGCATCGGCCCATAAATCAGAAATCCTAGTAATGAAGTTTGCGGAAATAGATGGCGAAATGAAGCAGCGATAAAAGCATCGGCTTCCGAACATAAGGAAAGTAAAAAGGCAAGTCCCATCATGACGACCGTCGACATAAGAATACCTTCCCCTAGTCCTAGTAATGATGCTGATGAGACATACGTTTGGATAAAAGCAGCCAATAGTGCACCAATCATTAAATATTTCCCCATCTCAAAAAATTCATCGACTGAATGATGACACATCGACTTTAACCGTTCAAACAAAGGTTGCTTTTGACTATTTTCAATTGGCATAGTAGCATGGGACCTTTTAAACTGACTTCCTTTGTAAAGCACACTAATAACGGCGCAAATGATAAGTGCAATCACTAGTCCCAATCCCATTCGTAATAAAGCTATTCGCAAGTCATTCCCAAAGGCCATATAGGTTGAACCAACGACGATTGGGTTAATTAATGGTCCTGTTAAAAGGAAACCAACCCCAGCAAATATAGGAACACCTTTTGCTACTAAACGACGTACGATTGGAACAATCCCACATTCACACGCAGGAAAAAGAGCTCCAATAAAACAACTCGCTACGACTGCGAGTACTCGATTTTTAGGTATCCATCGACGTATATGTTCCTCAGTTATAAAGACTTGGATTAGCCCTGCAATAAATACACCAATTAAAACGAAAGGGATTGCTTCTATTAAGATACTTAAAAATATGGTGTTAAATATCAGTAAAGAAGCGGGCAAACCTTGTCCTTGTTCAGCCAAAGCAGGACTATAAAAAATAAAAAAAGATACCAGGCCAAGCAAAATAAATCCCGTAATCTCAACTAAATAGGGGTTCATACCTTTTTGCATATAAAGTATCCTCCAAATTAATTCATTATTAGAGGTTGTTCAAAAGGTCCGGGAAAAATCTCTCTCGAATTTCTTCGTCAGCTTGCTCTTCCGCGCTTCACGTATTAACACCATACGCTCCAGTTCTCGGCGACTGCGCATTCTCGAACTTCTCGGATCTTTTTGTCCTCCTTTTTGAACACACATTATTAGAGGTATATGCGGACAAGACTGGAACATTCCTACAAAAAAGAATAGTTCTGATTTAGGGTCTTTCCTTATCTAAATTTTAAGCGCTGTTAAAGAGTATTGTTGATTTTGGGCCATTCTGAAAAAATAACATGAAATTATTGGAGAAAATGCATTTTCTCGTTCATTTCATGTTATTTTTTCAACCTTTCAGTTCCTGAAAGGCGTGTGAAATTAACATTTCACACGATGAGCCCAAAATCAACGGATA
>NZ_JBLWFS010000020.1:0-80212 GCF_048323755.1 Alkalihalobacterium sp. APHAB7
GCCTCGAGCTTCCTTCAGATTCCACGTCACCATGGACACCCTTGCTTTTGGCTATGTACTTACCGCTACAAGGTCGTACTCGGGACTTTCACCCGTTAGAGTTCGCCCATGCTGGGCGAACAAAAAAGGTGAGACCTAATCAGTCACACCTTTAAAACCCGTTATTCACCAAAATACTGATTGTAAATTTCATCGTATGTTCCGTTCTCCATAATAGTAGAGAGTCCGTTGTCCATTTTCTCAAGTAGTCCATCTGCACCCTTAGATACAGCAATACCGTAATCTTCACCTGTTAAACGTTCACCAACGATACGTAATTGTGTGTCATCACCATCCGTTGCAATCTTATAAGCAACACTTGGATAATCGTTAACTAATGCATCAGCGTTACCTGATAAAATTTCCATGTACATCGTTGCATCTTCTTGGAGAACCGTTACATCACCGTTATACTGTTCTGCAAATTCTCTCGCCTTTTCAAGACCAGATGTTCCTTGTTTCCCAACGATCTGTGCACCTTCTAAATCTTCAATGCTATTAATATCGCTATCTACTGGAACAACTAGTGATAAACCAGATTCAAAATAAGGTTGTGAAAAATCAACTACTTCTGCACGATCATCGCGGATCGTAATCGCAGATACAGCAGCATCTACTTGATTGGCCTGTAACGCTGGGATAATTCCATCAAACCTCATGATCTCCCAGTTAACTTGTAAGTTCTCTTCAGCTGCAATTGCCTCAATAATATCGATATCAAATCCTGTTAAATCACCATCCACTATGTACTCAAACGGTGGATAATCTTGTACAACCGCAACTGAAATCTGTTGCGCTTCTTCCTCGGTTCCACCATCACCTGATGCTTCACCTTGAGTTTCATCAGCCGTCCCACATGCTGCCATCCCTAGCAAAAGCGCCGATGTAAAAAGGCCACCCATCCATTTCTTCATCTTACTGTTTCTTTTTCTCTCTAATTTTTTCAAGTTGTTTGCCCCTTTCTTTTTTTGTAAAGCGAAAGTAGTGTATTTGCATCACATACTTTTACAAACATTTTTCATACGTTTTATGTTAAACATTTATACAATTTTTCACAAATTGTGTATTTACTGATATTTTAGTATTCATGCTGCTAATTTATAATAAGAGTTTGTTAACTATAATACGTAGCTATTTCCTCCCAAATAACGGAAGATCCTCCATATCCCTAGGAATTTGCTTAAATAAGTTTGAAAGGGTTAATATGCAAGGTACAAAGAGACAAGTATTTGCTTGTCTATATATATAAAGTCATAAACTATAAAGAAAAAAACAAAAAACTGTAGCGTGATCCTACAGTTTTTAAAGAAACTAAGTCATTGTTTTTGCTCTTAATTGAATGAATTTTTCATTGTAATATTGAAGATCTAGGTCTTGGAGGACTTCTTTATTAAAGCTTTGATCAACGTACTGGCTAAACGTCCAGATTTTATTTCTAATCTGTTGGTCGTTTCCTTCTGCCATCATAATAAGAGCTTCATAAGTGGCAAGCATGATCGATATATCTTCCCGACCGTAATGACAGATTTGATAAAAAGTAACATAAAGAATTTCCTCAACTGTTTTTTGAGGAGCAATCACTCGTACAATAGATCGATCAGAATACAAAATGTAGTTTCCATCTTGTTTACATGCTTCTGCTAACAATTTTCCTATGTGTAAAATTCCGTCTATCGCTGTATTTGGATCATTAATACCAGGTGATAAAGCCCTGAGTGTTACTTCTACAACTTTTTGGATTCCAAAATCAACATCCTGTAATATCGTGCGATCATTGCCGACTTCTACGTATTTATGAAAATTGATCTTTGGTTTTTTATATTGATAGTATACGTTAAAAATGATTTGGTTTGTAGTGATAAATGTGCCAATTGCAGGAACAATTTCTACGTAAAGATCATCCTTTTTCGCTCTTTTTAATAAATGATCATATTGAAAAAGTTGAATATAACCAAATGTCTGGCTTCTTACTTCTATTTTATTAAAGCCCTCTGGAACTAGCTTAGGTTTTCTATAGGTAATATTTATTGTTTCCGTTTTTTTATCTGGCTTTTTGCGATTATAGACCGTATCAAGTGTATGTCTAGTCAATTCGCTAATTAACTTATTAACTTGAATGGAAGTTGCAACAAAATGAATAAAGTAAGCAAAAAAAGCTAAGCAAACAATCGAAAATAGCACACCAATTGTCCCTGCTATTACTTCATGTTCGAGGTCCTCTCTCATAAATAACAAAGAAAGGATCGAGTACATAAAGCCTCCCATATAAATTCCTAACACCCGCATCGTCACTTTATTCGTTACGAAATCTGAAAGCGTTCTCGGTGAAAACTGAGATGAATAAGTAGTAAGAACAACCATAATTGTTGAAAATGTGATCGTAATCATCGTTAATAAAGCGGCTGCAATAATACCTAATATGGTTTGGGCTAAATCAACACTAATTAATATTGTCGCAGGAAGTGTAGCTTCTACTTTCGCGCCATGTACGGTATCCAACCAAATGACAAATAGAGCTAGAACGGTAGCTATTAAACAATAAGCGCTCGGTATAAGCCATATGTTTTTCCTTACCTTTAACACAAGATTATAAATCAGGAACCACCAACCTCCTTCAAAAATGGGTATGAGCCCAACTAGACATAAGTTGTCCAAACCATAAAACCATTTTATTAGAAGTAATAAATGGTTTTCTTTAAAGAAGAGTGATCTGTACTTGACTTAATGAGTAGAGATATTTCCTTCTTTTAACTCATTTCGTTCTTGTTCATGATCATATTCACTTTCAGATAAATTCGTAATCAGAATGTTTAAGCAAACGAACAAGATCACTAGCCAAAGCCACCATTTTTTCCAAATCGGCTTCTTTTTTTTCATCGAAATCTAATCCTTTAATTTAAAATTCACGTATCACTAGAATAGCCAGTAGCCCTTCTTTTATACTTCATTTATATAACTGAGTGCTTAAAAAGAAAAAGTATCGATAGTCAATCGACTATCGATACTTTGGGACATTAAAAAGCAAATTATATCAACCAATACGCTTTTTCATTTTTGATAACATTTTAAGAGATTTACCAGTACCGACCGCGACGGACTCTAAAGGACTTGGTGCCAGCATAACGGGGACAACAATTTCTTCACTGAGCCAATCCTCAATACCGTTTAAAAGAGCCCCCCCACCGGTTAGGATTACCCCTCGGTCAACAATATCCCCGCTTAATTCAGGAGGACAATCTTCAAGTGTTGCGCGAATAGCCTCTAAAATATGAAATAAATCTTCTTTCATCGATTCTTGTATTTCTGTCGAATGAATTGTAACGTTTTTAGGAAGCCCTGACACTAGGTCTCTTCCTCTAATATCAATTGATTCCTGTTCATGGTCGCAAGGCGCGTAACCTATATCCATTTTAATTTGTTCGGCTGTTCGTTCACCAATTAATAGGTTGTACTTTTTGCGAATGTATTGAATGATATCCTCATCAAACTTGTGACCCCCAATACGGATCGACTGACAAGAAACTACTCCGCCAAAAGAAATGATGGCTACTTCTGTCGTTCCCCCGCCAATGTCAACGACCACATTAGCAATCGGTTCGTCTACAGGCAATCCAGCACCAATTGCAGCTGCAACGGGGCCTTCAATGAGCTCCACTTGTTTCGCCCCACAACTTCTGACCGCATCGATGATTGCACGTTTTTCGACCGATGTAGAGCCTGAAGGAGCACAAATGATGACACTCGGCTTTCTAAACGACAACCCTAGCTTCTTTGCAGATAACTTCATCACATGTTTAAGTAACATCGCTGTCACATCAAAATCGGCAATAACTCCATTTTTCAACGGACTAACAACTTTAATATTCTCCGGTGTTTTTCCAACCATTTGTTTAGCATCCATTCCAACGGCTACAATTTCATGGGAATGCTTGTTAATCGCAACGATAGAAGGTTCATTTAATATAATCCCTTTTTCTTTACTATATACAAGGATATTAGCTGTTCCTAAGTCTATACCTAACTCAAAATTCATAAACATAGCTATTTCACCAACTTCTTTATTCTTTACTGTTAGGTCATTTTATCAGTTAGTTAAATAGTAAAAACAGCTTCTAACGCCTTATCTTCTATGTAATTTCATGTAGTAATATGTAAAGAACTTCCGAAAAAAAGGAGGAATGTACGACTATTTGTTAAATAATGGAGCAATAACAAAATTCTCTAATCAGTAATACCCATCTCTATAAGACTAGTTTATATTTTATTAAAATGTTCCTTTACAAACGTTTGTGTCGCTTCTGGAACTTCGATATGAATAAAGTGGCCCGCATCTGGGATAATATGAACTTTAGCATGAGGGAATTCTTGATCACGAAGCTTATAAGCGTAATCTGTCGAGACATACGGATCTTTTTCTCCCCAGATAATCGTTACAGGTTTATTTATTTGTTGAAGTTTTCCTTGATAAGGTATAACTTTTTTCATATCACCGGAACGATATAACTCTAAAATGACAGATCTCGTGTCATCACTTGAAAAGATTTGGAAAAAGTCTTCAAGCACATCTTCACCCACACCTGGAACTTCTTTTTTCATCCCTGCAAACCATAATTCTTTATTGGCCATTTGCTTAACAAGCTCTTCACCTTTGCCAGGCGTTTGCCAAATTTGTGCAGCTTTATGCCAAGTATAATCAGGGGTAAACGTCGTGTCTGTAATGATTAAACTATTTACTTTTTCAGTGTTGGAGCTCGCCCATCTCAGCCCAATTAATCCACCCCAATCGTGTAAAACGATATGAACCTGATCTAACTGAAGTTCATTTAAGAAATCAGTGACAAACTGTTCATAACGTTCCCAGCTTGAAGTTTCTTCAAAACGTTCACTTTGACCAAAACCTGGCAGGTCGGGGGCAATTGTCCGATACCCTTCAGAAACAATCGCAGGTATGATTTCCTTCCATAACATACTCGATTCAGGAACACCGTGAATAAGCAATACAACCGGGTCATCAGTGTGACCGAAATCAAAATAAGCTACATTTTGACCTTTGGTTTTGATTTGTTTCTTCAGCTCTCTTCTTACTTCTACGTTCTTCACTTGTTTTGACATTGTATCCTCCTAAGAAAAGCGCAAGCGCCCGTTTAGCGACGTACAGAAAGCGGCACCGTATGAGAGATAGGGAAACACGGCGATCGTTAGTGAGCCGATGTTGACTTATCGTAAGGAAGTGAGCGAAGTCTCACTAGTCGCTGGGTGCTGGAGCTAGACATCTTCGAATTTTATACTTTTTTTAAAATAATGACACCAAATACTAACCATTCAGTATTTGGTGTCACGTCTAATGTTACGATCGTTTCGTTGCTACCATCGTTAAACCATGATTTGGTCTTAATGTAATTAACGGGATTTGTTTTACCGTTTGATCTTCAGCAAGTGTTAATTTATATTTTTGACCGATCGTTGCTAGAATAAGAACTGCTTCCATAATTGCTAAGTTATTACCGATACAAATTCGCGTTCCTCCACCAAATGGGAAGTAAGCATATTTTGGAATTTTTCTTAATAAATCTCCTTCAAAACGCTCAGGGATAAAGTCGTGCGGCTGTTCAAAATAGCGTTCGCTGCGTTGAACTGCATATTGACTCATACGGAAGTTATCACCTTTATTAAAAGTTACGCCACCAATCTCAACTGTTTCAAGGGCTTCACGACCGATCTCGTAAGCAGCTGGATATAAACGCATAGACTCTTGTAGAATGCAGTTTGTATACGAAAGTTGTCGTACAGACTCAAGTGTTGGTTTTTCGCCCTTAAGAACCGTGTCTAGTTCATTCCAGAATTTTTGTTCTACTTCAGGGTGTTGTGAAATTAAGTACCATGTCCAAGTTAACGTATGAGCTGTCGTCTCATGCCCCGCTAAGAAGATTGTCATAACTTGATCGTATAATTCCTTATCCGTCATAGCTGAGCCATCTTCTTCATAGCGAGATGAAATTAACATTGATAATAAGTCATGCTCATGTTCGCCGCTTTCAATTAACTTTCTCTTTTCTTCGATAATGGCATATATAACTTTATTTAACGTCTTCACTGCTTGATACAATTTCATTTGATTTTCTTGTGAAGGATTTCCATTTATAATTTTATCAACAAAAGTACTTGCGAAATTACTAAAAGATTCATCAATATCACCTAGTAATTTTTCATCGAGTTTCGTACCGAACATCGTTTCAGTGATGATGTTCAAGGTTACTTCCATCATTTCCTTTGAGATTAGTAGATTTTGTTCATCTTGCCAATCTTTCATTAAGTTGTCTGCATTTTTAACCATCAAATCTGCATATTGAGCGATGCTCTTCATATGAAAAGAAGGTTGTGCCAGCTTACGTTGTTTTTTATGTTTTTCACCTTCACTTGTTAAAAGACCCTCTCCAAGCAGAAGCATTAATCCATCATAGTCTTTACCCTTTTTAAATGACTTTTGCTTTTTTACTAGAACTTCCTCAATGTGATCTGCATTGAATAAGAAAAAGTTTTTTTCATCCTCACTTTTTGTAGGAATTTGTACGATATCATGCTCACCATACCTATCTAGCAAATGTAATGAAGCTTTTAAGTGGCTGGTGAATAATTCTGCTGCTTCTTCTGGTGTAGCTTTAGCAATTTTCTTTCCAATGATTTTTTCCATATCAATACTCCTATCTGATTTTTCTGATATTTTTTAATATACTAATATTATATTGTTAAGTCTTATGAATTTTCAACAAGATTTTTCCATTAATAACAGAAACTTGTCGATGTTTTACGACAAAAACCTTCAGTTTTATGACTTTGTCCTTATAGTTTTAATATAAAATTTGTCGAAATTTTGCATAAATTTTGATAATCGAAGTATTATTTTAGTTAACACTTTTTGAATATATTATTAGTTAATAATAATTGACTCTATTTTAGATCAAAGAAAATAAAAAGAGGAAAGCCTAATGCTCTCCTCTTGTACTTATTTATGTTGTTAAATTAACTCCCAGTGTTCACTAATGTACGGAAGCTATCCTCTAAGCGACGAGCCGTATCAATATTTTGCGTTCTAGCATATTGGATATACTCATCTGTTAGAGAAGCCCACGCTTTACGGCGATTACGGCGGTAGTTAATATATTGCTCAGTGTTTTGTTCAATACGATCTTCCACACGGTTAATCATATCAAACATTTGCTTCATTGGTGTTAGAGAAATTTCTTCTAATCTGCCAGTTACATCACGCCATTGATTTTGTACTTCTTTAGACTTTTCTGATGGTTCTCTTTGTAATCTTTCAGAGATATTAGAAGTAATTCCATTATAAACTTCTTTATTCGTGTTTCGAGCTTCTTGGTAAAAACCTTTGAGTGTTTCTCGGTAGTCTTGATTAAACTTTCTCGTTTGCTTTAATGCATTTAGATATGCATCATATCTTTCATCTGTTTGAGTACGGTAGCGAGCTAGTGCTCCCTCGTATTGATCCCATAATGTCTCTACTAGAGTTTCAGTTACATGATTTGTTTCATTCTTTTGCTTCGCCTTTTGACTCATCTTCGTTCCTCCTCATTTGTTTTTCAAATTCCTCTATCTTATCCTCCTTTTTAAAAGAAGGGATGTAGAGCTCGAGAAAACTAGAATACATATTGAAAAATTGATCCAGCATTGACTGGTAAAGTTCAAGCTTTTTCGCATAACCTTGTAAATAGTTTCTTCCTACATCTGTAATAGAATATAGTCGTTTTGCTGGCCCACTTCCTGTTGTATCCCATTCAGATTTCACAAGGTTTTCGCTCTCGAGTTTTCTTAACAATCGATACAAGTTTCCTTGATCAACCGTTTGAAAACCAAATGCTTGTAACTTTTGAATAAGCTCATAACCGTGAAGAGACATTCTACTTAAGATTAATAAAATGAATGGCAATACAAAATTTTTTGAAGGTACGATGGAAGTATCTTTTTTTTCATTTGCCATAGTTATACACCTCTGTAAAAATTCTTATAGGTGTATTTTACACATAGGGGTCATATTTAGTCAATAGTGCATATACTTAAATTAAAAGATTTGTGACAATTTGGTTAACAATCCAAAATTTTGGGTAAAACGTTATAAGAAACTAAATTAAACCTAGGAGGTTTTTATATGAAAACGGTGAATGTCAATAACATCCCCGTCCACTACCAACGTCTCGGAACTGGTGAGCCACTTTTACTAATTCACGGCTTAGGTGAAATCAAAGAAGGTTGGGTTGACCAACATGAACTAGCAGATCAATACGATCTCATTATCCCAGATTTACGCGGCCACGGTGAAAGTGAAACATATGATGGCATTTCCATTAAGAACTTTGCCAGTGATGTTTTAGGTTTACTTGATGCACTTAATATTGAAAGCGCTCACATTTGTGGCTTATCCATGGGAGGTACAGTTGCTCAAGAAATTTACAGGCAAGCGCCAGATCGTTGCCGCACATTAACCTTTGTTAGTACGTTTCACTATGCACCTAAATTACTCGGCAGGTCTTTTTTAAGGTTCAGAAAGTTTAGATCGAAATTATACACTCCTAAGAAAGCTAGAGATTTAGCAGCTCGTACTTGTCTCTATGCCTGGGATGAAGAAAAATCAAATAAATTTCTTCAGTTCTATAACCCTAAACCTAATAGTTATCAAAAATCAATGGAAGCTTGTCTTGCAATCGACAACCGTAAGCTCTTACCACAAATTAAAGTTCCTACGCTTGTTATTGGATGCCAATACGACACAGTCGTGCCGTTATGGGTGCAAATTATGATGCATGAAAGCATTCCGCACTCTGAATTGGTGATTTTTAGAAACGTGGGGCATATTGCTAAGCTTGAAGATACTGAGAGGTTTAATCATACCCTGCGAACGTTTTTAAATAAGAACAGACAAGAACAATTTGTATAGATACTTTAGAATAATAATTGTGGGAGGGGGCTATGTCCTTCCCACAATTTATTCTATTAAAGCATTAAGGCAAATATTACTTTGTTTTCGCAACTAAATTTGAACGTTCTGTTAACCATTCATCAAGTAAGACAGGGAACTTCCCAGATAATGCTAACGAAACATGGCCAGCTTCAACTAACTTATACGTCTTATTTTCACTAGAAACTAACTCCATCATCGGCAAACTTTGTTCTTCTGGAATTAGGTGATCATACTTAGACGTAACGACTAATAAATCAGCTTTGATATTCGCTAAGTCAACCTTCTTTCCTCGAATCGTTAATTCACCTTTTACCAGCTTATTATCTCGACCTAGATCATTTGCTAGTTGTTTGAAAGCCTCTCCAGTGAACGGGACATGTTCTTTCGTCCACTTATCTAAGCGGCGCCATCTTTCCACAAATCGTTCATCATGTGCTTTTGTCAATAACTGAACATATGGCGTGAAATAGACCGGGGCTGAAATGGAACGGAACATGGCGTTGACGAAAGCAGGTGGCATATTGCCATACACTTCAACCAGTCGATCAATGTTATAATCGCCTTTTCTCATTCCTTCTACCCATTTGTCTGGTGCAGATTGTACACTGAAGTCGATTGGAACAGTGGCTACAATTAAGTTTTTAATTGGTTCTTCAGCAATAGCTGCATAAATGGACGCAATTGTTCCACCTAAACAATAACCAATAACCGAGATCTCCTCTGCTCCAGAATGACGCAGTGCTCTTCGAACACCTTTTTGCAGATAATCAAGGATATAATCATCCAGGCTAATGCCTTTATCTTCATAACCTGGTGTACCCCAATCAAGCAAATAAACATCATAACCTAATTTTGTAAGGCCTTCGATAATGCTTGACCCTGGGTTTAAATCTAGAATAAACGGCTTATTGAATAAGGAATATACAAAAAATAAAGGAACATCATATTTCTTTTCAACCGCTGGATAGTACCATAATGTAGATTTATTTTTTTTCCATACCGCTTGTCTAGGGGTATGACCCACTTTTGGATCAGACTCCATTTCACTCATAATATTCATAAAACGACTCCATCGCTTCCATTCTTTTACCATATCAAAAGTTGGAAAGGGTAAAGTGTTTTTTTCTGGTGTTTTAGTTGTCACTTGGGCTCCTCCATTTCAATGATTACTTTTCGTTTTCACCAACAAGTACTGGTTCTAATTTTGGTTCGTTCACTTGATTTTTTTCTTGTAACAATTCTTTTAGGGAAGTAAGTTCTTCTTTAATGTCGCTCAATTGAGCTAGCTCTGCTTTTACTTCTTCTAATTCATCTTTAAGCGCTTTTGTTTCAGAAACTTCTTTCTTCGTTCTAGTTAGCTCCGTTTTTAGCTGCTTTGTCACCTTTACAACTTCACGAGAGATTTCTACTACACTTTCGATCTCTTGATTTGTATCATTGAATGAATCGGATAAGTTCCAAATTTGTTCTTCTAATAGATCTAGTTTTTCTTCTGTTTGAAGAGCTAGCTTTGAAACATTGGCTAAGTCTGTTTTTGTTGGAATATTTAGTTGAGTTGCTAACATTTCTTGGTTTCTACGTAATAGTTCTAAGTATCTAGAATGCGCATCTGAATTTACTTTGGCATAACGAACGAACTCTGAATTATTCGTCCATAAATGAATCATATCGTTGATTTGTTTTTCCCATCTGTCGCTAAATTTTTTAAAAGTATCGTATGGATCATATGATCTGTTTGATGACATATTCCTCTCCGCCCTTCTTTATTTTTTATATTATGATTTCACTTCGCTAGAACGTTCGATGTATTTATTAAAAGGAAATAAAACGTTTTTCAGTTGTTTTGTGAAAAGGTTAATCATTCCACGTTGATTTTCATGAATGGTGTTTAGCGTTGATTTTAAGTTGTCAAGAAATTGAATACGGCTCTTCTTTCTGAACTCAATATACTGTTCCATCGATTTAACATAGTAATCTAGGTGCTCACCGTTAGCGAAAGGTCGCAGCTGTAACTTGGATAGTTCTGTTGTTTTACTTTGGAAGTTATCCATCACCTTATTGATCTCTTCATAAGATTTAATTGGGAATAAGTATTGTAATGAAGTCGTTGATGTTAAAAGTTCTTCACGCGCCGTTTTTTCCCACTCGCGTTGCTCTTTAACTAATTGATCTAATAACTCTTTAGAGTTACTTTGGTTTCTTTTCATATTTTCAATGATACGCTTTGTATTGCGAAGTAATGCTTCTTCACGAAGGCTGGCTCTTTCATTCCAAGCATCTAACTCTTGTAATGATTGTTTCCAAAGTAAATCTAAACTCGTTACTTTCTCTTCTACTTCTACAGTTTCTTTTTCTTGTTCCATTGATTTTTCCTCCTTATTTGTCTTTCATTTTTATTAGGAATTACAGCAACGGTTAGTTTGCTAGTAAGTCTTTTAATTCATCCTGGAGTATTTCTAGCTTTGTTTTTGGTTTTAGAAGTTTACCTTCTTTATCAAGAAGTGTCTTCATCTTTCTCAGTTCAATAAACAACTCCTTTAACATTTGATTTTGCTTTTTGTTTGATCGAAGTAAACTGAACAGTCGCTCTTCTAGATCATCGGTTTTATGCTCCAGCCTTATTATGATGTTGGCCATCATCGCAACCTCATTTTTTGTTGGAACGTTTATTGATTTCAACCATTTTTCCGCGATTATTCTCCTGTCCAGTACACAATCAAGATGTGCTTCTAGCATTTTTCCAGACAATCGAACATATTCAGGACAGTTTAATGTAGAGATGAGCTCGGTGTTCCATTCTTCCTCTAGTTGTTTGTACTGTTCGTATAGATCTGATTTTTTGTCACTCATTCTCTTCTGCCTCACCTATCTACTACTAACCGGTTGGTATGTTAACCTTATAATATAACTAATTTTCGAAATTATCAATTATAATTTTCCAAAAAATTAAAATTTTTCTAAAGAACACAATATTATTTTAATATAATAGCCTCGCAAACCAACTTTTAGCACGCAGACCTTATATCAACTATTCAGTTAGATCAACTAATATACCTATTTCCCTAATAATTATATGAATATAAATTTATAGCTTTTATTCTACTTCTCAAATAATCGAACTCTACGTTAATACTAAATAAAAAGTACTTGTATTACTGTAATTTTCATATAATATTAAATAGAAATATCCATAATTTCCAAAAGGAGGTATGTTGCAATGCCAACTACAAAATCGAATGGTGCTGAACTGTATTTCGAAGTTCATGGACAAGGTGAACCTTTACTATTAATTATGGGACTCTCTCATAATTCCTTATCTTGGTTTCGGACTCTACCTGAGCTAGCTAAACACTATAAAGTTATCATTTTTGATAACCGCGGCTGTGGTAAAAGCGAAACCCCAACTACTCCCTATTCCATTGAATTGATGGCTGAAGATGCTCGTGCTGTCTTAGATGCAGCCGAAGTTGACTCAGCACATGTTTACGGGATCTCGATGGGAGGTATGATTGCCCAGCGACTAACCCTGCTCTACCCTGAACGTGTAAAGTCACTCGTTTTAGGCTGTACAACAGCTGGTGGCCCTAACCATGTTCAACCGCCAATGGAAGTATCTATGCAAATGATGGCTCGAGCTAACTCTCAAGCTACTCCTGAGGAAATGGCTTGGGAAGCTGCTCCTATTCTATATAGTTCATCTTTTATTGAGACAAAGCGTGACCTCATCGCTGAAGACATTAAAAAACGAATAGAAATTCCAACGTCTCCCCAAGGGTATATGTTACAATTGCAAGCTTGTCTTGGACACAATACAGATGAAGAACTTAGTCAAATTAAATGTCCAACCCTTGTTATTCACGGGGATGCCGACGTACTAGTTCCTTATCCAAATGGTCAAAATTTAGCTAATAAGATACCTAACGCTGAATTTATAACCGTTCCGGGGGCTGGGCATATCTATACTTCAGAAGCTGCTGAACTCGTAAATAATAAATTGCTAGAATTTCTAGGTTCACAAAAATAAGATTGTAGATAAAAAGTGCCATGACAAAAAATGACAGGGCACTTTTTATATTTTAGATGACAGCTGCACTAGCTCCTCCATCAACAACTAGTGTATGACCATACACATAGTCAGAAGCCTTAGAAGCTAAGAATAGAGCTGCACCTTTCATATCGTAATCAGAACCGAAGCGACCTGCAGGTGTATGAGCTAGTAATCTTTCACCCGCTTCATCAAGTACCCCTTTTGCCATTTTCGTAGGGAAGAACCCTGGTGCAATTGCATTAACGTGGATGTTGTAACGAGCAAGCTTTACGGCAAGGTCTTTTGTGAACGTAATCACGGCACCCTTACTTGTCGAATAACCAATCGCATCCATCACCTCAGGGTTTTGGCCACCAGTACCTGCGATTGATGCAATATTTATGATTTTTCCAGATCCCTGATCAGCCATAACTTTTCCTACTTTTTGAGAAAACATGAATATTGCTTTGACATTAACATCCATTACTTTATCCCAAGCTTCAACAGGCATTTCTAGTGCAGGTGCTCCCCATGATGCTCCGCTATTATTAACTAGAATATCAATACTTCCAAACTCTTTTAGTGTTGTTTGAACGACAACATCAATGTCTTCCTGTTTCGTTACATCACATTGTAAGGCAATGGCTTTTACTCCCTTTGCTTTTAACTTCTCGCTTACTTCCTGACACGCTTCAAGCTTACGAGAACAAACAACGATATTGGCACCTGCTTCAGCATAGGCATTAGCAATTTGTTCTCCTAAACCTCTTCCCCCACCAGTAATAATTGCTGTTTTATTAGTTAGATCAAATAATTGTTTAATTTCCATGTCTTGTTCCTCCATTGCTTCGATTATTAGTATAATTTAGGCGCCAATACTTGTTGGCCTAAGACACTTTTCTTTAGCTGATTAAAAGTAACTTGGCGCCTTTGTTTTAAATTAAATTAAATTAATGAGTTTTAGCTGCTTCCTCATCACGAAGAGCGCGTCTTAATAATTTCCCTACTGCTGTTTTTGGAAGTTCATCGCGAATCTCAACGAACTTTGGTACTTTATAAGGAGCTAACAGTGATTTTGTGAATAGAATAATATCTTCTTCTGTTGCTGTTTTCCCATCTTTTAAAGTAACAAACGCTTTTACAGTTTCGCCGCGGTATGCGTCAGGTACCCCAACTACGATTACTTCTTGTACTGCTTCGTGTTGATATAGCACTTCTTCAATTTCACGCGGGTACACGTTGTAACCGCTCGCAATGATCATATCTTTCTTACGGTCTACAATATAGAAGTAGCCCTCTTCGTCCATACGTGCCATATCACCCGTGAATAACCAACCATCTCTTAATACCTCTTCCGTAGCGTCAGGACGTCCCCAGTATCCTTTCATAACTTGTGGACCTTTAATAATTAATTCACCAACTTCTCCTACTGGAACTTCAACGATTCCATCTTCTGTTTCTTGAATAATTTTAGCTTCGACACTAGGAAGAGGAATACCGATACTTCCAACAACTCTTTCACGGAAAGGCGGGTTGAAATGTGTAGTTGGCGATGCTTCAGATAAACCAAACCCTTCACATAAGTTACAACCTGTACGTTTTTCAAATAAGTGAAGTTGTTCAATCGGCATGGCTGAACCACCACTATTGAAATAAGAAACTTGATCGAACCCATAATCTTCTAGGTTCGGATGACTATTTAATGCAACATACATTGTAGGTACTCCTGAGAATTGGAACGGCTTTTCGCGCTTAACAGTTTCAACTACTTCTTGTACGTCAAATCGTGGTAATATGATTTGATTGCATCCTGCTTTAAAGCCTAGAAATACGTTACACGTTAATCCATAAATATGGAACATCGGAAGGACACTCATGATTTTCGGATTGTCAGGACTGTCAATCGCTCTAAACATAAAGTCATAGATTTGTTCAAGGTTTGAAATTAAATTACGGTGAGTTAACATAACCCCTTTTGAAACTCCCGTTGTACCACCAGTATATTGAAGCATTGCAATATCTTCCGCTGGATTTAATTCAACTTGTGGAGGAGTTTCTGCTTCAAGTTGTAAAAAGTCATCGAAGTAATAATCACCTTCTGCCAAAGATGTCGTTTGCTGTTGTAAGCTCACCACGATAATATGTTTAAGGTTAGTGTTTGCTTGTACTTGTTTAACACGAGGATAGAGAAGATCTAAGACAATCATATACTCAGCACCTGAGTCTTTTAACACATGTTCAATTTCTCTTTCAACATACATTGGATTGACTTGAACGCCGATCCCTCCAAGACGAGCAGCACTGAATAATGAAAAAATATAATGAGGTGTATTTGGTAACATGATCGCTAATCGATCACCTTTATTAAACCCAATACTATGTAATGACGCTGCGTATTTTTCAGAGATACCATATACTTCATTAAAACTAAATGTTTTATTATAAAACGTAACGGCCGTTTTAGGACCGAACTCCTTCACTGAGTTCAATAAGACATCAGTAAGAGAAATGTTTGGGATGTTTGCGTTTTCTCCAATTTTTTCGTCGAAATGTTTTAACCATGGCTTTTCACTGTACACTGTCATGTTAATCCCCCTTATAATAATGTCAATTTTCGCCAATACCAACCGGTTAGTTAGTGACAGGTATCTTTATACCAATTGTGCGAAAATTATAGTAGTAGCTTTACACTTAGAATTATTAAGTTTAATAGCATATTTGTAAATAAGTGTTTGTCGACAAATAAAAACATTCTATATCAATTGCTGTCGATTGGTTTGTTAATAAAAGTTGTTTGATGTCACTTAAACGTTGTTAAAACGCGAATGCAGCAGTCGATAGATATTGGGGAAACGTATCGAATTTTGACGTACGAATTTTAAGTAAATTTCAGAAAAATTTTTATATTCTAACATAAAAAAGATAGGAAAGAGAACAAATACAAGCGAGTGAAAGAGTTGACATTCATCTAATACAAAATTGTTGACTACAAATGTATATTGCATTCGAACTACTTCTATCACTGAATCCCCTCTATTAACAAAATATAAATTTAAAGTGAAGGTCGAGTTTATCCTAAAATATAAAGTAAAATAAAAACTGACCCTTAAAAAGAGCCAGTTATAACAACTTTAAATTTACAAGGTTAATTATTTTATAGGTTTGGCGAGGAATTACACCATTCCCATAAATATCTCTATTAGACTAACAATGCTTCTTTTTCCTTCTTGTATCCAAGGATAATCGTTTTAAACATGTTCTTATCCATGTTCAATACTTCGTTATTCGTATCATTAAGAAGTTGCGTCGTGTTAGAAATGTCGAAATGAATATCTCGGTTAAAATAAACCGCAAAGCTGGAGATGAAATCATTTAATACTTTTTCTTCTTTCGACAAGAAAACATCTTCTTTTTTCCTGAATTGAATTTGTGGTAAATCTAGTAACTGGTGAATTAACTTTAGACCCTCATTATTTACAGGTGGTTTGGGGTTCGTAACATGATATATCGTCTGATTTTGTGCTTTCGATAATCCCGCTAATAAAACTTGACAAACATAGTCAACAGGCACAATATTTTGACTACCAAAAGGGTTACCAATTATATTAAACACTCTATCCTGATCGTATCCAACTCTAGTAATTCGCTTTTTAAAGACCTCAAGCCCCTTCAAAAAGCCGTACAAACCAAACCCCGAGTCTGTTTGACCGGTTTTAGAGTCACCTACTATAATCGCGGGTCTAAAAATAGCCACTTTCATCGTTTGTCCATAATCCATCACTAGATGCTCGGCTTTACATTTCGTTTCCTCATACGCATTATTAAAACTTCCACTTATATCATGTAATGTTTCTTCAGCATACTCTTTATCTCCTAATGTATAAGCTGTACTTACATAATAATAAGATTGAACGCCCAGATTTCTAGCAAACTCTAATGTATTTTGGGTCCCAATATAGTTTATTTGATTGAGTTCGTCCTTCTTTTTAAAGTCAAATGATAATAATGCAGCGATATGATAAAAGACATCAATGTTGTTCAATAATTTGTTTTGATCCTCTTTTGTAATGCATAACTCTTTGTTTGAAAGGTCTCCTACAATAACCTCAATCTGAGAGTGTAAATCATTAGGGATTTTATTAAGTAAAGTCTCGCTCTTTTTTTTCGATCGTGCCAACACATATACTTTATGTTTTGACTGTATTAATTGTAAAATGAGTTGGGTACCTAAAAATCCTGTACCTCCTGTCAAAAATATATTCATCTCGTTGCTCCTTTCCGAGCTGTAAGGTTGAACTCTCGGTCAAGTATAACAAATACTAACCTCCACTTTCGTTCATAAATCTTTCAATTTTGTGAAAATACAACCTTACCACTGTAGCAAGCTGTAAAAAAGGAGTCACCAACTACTAATAATATAACGTATAATCTATAGTCCTTTGAGGTATTACCTCGAAATCAAAAAAAACGAAACTGTAATAAGATAGATACAGGCACTCGATAGCAGCGTATGAACTGTCCGCTTTGCAAAAAATGCGGTTTTTGGATAATTTCACTCCATATATGACTTAGTGTAGTAGGAGAATAAAGTCCAGACGCTGATCCAGCAACGAGTGGACTACATATAGACACTTGTTGCTGGTGCGACCTTTCCCCGAGCGGACTGTGTTTGAATAGTTATGTTCCGAAACGTAGACTTTCTTACCCAAATTACATTCTCTTTTCTTTTATTCTCTTAACCCGACTTTCTTAAATCCGGTTTTCCCCTTTTTCCAGACAGCCGCTGGTCTAATAACCCTGTTGTTAGGTATACACCAAGAAATACAAACAAACCTCCCAAGACTTGGACGAATGTAATCATCTCACCTAAGATCATACTGATGATTGCTGTGAATACAGGGATCAGGTTTAAAAATATTCCAGACTGACTTGCACCAATTTCTCGGACAGCTATGTTCCAAAAAATAAAAGAACCAACTGATGGAAACAGGACAAAATAAACAATACCTGTTAACGCTAATGGGCTTAGCTCTGGTATCGGAAATCCTTGCGAAAGCGCAAAAGGTGCTAAAAGGGTCATTGCAAATAATGTTGAAACTGCCGTTGCAGAAATTGGCGGTAACGTTAGGCGCCTTCCTATAATTGAATAAAAAGTCCAAACGATAATCGCTCCAATCATAAATAGATCGCCCTTATTAAAGTCGAGATGTACGATTCGAGTTATGTCTCCTTGCGTTAAAATAACAACAGCTCCTACTAAAGAGGTAAAAAAACCCAGCAACTGAAGTTTTGACAATTTTTCTTTTAATAAAATGACAGAAGCTACGACAATAACGGCTGGATTCATCGCTGCTACTAACGAAGCATTGGTTGACGAGGTAAACTCTAATGCCGAGTACAAAATTAAATTGTAGCCGATAATTCCAAGGATCCCGTTCAGTATTAGAAAAGGCCAATCTTTTCTTATAAGCTTCCAATTGGGCTTTTCTACATAATAAGCAATCGGGAATAAAAGAAATAATGCTAAAACCCATCTTGAAAACGTCATCCATATCGGGTCAATCTCATTTACTACATAACTCCCAAAGACAAAATTCCCTGCCCAAAATAAGGTCGCCAAAATGAGCATGAGCCACACTTGATATTTCTTCACAATAAGCACAACCTTTTATGTATTTTAAGTTTGTTTACACTAGTTGTTTCCTCACATTACGTTTAAAACTTAGAAAACAAGAGGAATAAGACAAAAAACCCTTTTCATACGTTCTATTTAAGGGGTGAAGGATATATGGAAATAATGAAAATTCCACTTGCAAAGATAACTCCTGCTTTTGAAATTCAAAGGTGTAAAAGTGTAATAAACAATATTAAACAACACATGAATTATAGAACCGTATTGTACTTTCCTCTTTTTGTTGAAAAGCAGCCAAACGATAACTATTTACTCATTGGTAGCTATCAAGATTATTATGCTATTAAAGATACCTTTAGTGATACCAAAAAAAACGTACTACTTCCTTGTGTCATTATCAATACAACCATCACGAGAAAAGAACGTCTCTTAATCACTTTTCGTTATCTATTACGCTACTCTACGCTAAGCCCTCTCGATAAACACGCACTGTTTGTTCAACTTAGGAAACATATTACAGTAGAAACACTTGCTAAAGAAACAGGGCTTACCACTCAAGAAGTAAGTAAATATTTATTTCACCCTAACATCCCGGAAAAGTTTCGTAAATTGTTTTTCTTAGACCGACTACTCATACTTAATAAAGTGGAAAAACTTGAATTGGACGAAGACTTAAAAGAAAAATTATATTATTTAGCGCTCTTGCCAGAAGAAGACTCAAAACGACTAACTTATGAAAAACTCCTGTGCTTTAGACGTTTTTTATGCAATTTCAATGAACAAATTGGAAGAATATCAAAAATAGATAAAGAAACGCTGTTAATAAACATCATTGAGTCAGATTTTTATATGGAGCAATATCTTGAAAGCCTATTGTCTGAATACGTCAATCACTACAAACGAGCTTCTACTCGCATAATAGTAAAAAAAGAAGTCAATACACTTCCCTTCCCCATTAAAGGACAACAAAACGTAATTAAAATTAAGTTAAAGAACAAAATACTGTTTACTTATTGAAAAAAGCTTTGTATTTAAAACAAAAAGTAACAAAGCGAAAATAGGGTTCACCTTATATTTAGAACCCTATTTTCTTTTTTGAATTATTTGTAAATGATCATGGATTCAGTTATTCATAAACTGAAAAGTGTGCGAACTCGTTTACGTTTTTATCAATTATCAACTATGCTTTACATATCCCTACCCCTTACGTATAGCGGCAACCTATAGCTTAACAACTACTCTACCACGTACTTGCCCATTTAAAATAGATGCTAAGTGCTGTGGCAATTCTTTAAATTCACTTTCGACAGTAATCTTTTCCAAGCTTTCAGGCTTATAGTCGTCCGCCATGCGTTCCCAAATTACTTTTCTTAGCTTCATTGGACAATATACCGAGTCGATGCCTAACAAATTGACTCCTCGTAAAATAAATGGAAATACGGTCGTTGCAACATCCACTCCGCCAGTTAACCCACTTACCGCTACAGATCCACCGTAATGCATTCGACTCAGAAGGGCAGCCAATGTGTTTCCACCTACAGGGTCAACTGCTCCTGCCCAATATTGTTGATCAAGCGGACGGATTTTTTCAGGAACTACCTCTCCACGAGTTATGACCTCATTTGCTCCGAGTGTATGTAAATAGTCATGCTCGTTTTCCTTACCTGTACTAGCTACCACTTCGTAGCCACGTTTATGTAGGATGGCTACAGCGATACTTCCAACTCCTCCAGTTGCTCCCGTAACTAGTACTTTCCCCTTTTCAGGAGTCAAACCATTTTCTTCTAACCGGTGAACAGATAAAGCAGCTGTGAAACCAGCTGTTCCATAAGTCATCGCTTCTTTAAGTGTTAATCCTTTTGGTAGAGGAACAATCCAATCTCCTGGAATACGTGCGTATTCACCGTATCCTCCAAAATGTGAAACACCAATTTCGTAGCTCGTAGCAATAACCTCGTCCCCTTCTTTATAACGAGGGTCTTCTGAAGATACAACGATTCCTGCTAAGTCGATTCCTGGAATAAACGGATAAGATTGAACGATCTTTCCTTTAGGAATACTAGCAAGTCCATCCTTATAGTTCACACTTGTATATTGAACTTCGATTAACACATCACCCTTAGGTAGATCGTCGATAGAGACATCTTTAAAACCAAGTGAAAAATTGTCTTCTGTTTTATTGACAACTAGCGCTTTAAATACTTTACTCACTTTCGTATCCCTCCCATAAGTAAACTTCACAAGGATAATTATAGCAAAAATTATTCTGACTGGTCAAAATATTCATAAAATTAATTTTATAGTATACTATAGAAAAGCAATACCAATAAGGTGGGAAATCCTATGAAGAAAAGAGCATTAGAACGAAGAGAACAAATTTTAAGAGCAGCATTTCACGCTGTCGCAGATAAAGGATTTGAAGCGGTAACCTTACAAGATATTGCCGATTACGCAGGGGTCAGTAAAGGGGTTACGAATTACTATTTTCAAAATAAAGAAGATGTTTTCTCCTCTTTATTAGAATGGGTAACAAAACAAATTTATAAAAATGAATGCGAAGCGATTAATGATCAACACACTGCTATGAAAAAACTAGAGGCTTACATCCATTCTGTCTTTATAAGCCCTGAAAAAAATCGAACGTTTTATAAAGTGTACTTAGATTTCATTGCACAAGCGAGTCGAAATGAGAGATATCAGCAAATAAACCTACAGTTTTATGAAAATTGTTGGGGATTAGGAAGAGAAATCATTGCTGTTGGACAAGAGGAAGGCGTCTTTTCAAAAGAACTTGATATCAAGAAATCGGCAAAAATGATAAGAGCAACTATTGATGGTTGTTTAATCCAATGGTTAATGTGTAATCAAGATGATCTTCATGAACTTTATAAGAAAAGCTGCTTCCAAACTATTGTTCGCTTTTTAAGAAGATGATCATAAAAGGTTCGAGTCCTTGTTTAGGTAATACATATTTCCATAGATCAGGGTGCACACGGCAAATCGCCCAGCACCCTGTTTAAGATGAGGTAATTATATATCCTTGGAACCGCCATTTGCTTTCTTTTTTGTATTATTCAACTGACGGTTTTTTTGTTGATTTTCAACTGCGATATTTCTTTCACCACCGTCTGCAAGCTCTTCTGCAAACTCATGGTCTACTACATCATCACTTAATACAAGGTCTAAAGGACGACCTCTATGTTTTCTATGTGGCATGTTCACCCCTCCTTCTAAGCATTATTTTTTGTCAGCGGGAACTTTTTTATGATTTAAAAATTAGCCACCTATTGCTAATTTACAAGGTAATTATTAGTACTTTTATTTCAGTTGAAACACCCTCCTGATTTTTGCTCTCGTGGGCACGCCAATACAAAAAAGAGGCTGACTGTTAGCCTCTTTTTTGTATTGATAATATTAGTTAACAGATTTACGTTTCTGAAGTTCAGCTAAGATCGTTGGATACTCTTTGTCAATTTTGAACATAAGCAATAAAATGATCTGAACTACAGCCAAAGCTAATGGGATATAAATATTGAGTGCCAATATCATGTTGATAGCTAAGGTAGGTTGCTCAGCAGCCCCCCCCAAATATCCACCAATACCTAATAACCAACCAATTAATGCGAGACCAATGCCCGTTCCAATCTTAATTCCAAAGCTAGCTCCACTATTGACGAGTCCTTCTGTTCTCATACCAGTTTTGTACTCACCATATTCAATCGTATCGTTAATCATTGCAAATACTAATGCAATCGCCGGCATTGCACCTAAACCTGCTATAACAGTTCCAATTAAGAAAGTTGTTAAGTTTGTCGGGTCTATTCCTTTTACGATTTGACCCACAATAAATACCGCTGCCCCGAGCATCGCCACATTTCTCTTTCCAATCTTTGCAACTAACGGTCCAATAAAGAACAAGCCAATAATCATTGGGCCGGATAAAGCAAGTCCGATAATTGGGAACAAGTTAATATCGCCTAAAATCCATGCTGCGTAATATAAACCGGCACCTTGAGTTAACCCAATTGTTGCATAGAACGTAACACAAAATGCTGTTACAATGATCCAATATTTGTTATTAAATAAAGATTTTAATGATTTTTTTATGCCTAAATTCTCTTCATGGTGAACTGAAGCGGAAACTGCCCTTTCCTTTACGAAACGGAACGTAATGAATAAGCAAAGAACAGTAATAAATCCGTAAATTGCAGCTAGAGCTGTCCACCCTAATGAGGCGGCCACCGGTTGTGTCAATGTCATAACAATCATCGTACCAACCATTATAAAAATTGCGGAGTAAATATTTGATAACGAGCGACTATGTTGATGTTGCGTCATGACTCCAAGCAATGTTTTATAAGGAATAGATACAGCCGTATACAGCAAAATAAATAATATGTACGTAATGTAAGCATATACGATCTTACCATTACTACTAATATCCGGAACGGAAAACAGCAAGACTGTAGTAATCGCTAACGGGAAAGACATCCATAGCAACCACGGACGTGCTTTTCCATGTTTTGATTTCGTGCGGTCAACAACAGACCCCATACCTAAATCAGTAACACCATCAAAGAGACGTGCGATTAGCATAAGGGTTCCTACTGCACCAGCAGCCAACCCTGCAACATCTGTATAGTAAAATGTTAGGAATGCTCCAATTAATGTCCAGACTGAAAAAATTCCAAAACTACCTAAAGCATAGGCCCACATTTCTTGTTTCCTTGGCTTTTCTATTTCAATTGGCTTTTGTAACACAGCATTATCATTTAGTTTTTTCGCTAGCATGAACGAGTCCCCTTTTGCTACTGCAATAGAATTTGATTATTTTCCACGAATATTGAATAAAATTAGAATTATAAGATTATCACTAATATATGTTTGTAAGGGTTTTCATTTCGTGTTTCTTTTAAAACAATACCTTACAAACCAATTGATTTTTTTCAATAACCAACTTAATGCTCTTATCACCTCCGTAGATACCAATCGGTTAGCCAACGACAAAACCACCCTAGCCGTAATATCTTTGTTATTTTAGATTATTAATTTAATTGACTATTTTGTATATATTTTTTTGTCGACATACCTCTAGGGAGCCGTTAGATATTTTGTCGATTTATTTTAGTTTAACAAGATGAAATTACTTTTGTTTTATATACAAAGTAAGTTTTTCGGAAAATTGAGTATGAAAAAAAGGTCGAATTATGACTAACGATTTTGTGGTTTTTTAGAATATTTTTAGTTTTCAATGAAATGATGGTTATATAAAATAAACAAACGTGTTTAACTAACAAAATTGAAAATAAAAAAACGAGATTTCCTTATCGGTTCATCTCGCTTCTGTACTCCTATTCCTTATTTAAATATTGAAGTATAGTATCCTTTTTCTCCATAAATACACTTCTTCCTAATTCACTAAGTTCATCGATATATTCCACTTCATCAAATGGAATTTCCTTACCTAGTTCGCTGTTAATACGAAGATAATGATCACCTAAAAGATGATGACAATGGTAGGAAACAGATTCGGATGATAAATGTAAAGCTAAATCTAATAACTTTGGGGTCACTTTCATTGATGGTAAATGGAAGGGTAACCATTCTTTTATGCCCCAATCCATGTTATCGTCCTCAGTGAAATCAATGTTTTGCTGTCCCGTACCGATAGACATTATTTTAATATCATTTAATCGTTTTTGAAAAAAGTCCATCGCCTCAGTAACACAAACTAAAGACGGATTATTGGCCCACAGTCCCCCATCAATGGATAAATACTTATTTTTTACTTTATTAGGCGGGAAATAAACAGGTGCTGAACAAGATGACAGGACAGCGTCCCATAGTTTAACTGTTAAATCACTAGTTTCAGGGTGTCCATAGTTGGACCGATGAACAAATGGCTTTCCGTGTGTTAAATCCACCGCTGGAATTAGTAGTGGCTTTTCAATATCTTCTAAAGATGCATTTCCAAATCCCTCTTGTAAAAATTGTCTTAAATATTCATCACTGTATACGCTTCTAAAAATTCCAACCTTCGTTTGCCGAACGAAAATTTTCTTACCATATTTTTTATAATCTTCAAGTACGTCTTTCATTTCTTTGTTCATAGATATGGAAGCAGCAATTATCGCTCCCGTACTTGTCCCAGCAACCGCATCAAACAGATCACCAACAGCACAATCAAACTCTTCTTCAAGCGCTTGTAAAATGGCAAGTGCGAATACACCGCGGATGCCACCCCCATCAATACATAACATTTTCATTCTATTCACCTAAGCTTTTTATATGTTATCCTTTATTATCTCCTAAGTTTAAACGAAACAAAAGGATATAGCCTTACGCAAGTTAACATTTTTATCATTTTATCTGTATAATTTTAATTCAATTTTAGAAGGAATTATTTAGCGCAAAAAAAATGTTCTATACATATAGAACATTTTCTACTAATTAGAAAAACTTTTATCCGATCTTCTCTTCAGTATCTTTACTTAATAAATGACGTTTATTCTGAATCGGTGTTAGGTCCTTCTTCTTTAAGAGATATAATAGGTGGTCAACAGGCATCGAACCATGACCTTTATCATTTTCTAATATAAATTGAACAATATTGCGATTTTGCCGAATGACAGTTAGTGACTTCGCTGAATTAAAATGACCTTGCCTTTGTTCTGTTATCTCATATTCAGTTCCTAATTCAATTTTCATAAAGGGAATCTCCTTTTTCGTATTCTCCCCGTTATCATTCCAATATTTACACTTTTTATACACAGAAATTTCCAATGGTTATTATCAATATATTAGAATAATTATATTTAATCAACAAGCTTGAAAAACACTTTGAAAATTTTTCTTTTTACTAAGCTAATTACATTCAGTTTTGTGTAGTAAACTTTATCTTTTAACAACAAAAAAAGAAGCCATTTATTCAGCTTCTTTTGCACCTGAAACTTAATCTTTAAACTGCGTACCTAGTTGAATATTTTTCCCATAGAATATTTCATCCATTTCAAGTTTCAGTTTATCTGTTATTTCATCGACTTCTCTTTGTTCTAATTTTTCTTTTGTGTATCCAAATAAATAATTATTAATGTCAAATTCTTTAAGACGACATTTCGTATGAAACAGGTTTTCTTGGTATACATTTACGTCAATCATATCATACAAGCTTTTTACTTCATTAGGTATGTAATTTTGAATAGAGTTAATGTCGTGATCAATAAATAATTTATTTCCATCAATATCTCTTGTAAAGCCACGAACCCGATAATCCATTGTCATAATATCCGTTTCTAGAGAATGGATTAAATAATTTAATGCTTTCAGTGGTGAAATTTCTCCACAAGTTTGAACATCAATATCTGCTCTAAATGTACTAATTCCCTCAGTTGGATGAAACTCCGGATACGTGTGGACTGTAATATGACTCTTATCCAGGCCCATCACAACTGCACTTGGAAGAGGTCCAGGTGACTCATCGAATGACGACTCAGTTGGCACTTCTACAACCGGCCCTTCAGACACTAATATCGTTACACTTGCTCCTTGAGGTACATAATCCTGCTTGGCCACATTTAATACATGTGCTCCAATAATATCAGCAACATTTTTCAGTATTTTCGTGAGACGGTCCGCGTTATATTGCTCATCAATGTAATCAATATAAGCTTCCCGTTCTTCTATTGTTTTTGTGTAACAAATATCATACATATTGAAACTTAGTGATTTTGTCAAGTTGTTAAAACCATGTAGTTGGATACGTTCTTCTGGAGTAAGTGACATCAATCCGTTCCCCCTTAACGTTGATTAATCTTGTGATTGATATTGAAAGTCTAACGACAATACCCCGATACTTGATGAATTTAAACTAGTTTTTCTTAGGTTACCCATTCTTTTCTATCTATATCAACACAAAATTATTTACTGTGATAATAAAGTCTGAACGGTAACAAATCGATACCCTTTAGCTCTTAAGTCATCAATAATCATCGGTAACGCTTCTACCGTTCCATCAAGGAGACGGGCATCTGTTTGAAAGTTATGCTGCAATACTATCCCGCCCGGTGATATATCCCGCTGTACTATTCTTAAGATTTCATCTCCTGATAACCCGCTCCAATCAAGCGTATCAACAGACCACATAATCGTTCGAAAGCCCATTTCATGTAGGACAAGTGCATCAGATTTTGTTATTGCTCCAAATGGCGGACGAAATAAATCTGGTTTTCTGCCGACCGTTTTCTCCATTATATTTTGAGTCTTTCTTATTTCTTCAATTACTCTACCCGTCATTTGCCGTGGCAGTACGGGATGGCTCCACGTATGATTGGCAATACCATGTCCTTCATTGACGATTCGTCTCATTACATCTGGAAATGCTTCTACTTGCTTACCCATTACAAAAAAAGTAGCTGGAACTTGTTTACTTTTGAGGATGTCTAAAATTTTAGGAGTATAATATCCATCCGGTCCATCATCAAAAGTTAAAGCCACTAGTTTTCTTGCTGGATCTCCATGATAGATAAAATTAGGTGCTGAACGAATATTCGTCGTAATGAAAGTCCGTTCGAGTTGTGGATTATAGGTTGTTCTCATTCCAAATTTCCGGGTAACATCTAGTAATGGCACAAATATATCGCCAGCGAATTCTATCGTTCGCGTCGATAACGGTTGACGTTTCCATTCGCCTGTCGCTCTTACAAAATCATCTGAATAGTTTTGTCCAACGGGCAACGCAAAGCAAATATTTCCATCGGTAAAAACAACAGAACGATATTGCTCATTCCAATCAACCCTCACGCCAGTATGTTTTAAAAACAAAGAAGGCACCATCAACTGGCCATCTCTCATAATGTACTTTGTTTTTACAGGCAGATTGTCAATAAAAATAGGTGCTTCCGGTAATCTTGATTCTTGTGCATATGTATGAGTCGAAAAGGATGTATTAATGAAAATCGCCAATAATATCATACAAAATATTTGTAAATGCACTTTCTTTACCCTTTTACGATACAACACCGTCACTATTTGCATTTATGTCTCTCCTAGCTATTAAATTCATATTAGACGATGTTATATTTACCAATTTTCTGCTAATTTATTTATTAAATTTAGGGTTGATGGAAAACCCACACTGAAATTTTTTCACTTTATAATACTTTAGATACTTTTTTTACACGTTCACGATCTTTAAATTCCCCTACAGGAACATCACCATGCCTTCTAAACCCATTTCCATCAAAACAATGACTGATTTTATTTGTCATTCTTGCCTCATTTACTAATGAATTAATGAGGTCAGAGGCATCATTTGCAGCTAAATCCTTATACCAGATGCCTTGTGGGTAGGCAATTAACACACACTTATCCTGACATCGCCCATTACATTTCGTCCGTGTAGTATGGATCACGTCGTCAAGACTACGTTCTGATATCTCTCTTCTTACTGCTTGTGTTAAATCCTCAGCTCCAGCCTTATTACAACTACTACCATTACAAATTAATAGATGATGTTTCGTCTCCGATAAATCCCATGTCGCCATTCTGTAACCTCCAGTTTTTTATTAGCTCTGTTAAATTGTTAATGTTCGGCTTAAGATTTCGACTAAACTGCTGTGAAACTATCATTTCACACGCATAGTGCACCACGAACTAGATTCAGCAACAAGTTAACACAGCCTTTTTTTATTAATAGACAATCATCGTTAATCTACCTTCAGGAAAGAGTTAAAAGTAAAGTGTCTATGTAATTCTAGAAAAATTCAAACCAAAAAGCATCTCTGCCTTAATAAAGGGTCAGAGATGCTAATCATAATTCATGAAATTACAAATGGAACAATAGTCTACATTCAAAGCATAAATAAAGATAGACATGTTCAGCATTCTAACCACTTCCCTAACAGCCCCGTAGGTCAAACAGTGATGTTAAAATAGGTAGGTCTCCTGACTTAGGGTACTTCTTTCAGTCCTTCCCAGGTATTTCCCAGTGGATCAATCTGAAAGTCTCAGTAGTTTAACTACTGATACCCAACACAGTGGCGGGTCCGTGTCGGCATTGAACCGAACTTCCCTATTAAGCTTGTAAAAGCAGTTCTGCTTTTATCTAGCACCTATTTTCTAGTATGAAGTTGATCAAGTCTATTAACCGATGACTTGAGTTAATAGTAGACATAATGCAGAAAATTGTCAATACATGTTTATTCTTGTGATGTAAGCAACTTCGGCCCTGTTTTAGTAATCGCTAATGTATGTTCATATTGTGCAGACCATTTTCCATCCACTGTTCTTGCCGTCCAGCCGTTATCATCCATTTGACTAAACCAAGTACCTTCGTTAATCATCGGTTCGATCGTTATAACCATTCCTTCTTTGAGACGTGGTCCTCTGCCCGGCGAACCGAAGTGTGGAATTTGTGGTGCTTCATGTATTGTTGGACCAATACCATGTCCTGTAAAGTCTCTAACCACCGAAAACCCTTCTGACTCAGCATACGTTTGAATGGCATGGCCGATATCGCCGAGTCTATTTCCAACTAATGCTTGCTCAATTCCTTTATATAACGAGGTTTTCGTTACATTCATTAACTTTTTCATTTGATCCGAAACATTCCCTACTGCATACGTCCATGCCGAGTCGGCTAATCCACCGTTTAAATTAATGACCATATCAATCGTGACGATATCCCCTTCTTTTAACGGTGTTTTCCTTGGGAATCCATGACAAATTTCATCGTTTATAGAGGCGCAGGTTGCATAAGGATAACCTTTATAACCTTTTTGTTCAGGTGTTGCGCCATTCTTCATTAAAAAGTTCTCCACAAACTGATCAATCTCCATCGTGGTTATCCCAGGTTGAATTAACTTTGCAATTTCTTTATGACAAGCCGCTAACAACTTGCCGGCCTCTGACATTTGATTGATTTCTCTTTCAGACTTCAATGTAATCATAGGATCATTCCTTTACAAATCAAATAAAATACAACACGCAGACTTCAACCGCACTTTGAAACTAATTGTATACCCCTGCAATAGATTAGTTTTCCACTTATGATCTTCTTTAAAACATAAATTTGATCATATCTTAGATAATGAAAGAAGTACCGTGACCAGTCGTTAATTGTAAAACAAGTATCAGCATCTTTCCATATACCATTATTATGCTATTAAACTAAAGACTACTCAAACTATATATAAAGTTAGATACCTTTTCAGGACGGTGAAGCGGGGGCTTTGGTCATGAATAACGACTTTTTAACAGAGCAAAAAAACCGGATTTGCCATGTAACAATTCCGGTTTTTTTCTTTACTTTCAATAGTTTGGGTTTACATAATTACATAATTGTTTACTTATGTGAGTAACGGGCTCTTAAAATCATCTTTTTGCATCCATTCGTATTGTAGTAGTCTTACCTTAAACAGAGTGATAGGGTCCTGATATTGTTCTGGGTTGGCTTTTAATCGTTCTAGCGTATCTTTTTTCTGTTGAATATCTTGTTGTTCTTCTTCAATGACTTCGTGGATGACATGGAAAGGTTCACTAAAGAACATCGTAATATCACGGTCCAACCCTTTCTCAAATAATTCAAATTGTAAAATAAACTGATTAGTAACCGTGTTTGCAATCTTTTCATAGTCCTCATTCTCAATAAGCTTCTTATACATATTACATAACATCGTTTTATTTGGACGAAGTGTTCCAAAAAGCTTTCCGGCACTTTTTAATACTAACTGAGACGGGGTCGAACGGTTGAGAATATTCAGCATGTCTAATTGAACCCCATTTGATAATCGGTTAGCATCACGACTCCAATCATCTAGTACTTTAAAGTCACAATTAAGCTTTAGTCGCTGTTCCCCATACATCATATTAAAGCCTTCGCTCATTTCCCCCAAGTAGTCTTGACTCAAGTAAAATTCCTCGGTAGCCATCTCGATCCAGCCTTGAATCGCTTTTGAAAATCTCGGTAAAACCGTATGTTCAATATAGTTATGAATCCTTTCGTTCATTTCTTGATTAAGCTCGATATGAATTTTTCGAAAGTCACTTTCTTCTTTAATAAGGGCTGCACAATCTCTCAATAATTTAGGAATTGTCAATTTAAGATCTAACTTAATATCTTCCTTAATCGTATGGTAAGAACTTTGAATGACCTTCATTTTTTCCTTTTCTAAGTCACTTAACTGATGAACTGCTGCATTTAACTTAGAAACCATATCTTCTTTCCATACAATGGCCTCTGTCATTTCATTTTCCGTTTCTACTCTCCTCTTTAGCAAATAAGTAAGCGCTTCTCGGATGTAAAAAAGTAAGTGCTGATTTCGTTCGGTGGTTCGCGTTTTTTGGTTCAGAGCCTCTCGAATAAACTCAGACAATTCATCCACTTGTTTGCTGCTTTTATTGTGCTTTGAATAGGGGAAAATCTTTGCTTTCGGAAAATCTTCAGCCAACTTTGCACGTATTTCTTCTACCATCTTCGTTACTTCTTGTTCATGATAGATCGCATCGGTTTTTAATAAAAAGTGAACTCGTAAATGAGGCACATTTTCTTGTATTTTCAACAAGAGGTCCCGCTCTCTATCTGTAAAAAGAGTGTTAGCTGTTAGGACAAACAACAACCCATCAGCTAAATGTAGAAATTTGTTCTGTTCTTTTTTATTATTTTTAATGGCTTCGAATGTACTACGGTCAAAATCAGGAAGTTCGATTAAATTTAATTGATTTTCTAGAAGGAATTTGGCGGGCATTTTAAATTGCACCAGAGACGTTTGCGAGGTTGTCAGGTCCTCTTCTTGCTTCATCTCAGCAAAGTCTATGAGACTTGAAACCGTTTGAGTAGATGTTTCCGTCACTTCACTAATGTCTATCTCTTCATCGTTACTATATAAAACAACAGTAGAAGGCGGAGTTGTTCCAATATTTCCACCTATAAGGGAATGAATGACCGATGTCTTGCCATTCCCTGTCATACCAGCTACTAAAAGGTTGTTGGCTTGAAGATCTAAAATCTTTTCAACCGCCCACTTCAAGCGGTGATCAACGTTTAAATTATGTATTTCCCCCCACTTTACAATTTCTTCAAACAACTCAGAACTACGCTCAATTTGAGCTACAGGATGCGTCTGCTGTAGAATATACTCTGCTTTTTCTATGGTTGTCGGAGATAGTGTCCCTTCGAAAATATCATTCCATGCCATCACCGCTGTTGCAGCAAATAAAGCATGCGAAGTGTCAGCTAATTGTAACCAGTTCGTGAGTAAACTTGGAACGCTTCCTGAAATTTCATCCAGATAATATTCACCGCTTATTAATTCAAAATAAGTGTCTTGATACTTAGCTGACACTTCATGCCACATATCTGAAGTTGTGAATTCAAGATGAAGAAATAAACGATCAATTTCAGTAAGCCATGAAAAATAAAACTCCCCGCCTTGATAACTACTCCAGAAAGCTACGACTAGCTTCTCAAAACTTTCTTGATTTACATCATATAAAACTTCAAGAAGTTTTGAGAAATAATGAGGTGGGATTTGTTTCGTTAACCCTTCTTCGATATAACCCTTCAAAATATCGAACCATTCCATCTGTTGTGTACGAATCGCTTCATCGACAGCAAGTTCAATGGCACTACTCCAATCACGATACCTTTCGAAAAAAGTTCGAGCGGCGTTTGTGACATTTGGATAGTCTGGATTGACAGATACAGCTCCTTTAATAACGTCTGCAGCAAAATCCAATTGACCTTGTTCGTTATAAATTGTAAATAACTTTAATGCCACTTCCGAATTTAAAGTTAAGCTGTCACTGTTTACCGATTGATATAAATCAATGGATGCTTGTAATTGACCTATTTCATAATAAGCGTCTGCCATATTTTTTATTGCCCATTGCTCTAAACCATTATGTACCTTTTCCCATTTAAATATAGCCGCTTCAAAATCTTTATTATGAAAATATACTTCTCCTTGTGAATAACGAATATAAGAAAGGTCTGCCTCTTCCTTTCGTTGTTCATCTATATATAAATGTCCTAGAAATTGAACTGGGTTTTCAGTTGCTTCTTCTATAATTAGACTTTCAAAATACTTTTTTTGGATCAGGTGGTTTTCTAAAGTCATGTCTATTCCCCCAAATATGAATTTTTTGTCGAATGAGCTTACAACCCTCTTCCCTAATTTCAAATCAAATTAAACCAAGTATCTTTCATAAATAGTAGCAAATGTTTTAATTACAAAGGTTTCAGTTATATTTCAATTCCGCGTCAACATATGTAAAATAACCGCAAAATAAGGTTCAGTTACGGCAGTAGAGATTTGTAATCTGTAATCTGAAGCATTAGTGAGATTTTTTTACGGACTGGGAGGCCCTTATTTCGTCAAAATATACTAGTTTGCCACTCTTAGCGGACTGAGAGGCCTCTATTTCCTACGATTGTAGTGCAATTAACCACTTTTCTATAGAATAAGAGCTTCTGAGTCCGCTAAACCTTAGAAAACAGTGTTTTCGACCCAAATAAGGGCCCTTGAGTCCGCTAAAATGTGTTCAACGCCACTGTTCCATTTCTATAGTAATCTCTCAAAATAACAAACACTTCTAAAAAACTAATCTAAGAACATCGCAAAAATTGTAAAAGTCTAAAAGAGAAATGTTAAAGTCATGGATTCACTATACAAAGCGACCCTACCTGCGTAAGATGGCAATTGTAAACAGAAATTCAAATTCCATGAGGAGGTTTTTTCAAAATGAAAAAGCTATTTTTAACAGCAGCATCAACTATTCTTGCAGTAGGAGTTTTAGCAGCATGTGGAGATCAAGATTTAGATGATCCGACAATGACTGAAGAACCAGACTATGGAACAGAAACAGAAGGCGATATGGGTGGATTTGATGAAGAGCCTGCAATGGATGAAGGTACAGAAGACTTTGGTGGCTTCGAAGACGAGTCAGATGACTTAGAGTCTGATTTAGATATGGGTGAAGAAGAAGATACATTTGAGTTTGAAACTGAAGAAGACGACGAAATGGAAGACGAAGCTTAATATTATAACAATAGAACAACATGGACTATTCAATCAGTAGGAACGTTTCCTACTGATTGACAATCTACACTCGTAACGCTCCCCCACCCGTATCTATTAACGACCAAGATCGTAGGATACTTTGGCCAAAAAACTGGTCTTGAAACGGAGGGACAAATATGGATCGTCAATCAAAAAAACAGAGCCATACTCAAGAAAACAATCATTTGCCAAACGAGCATCATTCATCACCTGAGCAAGAAAAGAATAGAAAACCTTGGTACAACCAAGGTTGGCTCTGGCTGCTAGTCGCCCTACTCGGAATCGGTGTTTTGTTTTTCGGTTTCTCTTCTCTAATTAGTGAAATTGGAAATACAAATCAAGTGATCCAAGAACAGACAGAAGCAATCAATGAACAAAATAATGTATTACACTCTATTAATGAAGGAATGCAGGAAATTACAGTAACTATTCAAGACGCTATTAGTTCACTTAAAGACTCCATTAATGGTTCAGCATAATGGGTTGGTGATCAGGAATACAGAATTAATAAGTTTGGTGAATGTTCTTACAATATAGAAGAAGCGGATGACTAGAATGTCATCCGCTTCTTCAGTTTTATATAAGGTTTTAGCCATATTAAACAGATTTAATAAAGAAAGAAAGAAACCAAGAGGAAGACGGTGATCCTCATACGGTGACCTCCCTTCTTGTTCATTTAACTGATAAATTCCGTAAAGCCTAATATAAAAATAACCCATATACCTATTAGCATATGTGAAACACAAACACCGACGAATGACTTTTGCTTGGCAAACATCCAACCCCAGAATAAACCTGGAATAAAAGCCGAAAGTGCAAATAACGTCCCGATATGAGAGTGAGCCATGGCAAAAAGTAAATTCGATAGAATAATTGATTTCATATGCTTTCCTTTTGACCCTGGTAAAAATCGATAAAGGGCCGATTGCAAGCCCGCTCTCGCAATAAATTCTTGAACGACAGAAAATAGAATGTAAACAATAATGGTTAGTAAAAAGATAGAAAAACTAAAGCCTATTTCAGAAAACGCAGCAGTTGGATTAAATAATGCAATATCAGCAAATGCCGGTATAAAAGTAATAAGGCCCCATTTCAAAACCAGGAAAAAGAATAATACAGGCAGCGTAAGAAGAATAGCGTCTTTTACATGAACCTTCCATTTGTCCAGCGATAAACCGAAGGACTTTAACGGATATCCACTTTGCTTTAAGATCGTATACATAACAAACGCAAACCCGATTAATA
This sequence comes from Alkalihalobacterium sp. APHAB7, assembly GCF_048323755.1. Classification (NCBI taxonomy): domain Bacteria; kingdom Bacillati; phylum Bacillota; class Bacilli; order Caryophanales; family Bacillaceae; genus Alkalihalobacterium; species Alkalihalobacterium sp. APHAB7. The sequence continues at coordinate 34,974 of NZ_JBLWFS010000020.1, forward strand.
ACGCAACATCAACAAATGTAGACACCCCGTGATAATCAACAAAGTGAGTAAGCGACATAAGCATAAGTGTATAAATCGATAGAACGACTAATAAATTCGTAGCTAGTAACCCTAGGGCTTTATAGGATTTCAACTCCTTTTGTTGTCTTGCTTCTTTTTCTAGCATCATTTCATTCTTATGCTGTACTTCTAACGAAAGCTGCTTCACCATCTTCCGTAACAATTTTACTTGTAAACTTTTATAGTTAGGATTATTTAATAGATTTGTAACGTTAATTTTAATTAACAAGGAAGGTTGTCTCGTCCTAACAGCAGTGGTTGAACCATGACCACCAACCTCTGCTAGATCCCCAATAAAATCACCATCGTTTAAGACGGTTACTAACTGTTCGTGTTCTCTCTGTTCTTTATATAGGCCAACACTGCCAGTTTTGATGATATATAAAGACGGTTCAGGATCTCCTTCACGAACGATATATTCGTCTTTTTCGGTCATCATTACTTTTGAATGTTGAGTGATAATGTTAACCTCATCATCAGTAAACTCCGCCCCAAACGGATTATGTTTAATTTCATGATATACATTAAAAGTTTTACTGCTCATAGTAACCCGCTCCTAGTTTCGCAAGAGATGTTATTTTAGTCATACCTTTAATTATAGTAGATGCAATGGGGCAAATATAGTAGGTACGAGACAGCAATATTTAGTAATGTAGAAGGATATTAGAAACTAGGATTGGGGATAATTTACTAAAAAAATAGATTGTTATCAAAAAGGTACATGGCAACAATCTATTCTCATTTTACGAGCCTAAATTGAGGGAAATCTTACAGTTCGTCTAATTCTTCAAGAACTGCTGGATTGAATAAGGAATGTGACATTGATTGATCAATCTGTTCTAGAGGCAAATCACCAGTATAGGATTTGATTTCATGCTCAATCTTTCTTATATCTTCCATAACCACATCGTAAGCGTCAGTATCATTCTCTAGTTCAGTTATTTTGTTTTGCAACATTTGTCTTGTTTCCATTAAAATATGTAAATCTTGTAACTTTTCAACATAAGTTAATTCTCTTTCCATCATATCCCTCCTCCTTTGTTATACTTTCCAATTTTTTGATTAAATATGTATTTCTTGTTTAATGTTGAGGCATTTCTACTAAATGTTAAAAGCTATCCCGAATAAATACGGGATAGCTCAGTAGTGATTAGATGATTTTATTTTTTAAAGTACCTAAATGTTCAATCTCTAGCTCCACTTTATCTCCAGGTTCTAACCACCTATGGACTTCATTACCTAATTCAAGAATACAACCCGAACCGACTGTTCCAGAACCAAAAATCTCTCCACAATGAAGTGGAACTCCAGCAGATGCTCTCTCAATCATTTGGCCAAAAGTATAATACATGGTTTGAGCATTTCCTTCTGACAAAAGCTTCCCGTTTACTTTTGCGGTCATACGGAGGTTAAATTTATCTCCGCTACGGTATGGCTCTAATTCGTCTTTTGTTATAATATATGGCCCTATCGATGTAGCAAAGTCTTTACCCTTAGCTGGACCTAAACCAATTTGCATTTCTTTCATTTGCAAATCCCTTGCTGACCAATCATTTAATATTGTATAACCAAAAATATAGTCATCAGCTTCTTCCGCTTTAATATCTCTGCCATCTTTACCGATTATACATGCAATCTCCAATTCATAATCAAGCATTCTACAGGTTGGAGGCCTTTCTACATCTTCTTCAGGACCCTTTAAAACTAAGTGATTCGTAAAGTAAAAGGCAGGAATTTCATACCAAGCTTCGGACATTTTTATCTTACTTCTCTTGGTAGCATTCACCACATGCTCTTCAAACGCCATAAAGTCTCTTACACTTGGAGGAATTGGTATTGGTGTTGTCAGTTGTACTTCGTCAAAGTTATACGATGGTTCTATGAGATGTCTATTAATTTCGTTTGCTAACGGCAAATACTCTTCGTTAAGCTTTATAAATTCCAGTAAGTTACTTGGTAATTGGCCTTTACTAACCTCTTGCATATCTGCCACGCCATTACCTAAAATCCACCCTGATCTAAGGTCACCATTAGCATGTCTATATGTTACAAGTTTCATTAAGCACTCTCCTTTATATACTAGAATGTTGAATTGTAGTTGGTGGATATTTATTGACGAGACGTTTACCTGTTTCAGTAATAGTAACTTTCCGTCTCCAAACACCAAATTCTTTTACATGATTTTGTTTTATGAGTTTTGCTAAAACGACAGAAGCCTTTAAAGAATCGTACTCTTGTTGTTTTAAATATTTTTGCAACACATCGGTTCCCTCATTTAGCTTTTGTAAGAATAAAATATCTTCAAACGATACATTGTCTTCACTCATTCTTTTTTGCTCATTTGTTAACGAAAAGTACTTTTTTGCATCTTTAGCTAGCTCAAATGTATAAAATCCAGGCCCTGTATATTTTTGTCTAGTAATTAATCTTTTTTGATCTAAACTCTCAACAATCTTATTACTAACAGAAGAATCCACTCCGAGCATATCACTCACTTCGGCCATCGTGTTGTAACCAAAGTGGATGAGTTTTAAGACTGATTTTTCATCTTCATTCACTTCAATAGGGTCAATTACACTTTCTTCCTTCCAATCCTTTGCACCATAATAATTAGGTTTTGTCACTAAACTAATTAATATAGTGGCGGTTAATGTAACTACTAAACCTACTACTCCAATATGAGTATATTGAGCAATGTTAAAGATACCTGCCAAATCTAAGACGGTAAATAGAATTAATACAAATATTCCGAGGATTGCTCCCCAAAAAGCCCCTTGAATGGATGTACGTTTCCACCAAATACCTAAAAATACTAAAATTGATGGTGGTCCGAGCCATGCAGTGGAGAATGCAAATAAGTATAGTGGTCCCCCAGGATAAAAACAGAGTAACCAGACAAGTAAACCTAAAATGAGTGTAATAACTTTTGATGGGGTCGTTAATTGTTTTGAAGTGGCATTAGGTTTAAAGTACCGCTGATAGAAATCACGAACAGCTGTACTCGATGCTCCAATTAATGCTGTAGTTGATGTGGAAATTGAAGCTGCTAAAGCTCCTGTTAATGCGAGGGCTGCAATACCTACTGGAATGACTGTTAAGACAACACCAAACGCTGACATTGGATTAGCGGTTCCATTTGGTGCAAATTGATCTGCAAACATACTGCCTGCAAATAGTCCGATAAAAGCTAAAATGAGAGTTGGAATAAATAACAGTAATGCCCCATAGACAAAAGAAAGTTTTGCCGTTCTTTCACTTCTAGTTGAAGAAACACGCAACCAATAGTAGTTATTTCCCCATACTAAAAAGCAAGCAAATAATACAATAAAAGTTAGAATACTAGGATACTTAAGAGAAAATATCGACATTTGTGCATTAGCAAATCCACTAGTCCAATAACTAAAATCACCCGCCCAGTTACTGCTAATGAAACTCGTGCCTCCAAATTGAGTGAGGACTGTAATAAATAGTACTGGCAGAGCAATTAAGCCGATACACATTTGAATAAAATCAGTTAACGTAACAGCCCAAAACCCTCCAATATACGTAAATAAGAGGAACATAAAAAAGATAACCGATAACGTCCAAATAATCGGCCACCCTGTAAAACCAGTTGCAACCATCGCCATGGACACAACATTATTGGCCATAATACCAAGCAGTCCAAGAATAGTTGTCACTGTAATTAGGGTTCTTGTCTTAGCGTCATACCTCATTTCCAGCCATTCGGATAACGTATGAGCTCCTGAACGTCTAATGTAGGGAGCAAAAATAATCCCATATAATGCTAAGCCCCCAATGGCATATACAAGCCCAAACCCAAGTGATCCCCAAAATCCGGTTGTGAGAGCCAGCCCTGGAATAAGCGTAATCATCGTTCCTGCAAATCCGATCGCAGCAACCCCGAAAACATTAATTAACAAACTTACTTCTCGGCCTGCAATAAAATAATCATTCGAGCCTGTGATCCATTTTTTCGTAATGAAACCACCATACAACAGAATGATGATGAAAATGACACTATATAAAAGAAAGATCATATTAAAACTCATATTCTATCTCCCTTCTTAATCAAAAATTGCTACTGGTCTCGCCCAACCTCCGCTTGCGCCTTTAATTTTTACTGGAAAGACAGCCACTTTAAATCCAAAACGTTGTGGTAATTGATCTAAATTAGCTAGTTTCTCAATTTGACAGTATTCTTGTTCCTTACCTGCAAAATGAGCTGCCCAAAGTACTCCTTCTCTAGGATTTTGGAGATAATCCTTAGCTTGTAAATACAACGGGATATCCCACCCCCATCCATCTGTACCCATGACTTTAATACCTTTACTCATCAACCACTTGGTTGCATCCGCTGATACTCCTGCATGGACACTTGCATAGTTTTCTTGATAGTATTTTTTATCTGCATCTGTCCGAATAAGTACGATATCATATGGTTTTAATTCATAATTCATTTCCTTTAACTGACTCTCTAAATCCTCTATTTGAATTTCATAGCCTTCTGCCTTCATGCTAAAATCAAACAATACTCCATTACCGTAAAACCATTCTAAAGGCAGTTCATCTATCGTTCTTGATCGTTCTCCATTCGTTTTTGAAGCATAATGCCAAGGCGCATCGACATGAGTCCCTGTATGTGTAGATAATGTAATTGTTTCAACTGCCCATGCCTCGCCGTCAGGAAAATCTTCTGCCTTTAGCCCAAGTAGCTGCGCTGCCTGTTCGGCTCCTTCCTTATGTTCAGAATAAGAGATTTGCGGTGGAAACGGCTCCTTCGCTTCACTATCCAAGGGTACACTGAGATCAATAATTCTCAACTGATTTCTGTTCATATCTTCCTCCTTAAGTTTATTTTTTGAATAGAGCTTAATAGAAAGCGCTTACATTTTTCTTGCAAAGAAATTAAGTTGATACGTTTTCCTATACTTAAACTTAATCACCTCCTTTAAGATTAATGCTAAAAGTCATCTATTAACTTTTCTAGTTGTTCCCCGTATAATTTCTTTAAATCCTGATCAAAATCATTCATTATTCTATTCACATAAATATCATGTCTAATATAATTTCGTGTTGTCTTAACCATTGACTGATGACTAGATACAACTCCACTAGACTTCGCTGACTTAGCCTCCAAGACAATTACTTTTTTATCATCAAGAACAATACTTAATTCTCCGAAATGACGGTCATCAACTTTTGTACTTGGATAATGAAAAAAGTGACTCCAAGGAATTGGGGTTGTGGTTTGATCGAATATCATAGTGACAACTTTTACCCCACGTTTCTGTGCAGCTGCTAAGTGAGATATAAGCGCATCAAATTCTTTTGCCCAGCAACTCATTATGATTTCCTGACTCGACTGGTCAATTTCATTTTTAATTACTTCAATCGAAGTTTCATATCCTTCCATATGAAACAATTCGCTCCATTCTTCGTCACTGCTATTCGAAATCTGTTCCAAGGATGTGTGAAGTAAATTTAAATTCTCAGTAAACTCTTTTTCAAATGATGTTAACAAATCTTCATAAGGTAACGGACTATAACGCTTACTTGTTGATTTATCTCCACTTTTTACTAGGAAGACATAGCCTTTTTCTTGCATTTTCCTTAATGTTTCGTATACTTTGGGTCCTGGTACCCCAGAAGATTTAGCTATCATATTCCCATTAGCGGGGTAACTTTTTAACAAGGATAGGTAAACCTTTGCTTCATATTCAGTAAAACCATTGTTCTTTAATGAGTTTATAATATTCTGATTTTTCATAATATTCACCTGAATTGTATTTTACTACTAGGGTAGTATGATGTCAATAATATATTAGAAAAAATATCCTCTTTTAACCTCAACATAAAATTTTCATTATAATTTAACTACTTAATATATCAACCTTTCTTAGCAATCTCTGTTCACCTTCAATTTTTCCACCATCATTATAAACCGTACCATCAATTGAATTATATATACTGACTGTTGAATGTTTTCTTAGGTACAGATCACCTGTCAGTTCAGCGTACAAAAATAGCTTTGCCCCACTTAGTACCTGAATGTCACCCTTTACTTTCCCTTTAATGATCGTATCTACTTCAATGATTGCATCACTTAAGTTATTACCGATAATAAGTTTCAATATCACCATCTCCTTTAATCAAACAAACATTAACTCTATTAGAATTAATCGCTGAAGCCTCTCTTTTGTTACACAAAATTTAAAATTTTTTATTACGCTCAGCAATCAATTATCTGTTTTCTTCCAAAATAAAATATAATTTAGAAATTTTCGTAACAAGTTTACGTTTTAAAAGATTAATAGAATTGAATAAATTAATAAGGAGGAATTATTTCATGTTTCTAATTCAAAGAACGAGCTTTTTGTTTTGTTTATTTTCTCTAGCTGTTTTCACCTGGACTACAAGTACATTTGCGGTTGAAGAACAGTTGGAGCCTGGTGCTTTAACTCCCCCACCGCCAATTGAACTTGATGAAGATATTGGGGACTTCAATATAATGTATAGTTCTTTATCTTCTCTCATTAGTAATGCATTTAGCAGTATTTCAAGAAATAATAATACGGTTAGGGTTTCGGGGGATACGTATACGACCAGGACGGTAGATGAATTACGACTTACTCTTGATATTCAACGGTGGGATGGCTCTAAGTGGAATACGATAGGTTCAAGAGGACCCTTTATCGATTATAATTGGTATTTCACTTCTGCCTCACAGAGTTATACAGTCACAAAAGGTTATTATTACCGTGCACGTACTGTACACTATATTCGGTCCGGCAGATCTACCGAACAAGTCACACGTTACAGTAGACATATATTAGTTCCGCTATAAAAGATGAACTAGATGCCAAAAGAAGAAAAGAGCAAAACAAAGCCCAGCCTACGACCTTAGACGGTATCGGCAGGGCTTTAACTATTTAATAGCAATCCAACACTACTTTAACTGTTTGGCAAAATCCATCGCTTCCTCTTCTGACAACGCTCCAAAAATCGTAATATAATTATCCCCTGAGATATACTCTAAATTAATAATGTTATTGGACACGACTACGGTTGCTGGGACATGTCCGATCATCACTTTTCTCACTTCAGCCTGATCTAGATTATATTCAATACTTCTACTAAAGTGTTCAGGTATTTTTTCTTGCAAAATAGAAAACCAAACTTCCCCATTGGAATAAGCTAATTCTACCTTCTCAACACCAATCTCTTGAGAAGTCGTCCATACTCTTACTTTTTCTAGCTCATATGATCCAAACAACTTATCTTCTACGGGAAAGAAAGCATCAAAATTAACCCTCTCTTTAGCTTCGTCTAACTCAACTTCTTTTATTTGGGATTCCGTTACAATGGCTTCTCGTTCATTTTCATCCAGCAAAAACGCTTCACCTGGGGCTGGAGTTAGTGCTGCTCCTTCTTCCGTTTGGTCAGTTTGTACGACGAATTGAACGACATTGTCTTTCCATTGATTGACGACATGAACGACACTTGAGAAAGCGGAAGATCCAGTTGGGCTCGCTAAAAATACAACCAATAAAAGGCTAGCGGCTAATAAACCGCTGTATTTTTTCAGACTATTTTTTTTCATTTGAACTTGCTGTTCTTTCTCTAGTTCAAGTTGAATACGGTTCCATGTTTCTTCTTTATCGGGTAGAGGAATGTTCGTATCATTGAATGCCTTATTTGCTGCATTTTTAATAGCTTTATCCCATTTTGGATTGTTCATCATGATCCCCCTCGGTTTTCATACGTTTTTGAATAAAGTTTCTTACTCGAAAAGTTCGTTGCCTGACTGTATTTTCCTGAAGGTTAAGACGTTCTGAAATCTCTTTATAAGACAGATCATGGACATACCGTAGTAAAAAAATGACCCTTGAAACCTCTGGCAGATCACAGATGATCTTTTGTATTTTTTCTATCGTTAAACGATTCATGATCTCCGCTTCAATTGAAGAATACTCTTCACTTAATTCAATCTCCTCTTTAAGCATTTCGTTACGCTTGCTAACGTTTTTTAAGTATTTTAATGCTTCATTTCTAGCAATCGTAACTAACCATGCCTCAAAACTAGCATTTTCTTTTTCTTCATAAGTAGATATGTATTTAAATGCACGGATAAATGTTTCTTGAACAATATCTTTGGCAATATTTTCGTCCGCACAATATCGATAAGCCGTACGATAAATACAAGGATAATATTGATTATAAATGACTTTTTGAGTCGATAAATCCATCGTATGATTTGCTTTTTTATTAAAAAAAGATAAAATGAACTTTTTCATAATTTCTCCCATCTTAGAAATCGTAACTCTATTTTCTACTAGCTATAACAATTGTACCAAATTATGTATTTATTGTTATGTATTTTCATATTTTCTTAACTACTAACTATTCAAGTGTGATGATATTAAAATAAGTCTTTATTAAAGAGTCTATTAAAAAATCAAATCATGATCGTACAAAAAAATTCTCGACCTAAAAAGGAAAATCGAGAACTTTTCGTATGATTTCTTTCTGAACATTTATAGAGCAAGCCTAGGGAGAAACGACTGAAGCGACATTCTAAGAACTCTTTAATCATCTAACAACGCCTCGTATGTTTCTTTGTTACAAATGATATATAACACCGCTTCGTCTGGAATTTCCTCTTGTAATCTTCTATTAATATTGAGTTGATCCCGGTCAGCAATCAATGTTGCTCCTTTTGAAAGTAACTCCTGAAACGCATCATTATACGTCACCCAATGTTCCTTTTTCGTAACCTTATACAAATCTTCACCGTGCTGCCTACTGATTAACTGTGAATAAACTTTACTTACACCTTTATACATCGCTGATCGAACCGCTAAACTAGATATCGTTTCTTGCGATAATATAAACTCATCCACTCGTACATGCGAGAAGTTGGAAATATGTTTTTCCGTTAACACTTCAACTGTAGTATGTACATCTGGTGCTAATCGATCAACAGTAATGGCAACTAAGAGCGTTTTCGCATCTTTTAAAGAACCGTCTTGAATCGTATCATCTGCAAACACAATAACCGCACGAGCTTTTTCGATATTTGCTTTTTCATACGTTTCTTCCTCGGTCGGATCTCCTTGAATATAATGAATTCGGTTATTCGAAACATCGATTGGTGCTTGTGTAAGAGTATCAATAATAATAACTTCTACCTGTTGATCCGAGTCGAGAATTTCTTTAACGGCAAAGTCCGTTTTCTTTCCCCAACCAATAATGATAACGTGGTTTTCTTTGATATAGCTCAACTTCCCTTCCTCCCTTTTCCTTCTGAAGATGGTGAATGAGTCAACAATTTTCCCAATCACAACCCCTAGCAATCCAATACCAAATAAATACATAAAGACAGCAAACATTTTGCCAGCCATTGTAACGGGAGAGTAATCTCCGTATCCAACCGTAGAAAAAGTCGTCATGACAAAATAAAACGTATTTAAAACACTTTCAAATGTATCCGGTTCCAACAGATACATAATAATGGTGCACATCATAATGAAAACCAGTGACGTAATAAATAACGTTAAATTCCTCATTTTTATTAAGCCAAGACTTATTTTTAGAAAAAAATGCAACTAAATCCCCCCTTTCGTTTCCATAAAATAGATAAACCAATGAAAACGGGAAGCTAATCCTTCCCGTTAATTGAATAAGATTTAGAAGTTCACATCAAACAGTTGTGTATGGCACAAACATCGATAAGTTACCTGTTATTAACCCGCCAACTCTGAAGAACAACCCACTCGGTTCACCGTTCATAACATGAGAACCAATTAATAACTTTCCGGTATAAGGGCCATCCCACGTATCAATGGTTTGATCAGGCATCTGGAAATATTGCTGATAAACCGCTTGTTGATCTTGATAGTAGTCAACATCCTCATCGAGAATTCTCCCGTTCGAAACAACACGGATGCCTCCACCTTCTCGACCTAATACCGGTTTTTTAACAAAAGTATCCCTTAACGGATCAGCAGAAAAATACGTAGGTAAAAAGTATTTTTCAATTGCCGCCTGTTCCATTCTCGTATACCACTCTTCTTTTTTGGCGGTAATGAGTGCTAGTATCGCTTTTGATTGCATAAGTAGTGCAGCAGGCGGATTAATAACCTTCAATTTATTATTGATAATATGAACTAAAAATTGTTCACCAATTGGTTCACCCGTACCACTTTGCTCTTCTAAAAAGTATTCTAAGGGATATAGACGATATAAAAATTCAATCGATTCGCCATCAGGCGTTTTCACACCCTCTTTATCTACTACAATCTGTTCAAGTGGAACATATTTCGCTTGCTGCGGAAACAATTCCATTAAATACTTCACAGTTTGTTTATCTTCATCGTGCCAATCCGCACACGTAAAATAGAGCGTGTCGCTACTACGAATATCATAATCTCGAATGATTTGCTCCCACGTACTTTTCACTTTTTGGTTGATGTGTGCGTTTGGGTTTTTACTCTTATGCTCATTACATAGAACTTCTTGTGCGATAGCTGACTCTACTATGCCTACGGGAGTATCTGTATTAGCTTCAATTATTTTTAACCCACTAGATGACGCAATAAAATCATATCTCGTAAAGTAAGAAAATTTTGTCTTGCCCAGCTTCTGAAACAAGTCCCACAGCATAATTGGCAAACCTAACTCATGAATCGTATGTGGATTTTTTACAATTTGCTCGTACGTTTTCGAAAAGATATCATGGGCTGCTCGGGACGCATTTTCAATTTCGCGAACCATCATTTCTGGAACAAGTAATAAAGAATCGCTCATATATTGATTGTCTTCATAATTTTCATATAAACTTGCCCATGTAAAGCCTTTTTCCGCTACTTTCTTTTCTACCGCTTCCCAGGATTTTAAATACGTTTCCGGGTGAAACGGCTTTGTTAATGATTGGTATGGAAGCATTGAGGACCTCCTTTAATAACTAATAGCTGCAGCAACAATCATACCGACTAGAATAGAAACACCACCTAAGAAAAGACCAACAGCAACGTTTCCTTTTTCCACTTCTTTCGCCAAATTCGTATTTCGAGTAAAAACATACTCAATGACTATGTGAAGCACGATTTGCACAATAATAGCAATAATGGCCCAAATCGCTAAATCCACTAGATTGATCGAGCTCCGGATCGCCGACTGAAGGACAACGACAAGCCCCGCCATCTTACCTAATAGTTTAAGAGAAACCGCTATATTCCCTTCTTTAATAAGTGCTCGTTCAGAGTATGGGGTAATTAATTTAAAAATATAAGTACCAATCAAAAATAATACTAATGACGCTCCTAAGTAGATTAAAAAGTGATCAAAAGTTTGTAAATAATAGGTTAAATTCATTCACTTTCTCCTTTCACACCACAAGGTAAAAAATATGATAAGTTATTTGTAATTTTATCGCCTGCTCGAAGGCCAAACGCACTGGGTTTTTCATTGATGATAAAACTACCGATTAATAAATGAGCGTTTTTAGCTCCCTCTTCTGTCTGGATCGTCGTTGCCGGAAGATCAACATATTTTTGGAACACTTTTACATATTGATCATACGTTTTTTGTTTCGGAGCATAAATTGTATTACGTTTTTGTCGTACTTCTACCGTATCACCTTCACGTCCAAAGGCTGGTTTTGACACATAAGTCTCCCCAGTTTCGATAAAAGGATCTTCGTCTAAATAAGTAGGTAAAAAGTAGCTTTCAATAATAGCGTGTTCTTCTTCACTAAAAAATGGATGGCGTTGTTCACACATCCCCCAAATAACTGCCATGACGGCTTTGCTCTGCATCAAAAAAGCTGACACTGGATTTAACATCCCGACTTTTTTCTGCTCGACTAATTTCATAAATTCAATACCAATCGGAAAATCGTCACTCGTCTTATCTTCTAATAGTGCTTCTAAAGGATATGTATGGCGATAGACGATATCAATTTTCTTTCCATTTGGATCAAATACACCCTGTCCTTCTACTACTTGCAGATCTCCCAGGGGAATAAATGCAGTACCTTTAATTTGGGAAACAGCCATCAAATAGTTCATCGTTTCACGGTCTTCAATGTCGTCTTCATGAGCTGTAAACACAACATACGGATGCCCTTTGACACCGATTGATTGTGCACAATGAAAGATACTATTTCGAATTGATTTTCCTAAATAAGCTTCCTCATTCTGATTGGGATTACTTACACCGAACCGTTCGCATACGAGCCCGTTCACTTCAAACAATTCACGAATAAAAGTAGGCGTATCAGAATTAAATTCAATAAGCTTTAATCCTTCGTATGTTTTTACAAAATCAAAGCGACCAATCACTGTTTCATACGGAATTTGTCCGATCCGCAAAAAAGGTAACGCTTTTTTGGGAAACCCTAACTCTAATAAAGTCTCATCAGGTGCATTTTTTAAAAGTAGATTTAGTTTTTTATAGATTGAATACGCATCATTCGTTGCTCGCCTTACTTCATCCGCTTCAACTGGTGCAATGAAATGACAATCGTACAAAGCGTATTCCGTTCCATATAACCGATCCCAAAACATTGGAATTTGCTTGTAAAAGGCATTTCGTTCACTGTATTGTTTATCCACCAAAACTACCACCACTACCCATACCAGATCTTGAATTCGTCACTTGCCCTGAATTTGTGCTCCGATTCGTTTGTTGACCTGTTGTTGTTTGATTGTTTTGATTAACCCTTTGTTGATTCGTTGTTGTTCCAGTTGGTTCCTGACGTCTTTGCGTATTATTTACATTTGAATGATTTGAACTACTTCTTCCGATCGCTTGCCCAGCCATAAATGCTGCAATTGTCGGAAACCAACTTCCTCCTGAATAATAGTGCCCGTAATTCTCTGATCCCTCCTGAACACATTGATAGACTTCACCTTCAGCATCCCACGTCCAAGTATCACAATCTGCTTCATCTGGAGATGGCGGGGGCCCAGGATTTACAGCCTGATTATGAGTATGAGACTGTTCTGGAACTGAAAATAATTCCTCTTGAGAATTTGTCGAACAGCCCGCTAAACCGAAAAGAGCGACACTTGTTCCAACAATGCCCTTAAGAAGTTTATCCGTTTTTGGTTTTTTCATGATTTACACCTCCCGTACATAGTTACGAAACACTTTAAGAAAAGTTTCAAGACCATTAAATTTTACCAGTAGTACAACATTTGAGCAAAAATGGTTTTATAAATAAATCAGTTTTAGAAACCTTAATCAAAACTAGTGATATATATACTTTTTTTAAGTCATTTAATGCGGAAAATTGTAGAAAAGTTTTTTAAAATATTTTTATTTCTAATAGGATTTTAGTATTCATTTATCGAAATATTTATTAAATTTTTAATTTTAGAGAAAAAGAAAAAATAGAATGTGGGGGGGCCTACGAAGAAATGCCTACAAGTCTAATGCAAACGATTGAGCTTAAACGAAATGAATTAGTAAATTACGGAAAAAAATATGGATTATCCTCTGATATCACCATTAAAAGCAGTCAAGAACTCGATCAGCTATTAAACACATTGGAGAAAACCAAAAATTATCATTAATACAGGCAACTCCCCTTCTTTAAAAAGGTGGAGTTGCTTTTTTATTATTTCGGGAAAGTTACAAGTGTTGTAATTCATCCTTCATCGTTTCTCCAGAATAGGATTTTGGAAGCCTCAGCATAACAAAACGATTAAGGTCTCGATTGATGTCGTCAATGTTGATTTCCTTTCCTTCGTGTTCTCGGATTTCCATCCAGTATTTAAAGACACTAATCATTTCATTTATCTGACTAATAATGGTTCGCTCACTCGTTTTCGTATAAGTAACCGACTGGAAATTTTTCATGTATTTATGTACGGTAAGTTCGTCAATCCCATCAGCTATCATATTACGCTTCATTTCTTCCATAACGATTTGATCAAGCTGCTTGAAATCACTAGCTTTTAAACCAAACAATAGAAAGTTATAACGAGAAACGTTGTTCATCACTAACACACATTTCTTTCTCTTGTAAAGAAACAGATGTGCATGCCATGAATATAGCGGTTCGTTGGTTAGGTCGGTTAAATCCGACATCGGAACCTTAAGAGTCTCTTGTAATTTTTTCGTACATTGGATGGTGAGCAAATCTATCACCTCTGTTATTATTTGTGTCCTCATTATAGCAAAGTTATTGAAAGGAAAAAACGATCCCCATAGATGAACTGTAAGGATCGTTTTAGTTGAATAGTTTAGTTTTTAGTTACTAGATATGCTTTGTACTCCGTAACACCTGCTTTTTCCACGTAGACTCCTAGGACCCATTGACCCTTTGGTAGATTAATACCATTTTGCACTGTCCCATCCCAGTTGAATTCATGAATTGGGGCTGAAGCGTTTTCAAATGAGCCAATTGTATCTACAAAACCACCAATTGTACCGTCAGCGTTGTATACATATATATCATACTCAATTACTTCCGCACCGCCTGGTAAGTAAGAGCCAACATAATAAGAACCGTCAGCCTCTTTACCCATGAAAGCTCCAGTTACACGAGGATAATCTGGCTCTTCGACAAATAGAATGGTAGGAACCTTAATAGTTTTTGTGCCATCACTTACTTTAATTGTTCCTTCATAATAACCAGGCTTTAACTTAGACGTATCCACTTGAACGTTAAAGTTCACTTGTTGTCTTTTACCAGGTTGTACATTTAAATTGTTACTCGTCATTACTTTAATGCCGTCTGGGTTGCCAGTAAATTCAACTTCAAAGCTATAACGCTTTCTTTCCTTTGATAGATTTTGAATTTCAAAGCTTTGACGCTCTACTTGTCTACCAGTGTCTTTCACGAATTTCCCGAAAGAGTGGCTTCCAGGAGCGACTAGAGTCTTAGTATTTATTGCATCTAGCACTCGGATGCTTCCTGCACCTTGTGAGTTGTGTGCATAACTTTTCCCTGTAGTTGGATCAATCATATCTTCTGCAGTGTTCATTAACGCAGCTTTTACTTGATCAACACCCCATGTAGGATGTGCCTCTAAAATTAATGCCGCAGCACCTGCTACGTGTGGTGCCGACATTGATGTTCCTTGTAATGCAGCATAACTCTCACCAGGGAACGTACTAACAATGTTTACTCCAGGGGCTGACACATCTGGCTTAATCATCCAAGTGGATGTTACTGGACCACGAGATGAGAAGTTAGCCATTGTTTCTCCAACTTCACCGGCAGCTGCAATATCAAACAAAACTGTTACATCGTCCACTTTTGCTAATAGGGCTTGTCCATCCGCTTGGTTTAGCATAATAGTCGGTACAGCCATTCCAGGAATTAATGGCATCGAGCCTGCCACATTATTATATAGCACAGCACCAACCGCGCCTGCTTTTTTCGCTTCCGAAGCTTTATCTACGAAAGCAATATTAGCTCCACGACTAATTAAGGCTATCTTCCCTTCCAATTCTTTCCCATCAAAATCCGCTGGAGCACCATAACCCACGTCTACTAACTCAAAGTCTTGACCGTTAAGTGCTAATAAGGCTTCTTCTGTAGGATAACCTTGTACTGCTGATGAAGTATAGCTCACACCGTCAGAAGATGTAGTTTTTGCAGTAAAAACTTTATAAGGTAATTGTGTTGCCCCTACAGAAATCGCATCACGAGAAGTTCCAGGAGAACCAACTGTCCAGTTGTCCGGACCGCTGTTTCCATTTGATGTTACAGCCACAACCCCTTCAGCCATCGCCCAGTCTAATGCGATCGAAGTTGCCCAGTCTGGGTTGTTTAAAGTATTACCTAATGATAGATTCATAATGTCAGCACCGTCTTTAACCGCTAATTCAATACCTGCAACAACGTCTTCTGTTGTACCACCGTCAGGACCTAATACACGGTAAGCTAAAAGATTTGCTTCAGGCGCAACTCCTTTAATTCCACCGTTAGCTGCAACTGTACCAGCTACATGTGTCCCATGATACTGCCCTGGACCTTCTTGCGGGTCATCATTATTATCTACAAAATCATAACCTTTATAGTCACCAAAGGCATGCGCTAAGTCTGGATGAGTGTAATCCACACCTGTATCAATAATTGCTACTGTAATACCTTTACCTGTAAAACCAGCGTCCCAAGCAAGATCAGATCCAATAAATGGAGCACTTTCCATCATGTGCGGACTAAATGCTTCCGGGTCAATAGGAGTTGCTTCATCAATAGATGTTACATTAAACTCCACATTCGGATACACTGCCTTAACACCTGGTGTTGTTAATAATTGTGGGATTTCGTTTGCAGGAAGTTCTACTGAAAATCCTGAGAATACGTGGTCATACTCACGGTTAACTTCTGCGTTAGAAACCTTATTCTTGAGTTCAGAAATGACTTTTCCTCTTTCGGTCGCTAACTTTTGCTTGGTTTGTTTTTTTCCTTTATGTTTAGCTTCAACGATCGACTCTTCTTTTAGTTCAACGATGACCGTTGTAGGAGCTTTCGAAGCCATTTCAATATCGCCAAATATTTCAGCGATTTTTAGTTCCTTAGCTTGCTGCTTACTACTAGTGTTTGCTAAGGCACTCATACTAAATGACGATAAAATGAGTGCTAATGTCAATAACCATAAGACAGATTTAGATATTCTCTTGTGCATTATTTGTAAACATCCTCTCTATTGTTATTTAAAGCCCAAAATTTCTATCCGACCTCCTCCCTACAAAAGAATATTACGAAAATTTCGAACATTTTAATAATTACTCTATAAAACTACCATTTCCCTTTCATGCAAAGGTCCTCTTCTTTCGACGAAGTTCGTCGTAGGAATATTAGTATTTATTTACTATTGTTTTGATATTTTCAAACATTTTTATCATACTTTTTACACTTTTACATACTTTTTTAGAATGACGAATTTAATTTACTGGGTAAAAAGTAATGTTTATTAAATAAGTAGAGCCATGTTCTTTTGAATACTCTCTCAGTTTATTAAGATACTGAAATGACCATAAATAAAAAATAATATAATTTTTCTAAATATTATTTACACTCCTTCAATACTTTAGTAAAATAACGTAATAAAATTATATATACATAGTAATATAAGGAGATTAGACACATGATCACGTTTTTAGCATCTATCGTACTACTTATTTTAGGTTACATTTTCTATTCTAAAATGGTTGAAAAAGTATTTGGTATCGACGACAATAGGAAAACTCCTGCTTACACGAAACAGGATGGCCTCGACTTTATGCCAATGAGTTGGGCTAAAGGAAGTTTAATTCAACTATTGAACATTGCAGGTTTAGGTCCAATCTTTGGAGCTATAATGGGAGCTCTTTATGGACCTGTTGCATTTATTTGGATCGTGGTTGGTGCTATTTTTGCCGGTGCCGTTCACGATTATTTTGCAGGGATGATGTCTGTTCGACATGGCGGGGACCAATATCCTTCCATTGTTGGTCGCTATTTAGGGACAACTGCAAAAACAATTATCAACATCATTTCAATTATATTAATGATCTTAGTAGCGGCTGCCTTTACAGCAGGTCCTGCTCAATTATTGTCTTCTGTAACACCGCTTAGTTTTACGGTCGCTATTTTCATAATCTTTGGTTATTTTTTAGTAGCTGCCTTACTACCTATCAACAAGATTATCGGAAGAATTTATCCCATTTTTGGTGCTGTTTTAATTTTTATGGCTTTAGCTATTGGGATTGGTCTCTTATTTCAAGACCAACCGATCCCTAACCTGACCTTTCAAAATTTACATCCACAGGAGTTGCCGATTTGGCCTCTCATTATGATTACCATTTCGTGTGGAGCGATTTCCGGTTTCCATTCGACGCAAAGTCCGATCGTCGCTAGAACGATGAAAAAAGAAAGTGATGGACGAAAAGTGTTTTATGGGGCAATGATTGTTGAAGCTATAATAGCTATGATTTGGGCTGCAGCAGCGATGACCTTCTTTGGTAATACAGGTGGACTACAAGCAATGCTTGCCGAAGGTGGTCCTGCCGGTGTTGTCGATCACATCTCTAAGTCAATGCTTGGAACTTTAGGAGGAATCCTTGCGATTATTGGGGTAATCATTCTTCCTGTTACAACTGGGGATACGGCACTGCGATCTTCACGAATGATGCTCGTTGATTTGCTTCGTAATTTCTGGAAGCTCGACGCAAAGTGGAAACAATCACTGTTGGCGATCCCAGTAATTATCCCTACTTTCTATTTAACACAAATTGATTACTCCTTCTTATGGAGGTATGTAGGATGGACGAACCAGGTCGTAGCTACAGTCATGTTATGGACAGCAGCTATTTATCTCTTGCAACAAAGGAAATTCCACTGGATTTGCTCTATTCCAGCGTTATTTATGACAGGTGTCGTCGGGACATACATCTTCTACGCACCAGAAGGATTTAGTCTTCCTTATTCTGTTTCTGTCGGCATTGGTCTTGTTGTTACCACAAACGTTGCCATTTGGTTCATTTTCCAAATGAGAAAAACCAAGCTTGCAGAACTTGATCAAAAATCAAATGTGGCTTAGAGCTTTTACAGCGAAGGTCTTCCTGGTTGCATAAAAAACACTAAACGCTAGGATTTTCAATTCCTAGCGTTTTTCTTAATTAATCTATCCTATTTGCAAATATATTAACGTAAGAAGAAATCAAATAGTGTTAATGCAACCACAAATCCGCCTACAAAAACCACATAAAATAAGATAATAAAAAGCACCCAATTTTCGCTAAATAATTTCTTTAAGTTCATCGTCCTCACCATTTGATTTGTATTTATTACATATCGTTCCAAATTGATGGTCTGGCCATACTTAAATTTCAATTCCTTTTTAAAAGTCGTTGCTAGGTAGAACCCATTTTATATACTTCTTTCCAAAAAAACAAAGGCTGGCATTACGCCAACCTTGTTGTTAAATAATTTTTTAAAAGAATATTAACCCAAAAATTGTTGAAATGATCAACCCGATCACGACAGGTATAAAACTCTTCCGGACCAGTTCCATAACTGGTACTTTTGCAAAGCCAGCAACGGCTACAAGTGAAGACCACGCAATTAATGTTCCACCGCCGACCCAGATAGACCCCATTTGTCCGATCGAAGCTAAAGTTGCCGCATCTACTCCAACAGTCGGACTTAATGCTCCTGACAACGCCCCAACTAAAGGAAGTCCTGAAAACCCAGAACCGTCTAAACCTGTTATCATTCCGATCATGAGAATACCGAACCCTGCAACAAATGCACTTTCAGGAATGAGTTGCTGACCAGCTTGCACAAGGTCAAATAAAAACGATGGCGAACTTTCCACACCTAGAATTTTCGCTGACAATTCTCCGCTCCCGATGAAGAAAAAGCCTGCAATCGGTATAACCGGTCCCATCGCTTTAAAGGCAAATAAAAATCCTTTGACAATATTGTCACTGACATTTCCAAGTGCTTGCTTCACATTTTTAAAGAATGTTGCGGCTATTAATAGAACAGCAGCCGTACCACCAATCAACGCTGCTCCCGAGCCACCTTCAATGGAAGGAATAATGCTCGAAAATTTTGCCAAAACCATGTAGATAATAATGATGAGAAACGAAACAGGAACGAGCACTGCAAATAATACGCTAGATTTACCTTTCTTCTGCTTTACCGTCTCTTTTACCTCATCTTCTACCGTTGAGTTAATGGCTTCCCAACTGATTAGATGTTTATCAGACGGACGTGAAATAGACTTTCTTAAAAATAAATACGCAAGCGTAATCGCAACAACCCCTGTAACAATTGATAATAGAAAAGCTTTGTCGGCGACTGCACTTACCTCTACTCCAGCAGCCGTTGCACTTAACATCGGGGCAATCTGGATAACATAGTCAGAGGATAAAGCCATGCCTTGACCAGCTAAAGATATCGCGATCGCCGCACCAATTGGCGGTAATCCTGCTCGAATAGCTACAGGAATGAGTAATGCGCCAACTAACGGTACAGCAGGCGTTGGCCAGAAGAATAAGGAAATCGAATAGGTCACGAATACTAAGATCCAAAACGAGATATGCCCATTTTTCATAACACGTTGAAAAGGGGTTATCATTTGTTGGTCAGCACCGATAGACTTGAGTGAGTGGAGAAGTGCTGTCATAATCGCGATGATTAGAAAAATATTAAAGAGCTCTCCAGCGGCAGTTAAACTAGCATTGAAGATTGATTGTAACCCACTAACAAATGAACCTGTATAGATCCAACCCACTAAAAAGGTTACAACGATCGCAGGAACAACCACATTTTGTCTAAACAACATCGTTAAGATAATAACCGTTGTGCCAAAAAGATACATCCAATGAGCAGCTGTTAATTCTACCATAAACATTTTACTCCCTTCTAGGTGTTTTAGCTGCAACTGCTTGTATAAAGAATGCATGTTTAATTATTAGAATAATATATGAAATTTCACTGCTATTGGATACACGTGGAGGTTTGTATTATGAAAGTATTTTATTTCTTGCATGAAACATTATTTTCTACCCTATGTTTGCTAGATTACTAGTTTTACTAGAGATTATTTTATTAATAGAAATTTATCTGCCACCTGCCACCTGCGAGCACAAATAACTGTTAGATTGTTACATACACCTAGTGCTTACTCTAGTTCTTATCATTCTGGCTCTTTAGTTTGCTCTCTCCTAATTTTCCCCTCTATCGCTCACTATTCTGGCTCTTTCGTTTACGTTTTCACTTAATTTTTCCCTCTATCGCTCTCCATTCTAGCTCTTTCGTTTACTCTTTCTACTAATTTTCCCCTACCGCTTACGATTCTGCGCTTTTCAATCACACTTTCTCCTAATTTTTCCCTCTACCGCTCACGTTTCCGCTCTTTTCGTTCACGCTTTTCCCTAATTTTTTCCTCTACCGCTCACGTTTCCGCTCTTTTCGTTCACGCTTTTCCCTAATTTTTCCCTCTAGCGTCCACTGTTACTCTAAAAAAAGAAAGGGACTTATCCTTTAGGATAAGTCCCTTCTATACCTTCACATCTCTGTTGAAAAAGCAACCCTTAAACCCCATTCTTAGCGAATGTAAGTTTCTTTTATTTTAGAGACAGACTCTATAAACTTTTCAAAGATGCCCACCTTTTTAGAGTGATAATCTTCTAGTTCTGAAGTAAAGAATTGATATGTTCCTTTACCCTTTTCTTTTGCATGATACATTGCCTTATCAGCATTTTGAATTAGTGTCTCTAAATCTTCACCATCATCGGGCAAAATACTAATCCCTATACTTGGTGTCACTTTTGCTTCATTCTCATTTATCGTGTACGGAGCTGAAACAACTGACAAAATTCGCTCTGCAATGCCAATAATTTCATCTTTACTCGTCTCCTCAAAGACAATCATAAATTCATCTCCACCGAGACGTCCCGTTAAATCCTCTTCTCTTACACAACTGTTAAGTCTGTTAGCCACTTCTTTTAATAAGATGTCTCCACCTTCATGTCCTAATGTGTCATTCACCTTTTTAAAACCATCTA
The DNA here is from genome assembly GCF_048323755.1 of Alkalihalobacterium sp. APHAB7. Classification (NCBI taxonomy): domain Bacteria; kingdom Bacillati; phylum Bacillota; class Bacilli; order Caryophanales; family Bacillaceae; genus Alkalihalobacterium; species Alkalihalobacterium sp. APHAB7. The sequence continues at coordinate 56,556 of NZ_JBLWFS010000020.1, forward strand.
AATCAATAAACATAATGCTTAAGCTGTGCTGGTGACGTTTTGATCTCGCCATTGCTTTCCGCAAGTGTTTATGAATTAACTTTCGGTTCGGTAAATCGGTTAAATCATCGTAATAAGCCATTTGCCTCAAATATTCTTCTAATTGTTTACGCTTCGTAATATCTGAAATCATACCATCTACACGAATGATGTTTTCCGGACCATCAAACAGCGGGGTGGTTGATACTTCAAGCCAGCGCTTTTCATTGTATTTATCGGTAACAATAAGCTGGTTTCTCATTTTTCGGTTCACAAACAGTTGATCTCTAAATGAAGTCGTGCCTTCCTCCAATGGTTTTAAAACGGTTTCTATTAACCTTACATTCTGATGATAGTCTTCTTGATCATAAGAGAAAAGATTTTCAATTGCTTTCGTAATAAAGATCTTATTTTCCTTTACATTATAAGAGAAAAAAGTTTCATTAAAGCTGTTCAACAGATCATGAAGGTGTTCATTTTCCTGTAATAAAACCTGATAGTTTTTTTCGAGTTCACTTTTGTCTAATTCAACCTTTGCCTTTTCTTTTTGCATGCGATTGTATTGCCTACATAACCAAAGCATTGGTACCAGTAGAACAACGAATAGTAGAACATCATTAGCGACCTGGAACACGTAATGGGCAACTAAAAAAAGTACCATACAAAAAAGGGTGTATATAGTAAATATCTTACTTACATTATTCAAAAAACCACTCCAACTTTTTAAGTCATTCAAATGAAGTTACAATTATACCTAGCAAAATCCCTGAAGGTATTTTTTGTAAGAATATAACACTTTAAAATAAGTAGAATTCATAACTGTCCTCAATTATAGCAAAGTTTGTAGAATTAGAAATGATTTTGTCGAATCAAATTAATTTTCCCAGTAAAAAACCCAACTCACAATGTGAATTAGGTTACAATGTTTAGTAGTCACAGCGATCATCGGTACATGTCGCACCTTGATCCCCTGCTGATGTAAGAGGTTTTAACGGAGATTTTTCATTCTCTTCCTCCCATACTTTTTGTAAAGCATTTAGGAACGTTTCCATTGGTTGTGCACCGGAAATGGCATATTTATCATTAATCACGAAAAACGGGACTCCTTGGACACCAATATCTTTCGCCTTCGCTTCATCCGCTCGTACTTCCTCTTCAAAGGCATTACTGTTTAATACCTCTTTTGCTTCATTTGCATCTAGACCTGCATTGATTGCCAGCTCTTTTAAAGTTTCATGATCACCGATATGCTTCGCCTCAATAAAATAAGCTTTTAATAAATCTTCAGCCACTTCTTTGTCCTTACCTTTTGACTCCGCAAACTTAGCAAGGCGATGTGCATCTAAAGTATTCGTTCGAATCATTTGATCAAAATCAAAGTCAAGTCCAACCGTCTTTGCTTGTGCAGCAACACCATCCGTCATTTTTTTAGCTTCTTCAACCGACATGCCATACTTTTTAGATAAAATTTCATACATCGATTCGTTCGTATCGTGACTAGCGTGTGGGTCTAGTTCATAACTCTTAAACTTTACCTCGACCTCGTCTCGATGAGAAAAATTCTCCAAAGCACTTTCTAAGCGCCGTTTTCCAATATAACAAAACGGACATACATAGTCTGACCAAACTTCAATTTTCATTAAAAACCACCTCATTTTTTCTTTTACAAAGAGAATATCACATCTTGGAAAGCAAGACTGAGCAATATGCTCACCGATTTTAAAAGTTTGCTAATATCATTAAAATTTGATCTTCTAAGTTCTTGCCTGATTTATTATCAAGCATGTTATTGGTGAGTATTGAAAAAATGAACGTTTCCCCGTTTGCCGAGTTCACATAACCTGAAATGGTACTCACTGTTGTTAATGTTCCTGTCTTTGCCCTAATCCGATCTTGTGTGTTCTGCATGCGATTTTTTAATGTCCCGCCGATCATTTTGTCCGAAGCCCCGGCAATAGGAAGCGACTGATAAAAAGTAGAGAACCATTCTTCGTTCTGTATAGTAAATAATAATTTCGACAGTTCATTGGCTGGAATTAAGTTCGTATGAGAGATGCCAGATCCATCTCTTAATAAAATAGACTCCATATTCAAACCATAACGTCTAAGTATTTGCTCAGTAACTTCAAGACCACTCTCCCAAGCCCCTTCACCGTTCACAACCTTACCTATTTCTTTTACGAGCATTTCACCGTGCCCATTATTACTCAATTTCATAAAAGGAATAAGGATATCAGCTAATGGCATTGAAGTGTGTTCACTCAAAACCGCTGCGTTTTCTGGAGTAACATCGGTTGATACATTGCCTAACAAATAAATGCCCTGATCCTTTAATGATTGTCTAAAAAGATGTAGGGCAAAATCAGTTGGTTCCCATACTGCAATCGTTTCTTCAAAGTCTGTTATATGTTTCGGTAAAGTTCCTTCAATTAATACTTGATTCGTACCGTGTTTCCGTACAATACTTAGTTCTTCTTTCTCATCTTCGGAAACCGTTTTTGTGAGATTGACAATTTCCAAATAGGTGTTGGACGGTTGCATAATCACTTGAGCAGATTCACCAACTTCTTCACTGGGGACAATTTTAAGCATAACTGTACCTACATCATAATCTTCATATGCAGCTACTGTTAATGCTGAAATCGCAGATCCGTACCCCATCGTCTCATCACTCCATGGTAAATCAATCGAATAACGTACATCGTCATACCACGTGTCATCTCCAATTAGATTACCTCGAATTGCTTTTATACCTTGCTTCTTAAGCGTTTTTACCATTTCATCAATATCAGACTTGAGAAGCGTCGGATCACCTTTTCCTTTTACATACAAATTCCCGTGCAGTATTCCCCATTTCAACTTTCCATCGGTTAATAATTCTGTTTGAAAACAATACTCTTTCCCCAATGTTGACAATGCAGCAACGGCCGTTAGTATTTTCATATTAGAAGCAGGCTTTAAGCGAACATTTCCATTATAGTCATAGAGTAATTCTCCTGTGGTCGCCGACCGAACACTGATTGAAACTAAGGAGTCTTCTAAATGAGACTGTTCTTGAAGGACCTGATCTATCTTCTTACTTATTATGTGATGATCGATAATCGCTTCAACCACAGGGCTTCCATGTAAATAGAAATAGAATAACAATACAAAAAAACAAATAAATTGAATTTTAAACATCCTATATATTGATTTCAAGCTCAATCACCTCTATATATCACGTCACTTAGCTATAACCGTACATCGTAATGAATGATAAGAGTAATCTGTTTTTGTATTTTTTCTTAATACCTGAAATTCATGTAAATATGAATAACCTTCTTAAGTAAAAATAATTACGATCGTTGAAGGGCATATTACGTCTGAATAATGAAGTGAGGTGATTGTGTGGAACCGAATGAATTACGTGATCATATTACCGTAGAAGATGAACATGGAAATGAAATGGATTATGCGGTAGAAGCATTGTTTGATATGGACGAACACTCTTATGCGCTTCTTTCTTCAGATGATGAAACCGTATTAATGCGTGTTGAGGATGATGAAGGAGAGCAGCAGTTAGTCGGTATCTCCGACCCTGAAGAGCGGGATGCTATTCTAAGTGCCTACGAAATTGCAGTAGAAGCCAACCCTGCTGAGGACGAGAATGATTTTTATTAAAATTAGCATGGTAAGTTGATGAACTCTAGCGATTGGTTCCATTCAAGTCGTTGGAGTTCTTTTGATTTTTTTTACTGATACTATTAGCCTTAACGTGACAACTAGCACACACACTAATTTTTTACCACCTTAAACAATCCCAATTTTTGTATTTCATGAAAAATTATCTTACAACTCAAACTAGTTGTAGGAGGGATCTTTGCTGATGAATTATACTTTTATTACTTTTATCTTAATTTTTATGCATATAATAAACGTACATAGTAATTTAACCATTACGTTAGAAGGAGAAACACTGGCCACGGTGAACCGGTCTGATTTTACAACACATGTTTTCGAAGGGTTACTAGTGGATGAAGAAAAACTGGAAACCTTCATTGATAAAATTGAACAGCAGGTAACGAAAGAACCAGTCGATGCTGCCATCGATCCCCACGGTAGATTAGTTCCAGAACAATACGGGTACGCGTTAGATCGCAAACGATTCTCGGAAGCTTTTTACGCTTACTTTTTTAATAATTCTTCTGATGAAATTGAAGTTCCACGATTCATTACTTACCCTCGCGTTGACAGCGAACTACTTTTATCGCTTCGCAACAAACAGGTTGGACAATATGTCACATATTTTAATAAATTTAACAAACAACGAGCTCACAATATCTCTTTAGCTATAGATGCGATTAATAACTACGTTGTTTTTCCTGGAGAAACCTTTTCATTTAACCAAGTAGTTGGCAATCGTACCGTTGAAAAAGGGTATTTACCCGCCCCCATTATTGTTAGAGGCGAGTTGACAGATGGAATTGGCGGTGGAATTTGCCAAGTGTCCTCTACCCTTTTTAATGCCGTTGATAAAGTTGGTGTAGAAATCGTCCAGCGCTATTCCCATAGTCGGCGTGTTCGATATGTCCCTCCTGGCCGTGATGCAACTGTCAGTTGGTATGGACCTGATTTTAAATTTAAAAATAACTACACTCAACCATTACTCATCCAAGCACGTTTATATGGCGGATCAGTAATTATTCGAATTTTTTCATCGGAAACATTTGTTAAACCGCAAAAGAAAACATCATAAATATTATAAATATCTTTAATGATCTACATTGTGTAATGCTCTATCTTTTTTTAAAGTTTTATTATAAACGCAATGCATTCAGGTCAAACTTCGGGACTAAGCCTTCATCTGCCGCTCGGCCGAGGAGCGAAAAGACGGCTTCGTAGCCTTCATCACCTAAATTTCTAGTGAATTCATTCACATACAAATTGATATGGGCTTGGGCAACGTCCATTGACATTTCTTGTGCATGACATAATATATAATCTTCTGACGCTTTTGGATTTGCCCATGCATAGTCAACTGATGAACGTATCCAATCTGTTATAGCCGGAAGATCAAGTGAACGTCGAGCTATGATTGCCCCTAACGGAATTGGTAAATTCGTATCTGCTTCCCACCAACTCCCTAAATCTTGTAACATGTTTAATTGATACGTTTGATATGTAAACCTTGCCTCATGAATGACTAGCCCAGCATCTATTTTCCCGTCACGAACCGCTGGCATAATTTCATGAAAAGGCATAACTACAATCTCTACTCCTCTAGGAATGTTTTGTGCTGCCCAGAGCCGAAATAATAAATAAGCGGTTGAACGTTCACTCGGTACCGCTACACGACGACCAGTTAACTCTGCCGCCTCTTTAATCTCACCTTTCGTCAGCACTAACGGTCCACACCCTCTGCCTAATGCGCCGCCACATGGCAACAAAGCATATTCTGATAATACCCAAGGCAATGCGGCATATGAAATTTTAAGAACATCTAGATTATTTGGTTTCGTTGCCAAGTTATTTGTTATGTCAATATCTGCGAAGGTGACATCAAGCTTAGGTGCACTAGGGATTAACCCATGTGCCCATGCATGGAAAACAAATGTATCATTTGGACAAGGAGAATACGCTATTTTCATGCTAAAACCTCCTGTAAAATGGTGCTTGCTTCTTGTAAAGTTTGTAATGCTTCTTTTATCCGCCAGGCATCTCGATCTCTTGGCCCGACTGCATTTGAGATTGTACGAATTTCAAGAATCGGAATACCAAATTGCCCGGCAGCTGTTGCCACTCCGAAACCTTCCATTGCTTCCGCCTTACCACTAGGTACTCGTCGCAGCATTTCTTCGGTAGTTTCAGCCGTCCCTGTCACTGTCGAAACCGTTATAATCGGACCAGTTGTCACCGTTTGACCTGCGTTTGAAAATGTCTTTGAAACAACTTCAACAAGATTTTTATCTGCTTCAATTCGAGACGAACCAAACCCGAGCTCATCGATACTCACGAAACCCTCTGATGTTTCTGTGCCAAAATCAGCTGCAACGATTTCATTTGCGATGACGATTGATCCCACTTCTGCTTGTCCAACAAATCCACCCGCAATTCCTGCATTGATGACTAAGTCATAAGTGTTAGTTGCTAATACTCTAGCTGTTGCAGCTGCTGCTGCTGCTATGCCGACTCCTGAAACGACCACATCGATAGAGCTCGTCGGTTTCAGTCCGCGCAATATCGCTTCTTTTTCCGCTTCAACTGAAGTAATGATAAGAATTTTTCTATTATTGATCTTCTCTTTATGTTGGTTTTCGTTTGACGTATTTTGATTCAATGGAAATACTCCTTTAGGGTAAAAACTTTTAAATTATGTATGTCGTAAAAATGGTACTACGTTATTTTACCATAAAAAATAACTTGACTCAGCAGTCCACTCTTACATCGCGCCCAAATAATATTGAAAAGAAAAACACCTCAAGAGAGATGTTTCTTCACCAATTCGCCTTAGCTCGGTCAAATTGATTATTTGTCGTTTTGGCTTTCCGTTTTGTTTGCGATAGGATAACGATCGTTGCCATAATACAAAATGCTCCAATCCATTCTGAGAGGCCAAACGCAACATTTAACCATATGACAGCTAAAATCGCGGCTGATAATGGTTCAGCACACGCTAATAAACTTGTTTCTGTTGCTTTTAAATACTTCAAACTTTCTAGATAACTATAAAAAGCAATTAAAGTACCAAAAATGATAACAAATAACACGGCTAGTATAGATACTAAAGAGATTGAACCAACCACTTGCCAAGGGGGATGAATAAAGCTCATGACAACTCCACCCACTACCATTCCCCAGCCAACAACAACTGCTGAACCGTATTCTTTCAATAGCTGAATGGGCTGCAACGTATAAAAAGCTAGCGAAAGTGCTGATGCGATCCCCCAAAACAGCGCCCACCCTGAAATGGATAATGTTTGAAAATCTCCATGAGTGACGAGTAAAAAGGTACCTGAAAGTGCAAGAAAGATCGCAATCACTTGACTCCGAGTAGGTAGTGCTTTTGATTTGATTGCTATGTATACCGTAATAAAAACAGGCCCTAAATATTGAAGTAATGTTGCTGTAGCGGCATTACTAGCTTCTATTGCAGCAAAGTATGTGTATTGAACTCCTAGCATTCCAACAATACCAAAGTAAATCATTGCAAATCGATGCTTTTGTACCTTCCAGATTTTCCAGACATTCGGATTACGGTTCCAGACACATATAAGCAATAATAAAAGACCTGCTATAAGTAAACGAATAACAACTAACCATTCAGCACTAAAGCCCTTTTCTTGAAATAAGAATTGAGCAACCGTACCTGAAACTCCCCATAAGATAGCACCTAATAAAACAAGCCCAATTCCCAGTAAACGTAACTTTTTGTTTGTATTTTGCAAGCTACATTTTCCTTTCACAATATAATAAAAAACTCTCTCTGCGTTTGTATATTCATGCATTAAACCTTAATATATTTCTAATACTAAAACAATGAAACTTGATTGAATAATAACAGATATTGGTGAGAAAGTTAATGACATATTACAATAATTAATTAAACTTAGGAGGAATCCCATGACAAACGAACGTAAACAACCTATGGAATATGATCGATACACTGCAGCAGATCTGAGCCCTGAATTATTAAACCGTGTTATCGAACTAGAGAAAGATTTGCAAGCTGAAGCACATAAAGACGTCATCCTTATCGCCTATGAGGAAAGTGATCACAACGCAACCTAATATGTAAAAGTAAATAAAAAGAATTAAAGAAGTACTATAAAAAAAGAGGTGCCAGGCACCAATTATACACAAAGGTGTATAACGGTGCCTGGCACCTTTAGTTCACTAAAGCGAAATACGTGAGTTACGCAGCTGCAATAGTACCCCAAGTGTTATCCCGCATACAATCCCCCACTCTGGACCGTATAATAATGTCATGAACAATGTCGTCAATAATAAAATGCAATCACTTTTACTAGATTTACAAGTTAACCATAATACTTTTATGTTAATTATTTTAATAATTGCCACGATAATAATCGCTGCTAAAGTAGGTTTTGGTAAAAAATAAAATAATGGCGTAAATAACATAAGCGTCAAAAATATACATATCGTTGTAATCAAACTAGCAACTTTTGTTTTTGCACCAGAATCATAATTTACTGCGGAACGTGAAATGCCTCCTGCTACTGGCATACTCGAGAAAAATGCACCGACTGTGTTAGCTAATCCCAAACTAGTTAGTTCCTGATTTACCCCTAGCTTATACCTTTCTTTTTCCGCAATCACTTTTGCGACCGCAATGGATTCAATGTACCCGATAAAAGCAATAATAATAGCAGTAGGGAAAATCGCCATTAATACCTCAGCATTAAACATTGGTAAAGTAAAAGTTGGAAACCCTTGTGGGAGCTGCCCTATGATCGGCACCCCAAAATGATCTAAGCGAAAAAATGATACACTGACAGTTAAAATAATAACGACAAACAGCGGTGTTGGTAATCTTTTACTGATAGAATTAATCGTTAAGATGAGAAGTATACTAATGAGCCCAATTAAAAACGTTGCCATATGTATACTTTCCAAGTTTGCAAATAACGTTATAGAAGTATGAATAACAGATGTAGAGTGTCCTAGTGAAAAACCAATTAAATTTTCAATTTGACTAACTGCTATGATAATCGCACATGCCGAGGTAAAGCCCTTGATGACACTATAAGGAATCCATTCCAACAATGTACCGAATTTCATTGCAGAAAAAAACACTTGTAGTACGCCTACTAAAAAAGTGACTGTTATTACTAGACTAAAATAATCATCTGTTCCAGGTATCGCAATCGCTGATACACCTGAAAAGATTAACAAAGATACGACAGCAACCGGACCTACCGACAAGTGTGGTGAGGTGCCAAATAATAAATAGATCAAAACTGGGATTGTAGCTGAATATAATCCTACAACAGGAGGAACACCAGCTAGAATAGCATAAGCAATCGCTTGCGGGATGATCAATATTGCAACGATGACTCCAGCGACGATATCATGATGAAAACTGTTTTTCCAGTAAGACAAAGATTGGATCTCCTCCTCTCCTACCACTTCTCCCGTTCTATATTTTTATGGGACAGACATAAGTTATTCATATGATAGGCAAGCCGCAATCATGACAAGTCCAAAAAATCACATATTATGAAACCTGAGCTTAACAAAAAACACAATCTATTTAAAAAATATAAAAACACCACAACTTCAAAAAGTTATGGTGTTTATTACTACATCCATTCGTTTATTTAAAAATCCCACTTTTGTATCGAACCCTTCACATGACCGTCCCGAGCCTGAAAGACCATCCTTTTATTATCAACATCAGGAAACATCCGAGCCGTAAAAATCTCTTTTCCATCATTAATAAAAATTTCAATCGCAGAAGTGTCGACAAACACTTGAAGCTTCGTCAAGTTAGTAAGCTGACATTGACGGACCTCCGGTGCCCCCGTAGATAAACTCACCCGTTCTAGTGTAAAAACTTGTTCATTTTTATTAAACATAAGACGAACGCTATCTTTTATTGTAATTTCTAGCTGCTCAGCTTCAAATTCTTCCACATGCATTTGAAGTTCATACACAGATCCTTCGAGTTGAGAAAACGAGTACTCTGGTTCAATCCTTACATCTGTTAATGTCAGTTCATTTTTTCGTAGGTTTTGTAACTCTTTGACAGGTTGCTGATAAATGCGACCATCTCTAAATAACAACTCCCGCGGAATTGTCATCGCATGAATCCAATGATGAGAAATGGTTGGGTGCTTATCTTCTTCCTGTTCAGGTACCCCCATCCAGCCAAACAATAATCGTCGACCTTGATTATCAACTGTCGTTTGTGGTGCGTAAAATTCAAAGCCACGATCAAGTTCAAAAAATTCACCATGTTCGAGTACACCTGTTTGATAGTCTAATCTCCCTACAAAATACCCCGTATTATAGACATTATTGTAAAGCATACCTTCGGGTTTAAGTCCTTGAGGTGACACAAGTAAAATGTCATTGTGTTCTAACTGGAACAAATCAGGACATTCCCACATATACCCGAAGTTACCGAGTCCGTTTAAATTCGTCCCAGCCACATCACCGATGATCGTCCATTCTTCAAGGTCATTTGATGAGAACAAAACCGCTCGCCCATCTAATTGCTCCGATTGAGCCCCAATGACCATATACCACTTTTCTTCATACTTCCAAACTTTCGGGTCGCGAAAATGAGCAGTATATCCTTCGGGTAGACGAAGAACAACGCCTTTCTTATGAAAATCAATTCCATTCGTCGATTCCGCTAAGCATTGGTATGTTTTTCGGTTCCCCATCTCATCTTTCACATTACCCGTATAAAGAAGTTTTAATTTTCCATTGTCTTCAATGGCACTTCCTGAATAGCAGCCATTTTTTTCAAACCATTCACTCGGAGCAAGGGCGATTTTTTCTTCTTTCCAATCCACTAAATTACTTGAACTATAATGTCCCCAAAATTTTGCTCCATGGGCTGTTTTAAACGGATTCCACTGATAAAATAAATGATATCGCCCCTCCCACTGAATTAAACCATTCGGGTCATTTAATAATCCTACCGGCGGCATCAAATGAAAATGCAACCGATACTTATCTTGATTGACTATATCTTTATATTCTGCAACTGTTTGTTCAGCTTGACGAATTAGATCACTGCTACGATCCACAAGTGACCACTCCTTTTCTCCTTACTACTTTTCTAACATTTCTTCAACCTTCTCTAATGTCGGCAATGCTGTCATTGCACCTTTTGTTGAAGCTGCTAACCCACCTGACACACTTGCAAACTTGGCCATCTCTACAACTTCCTCAAGTGTTAATGAACGTACTTCTTTTTCCGATCGATTAAGACAAAATAAAATTCCTGAAACGAAAGCGTCGCCAGCACCTGTTGTGTCTACGGCATTGACTTTCATTGCCGGTACAGACTGTCTCTCACCATTTAAATACACAATACACCCATCCGCTCCTAGCGTGATAAAGATGAGTGGGATCTCATAATGAGCTAATGCCTCTAGGCCTTCTGAAAGATCTTTTTTACCTGTAATGAATTCAAGTTCTTCTTCTGAGATTTTCAAAACATCGGCTTGATTAAGCATAGAGATAATGGATGTTCTTGCAGCTATTTCACTCGGCCATAGGTTTAAGCGTAAATTTGGGTCGTATGAAATGAGCATTCCTTTTTCTTTTGCAAACGCTACTGCTTTTTTCGTAGCTGATCTTGCAGGATCATTAATTAAACTAATTGAACCAAAATGCAGGATCTTATTTTCTTCAAAAAGTTCCGGGGTAATTTCTTCTGTTGTTAACATTTGATCAGCACTTGGATTAATGTAAAAATCAAAAGTACGCTCTCCATCTGCTCCTAATGTGACGAATACAACGCCCGTTCGAGTTCGTTGATCTAAGTACATGTGATTCGTTTGTACGCCATATCCATCTAATGTATTTTTTAAAAAATGCCCTAACAAATCATCGCCTACTTTTCCAAGAAACGTCGATTTTGCACTTAAACGTGCAAGACCTACAGCTACATTTGCAGGCGCACCACCAGCACTTTTCTGATACGAACTATTTTCATTATCTAATGGGATAAAATCAATTAAAGCCTCACCTAAAGAAATAACTCCTTGCTTCATCTTATAAACCTCCGATAATAGTTGAGAAAAGAACAGGCAAAAATCACCTGTCCTTCCCTATTCAAATGTTATTTTTCCTCTTCTTTAAATCCTAAGATCCACGTTGCTACAAAGGCACCCACTAAAGCAATCGCAAATCCAATTAAATAGTTCATTAAGTTAATTGTACCTAGTGGTAAGACAATCGCAATCATCGGGATACCTGTTAAGCCGTATGCCGTTGCTGCTACATTCATGAATACAACGTATGCGCCCCCTAAAGCGCCACCAATCATCGCACCGATAAATGGTCTACGATATCTTAAGTTTACCCCAAAAATTACAGGTTCTGTAATACCTAAGAAAGCGGAGAATGCAGAAGGTAATGCAATTTCTTTTGTTTTTGCACGTTTCGTTTTAAAGAATACTGCAAGTCCTGCTCCACCTTGAGCAACGTTTGCCATTGACCAAATTGGAAGTAAATAGTTAATTCCAATACTTGCAATTAAGCCTGCTTCAATTGCATGGAAGCTGTGGTGTACTCCTGTAAGCACGATAAGAGAATAAGTACCACCAAACAATAGTCCAGCCACAAACCCAACATGATTATAAACAAAGTTCAAGACTGTTGTAATTCCATCCCCTACAAATGTACCAAGTGGTCCAATTATTATTAGAGAAACGAAACCAGTAGCAATAATGGTTATGAAGGGAACAACTAATAAATCAACTGAATTGGGAACAACTCTTCTAAGTCCTTTTTCAAGTTTACTCATAAAATACACAGCAAGTAAAACAGGAATAACGGTTCCTTGGTAACCGATTAATGCAATCTCAAAACCTAAGAAAGGAAGCATATCCGGCTCAGCATTTCCTAAGCCCCATGGATTTAATAGGGCTGGATGCGTCATTATTCCACCGATAACCGCTCCTAAATACGGATTCCCTCCAAATTCTTTAGCTGCACTAACACCAATTAAAATAGGAAGAATGATAAAGGCTGCACTTGAAAACATATCAAGTAAAACAATCAAAGCACTATCAGGAGCTACCCATTCAAACGTTTGAAGCATTCCAAGCAGACCCATTAATAGACCAGCTGCTACAATGGCCGGGATGATTGGAACAAAGATGTTTGACAATGTACGAGCGAACCTCGCAAACGGGTTTATCTTCTTTTTCACCGCTTCTGAATGATCAACTGCTTCTTTTTCCTTTAAACCGACTTCTTCAGAAAATGGTGCATACACTTTGTTGACAATACCTGTTCCAAAAATAATCTGAAATTGTCCTGAGCTTAAGAAAGCTCCCTTGACCCCGTCTAACTCCTCAATTTTATCCTTTTGTGCTTTCGAGTCGTCTTGTAGAACGATTCTTAAGCGGGTCGCACAATGTGTGGCACTAATAATGTTGTCTTTTCCTCCTAAGAGAGGAATCAGCTGTGTAGCTACTTCTTTGTGGTTCATTCTAATCACTCCTATATTTTAATATGGATGGTGTAATGGTCATTTAGACAAAAGAAAAAGACCTAAAATGCATAGAATACCCCCATAAAAAAAGGGAATCCTTTTTACGCATTTTAGGTCTTGCCTGCTTAACCAGTAACAATCCTACAATATATAATTAATACGCTTTCATTGTAAGATGAAAACCATCTGTCGTCAACTACTAAAAAAAATCCATTCGACTTCTTTCGTCAAAACTCGATAATATTAAGTTGTTGTTAACATTGAAATAAGAAACATTTCAAATCCTTACGAAATTAACCTTTGGATATGCAGTGAAATATAGCCCAATTCGGAACTAGGTAGTTGAATATCGTATTCCTTTTTAATATAATCCGCTGCTTTTACTGCAATTGTATAAGCCTTTTCGTATTTTGTTTGAATGATTTCTAACATTTCTGGGTCCATCACTTGAAACGGCTCATTACTTTCTATTCGTGTTAGAGCAAAACGCAGGTGCGTTAATAGCCGTTGATAAGAAATACTCTCTTCATCGAGATCCATCCTAAGCTCTTGATGAATGATTTCGATCATTTCACTTATAATTGTTGTTTGTTGAAGCGTACTTGCCATATCATCGCTGCCAAGTTTAGCTGTATGAATATGAAGAGCAATATGCCCTGCTTCATCAATCGGTAGTTGAACATTTAATTTTTCTGAAACATATTGAACCGCCCATTTTCCGATCTCAAATTCTTTTTTATACAAGGCCTTAATTTCATTTAACAGCTTATTATTGATTTGAAACCCTTGCTGATGACGTTCAATTGCAAAGGAAAGGTGATCGGTCAAAGAAATATGGATATGATTACTTAAAGGTACTAGCAAAAATCCTTCAGCGTAAGTAATGATGTCCTCAGCTATTTGTATGTGTGCTTCAGGTAATGTTTTCAATAGCTCTTGGAATTTTTCATTTCCCTCATTCATTACAAAGATTTTCTCAACCTTTTGTCGATTAATAACATCATTTTTCTTTTTTTGAAAAGCGATTCCAGATCCCATTACAATTTTTTCTTCATCATGTTCTTTTACTACAACTGCATTATTATTTAATATTTTATATATTTTCACGTACTACACCTTTTCGACAAATTCTTCATGCTAGATAGTGTAACATATGAAGTATAATATTACTAAATAATATCGTAATACAGTCAAGGGAGGAATATAAATGAGAGTTAGTAACATTTATAAAGATATATCAAATATTGTCTTTAGTAAGGAGAGCGATACGTTACAAGAAGCCTTAACCAAACTTGAGGAATCAGGATATCGTTGCATCCCCATTTTAGATGAAAATAGCGAGAAATTTTTAGGAAATATTTATAAGTCAAAAATCTATGAATATATCGTAAAAGAGCAAGGTGATTTGTCTCTACCAGTAACTACGTTAGCTAGAGACAAAGCAGCGACCATCCATAAAAACTCTTCCTTCTTTGAAGCTTTTCTCTCGATTAAACGATTACCATACTTAACCATTCTAAATGAAAAAGAACATTTTGTAGGAATTTTAACTCATAGTCATATTATGAATATTTTAGAAGACAGTTGGGGTGTCGATCAGGGTAGCTATACATTATCAATTATTGCGATGGAATACAAAGGAGCACTCAATAAAGTAACTCAGGTTATTAATAAATATACTCACATTCAGAGTTTAATCACGTTAGATAATCGTAAAACGTATTCGAGAAGGATCGTAGTAACGTTACCGAAAGAAGTTGATGAGGCGTTGTGCCAGAAAATCATCTCCAGTTTAAACAAAAATGGCTTCCGAGTTTTTGACACGGAAGAGCCGTTTGAACATTTTGACCAATAAAATAGTTTGTTGGGCTGACGCAGCTTGCGTCGGCCTCACTTCATGTGAGACAGAATGGTAAAAAGGAATTTTACTTTATGTATTGCTATATGCAAAACCATAAGACATATTCCCTAACTTTTACTGTTATTTACCCTACCTTTTTAACTTTACGTCAATGCTTTTGTTCTAACAAAAGGTATTCTGTTTCTGCTGGCTGTTCATTTATGACAGTACTCACTTCTATAGTCGATTGGGCATTCGTTGAACTTGTGCCTACGATAAATAGACCTAATAATACACATCCTAAAAAAACAGCGATAAAAAAGTTTCTCGCATATTCAACCATTTTCCTCACCTCCATTTATTAGACGCCGAACCTCAAATAAAGTTTCTAGTTAACGAGCCTAATCTTAAAATCTTTAATTCTCATTCATTCTCCCGAAATTTCTAGATTACAGGGGTGTACATAAAGATTGTATTGTCCATATCCCTAAAAAATACCTCTCCAATTACTATATTTATTAACTCTTCGTGACAATTATACATACAATGTACTACCTGATAAGAAAGGTGGTGTTATTATGTTTGGACACGGATGCGGTGCTTACCCTGTAAGTCCAGTGCTTCCAGGTTGTGCTCACACAGGTCCAGGGTTTGGTTATGGCCCAACACAAGTGGCTGGTGCAGGATACGGACCTAGATACGGCGCAGGCTTTTCACTAATTGTGGTACTGTTTATCTTGTTAATCATAATTGGTGCGTCTTGGGGTCATAAAAAAGTCTGCTAATAACTGTATAATTGTATGCGGCTGACTCCTAAAATGTCTACGCCCTTTTACAGGTATATCCATATATCGTAAAGAAGGGCGTATGACACCCAATAATGAGTCAGCCGATTACATGATTCAACTAGTCATGCAAACAAAAAACTACGCTACCTTTGATCACGTCACGGTTTTCTTGATTGACAGCCTTTACATCAAAAGTTAGTTTACCTTCATTAGCTTCGACTAAGCTAGCATTGAGCGTAATGTCGTCATTTAAGAAAACCATTCCTTTAAAACGAATTTTATATTCCTGTATGAAACCTTCTTCATAATGGGACGAAAATAGCTTCGCTAAGTTACCCATCGTCCACATACCGTGAGCAATAATACCAGGTAACCCAGCTTTTGTTGCCTCTTCATCAATCGTATGGATTGGATTGAAATCCCCCGATGCTCCAGCATATT
Organism: Alkalihalobacterium sp. APHAB7; assembly: GCF_048323755.1. Taxonomy (NCBI): domain Bacteria; kingdom Bacillati; phylum Bacillota; class Bacilli; order Caryophanales; family Bacillaceae; genus Alkalihalobacterium; species Alkalihalobacterium sp. APHAB7. The sequence goes on from NZ_JBLWFS010000020.1 coordinate 72,820, forward strand.
TAATTAAATCAAGTCTAGAAACAGGGGGAAGTTGTATCGTTTCTAATGCTTCGCCGCATTGTAATTCTTTTAAACTGCTCATACGCCTAACCCCTTTCTAACGGTTTCTGTTATAATAACTACCATTCTTTCTGTAAAAATAGGGTTTCCATCTAAGTCTTCCCCGTAGCGATTAAATGTTAAAAAGCCCATCGAACCACTTTGCCCTGCCTTTTCTACGTAATTTACAACTTCAACAAAGCAATTAATCTCTTCACCTACTAAAAGAGGTCTCTCATAATGATAGACTTGTTCCCCATGGATAAGCCCGACATTCGGTAAATTGAAACCTTCTATTTCTCCATAGTCGAATACTCTAGGAAAAGTAGGCGGAGCGATATTGGCCTTGTACCTTGACTGTTGACCTACTTCTTCATCAATATAAATAGGGTGAAGGTCACCAATAGCTTCTGCAAACTTCTTCACTGCGCCTCTTTCAACGACATTTTTTACCTTATTTGAACGCTTACCAATAAATTCTTTAAACATGTTCTCACCTCACTAATCTTTTGGTCCACCAGCTACGTAAATCACTTGGCCATTAACAAACGATGAATTTTCATCTGCAAAAAACGCAACCGCATTGGCAATGTCACTAGGCTTACCGCTTCTTCCAACAGGAATTTCCTGAATGGCAAATTCAATGAAATCGTCGAAAGGAACACCAATTCTTGCTGCTGTTTCTTTCGTCATTTCTGTCTCGATAAACCCTGGCGCTACAGCATTTGAAGTAATTCCGTATTTCCCTAACTCAATTGCCAACGTTTTTGTAAATCCTTGTAAACCTGCTTTTGCTGCAGCATAGTTTGCTTGCCCACGATTTCCAAGAGCTGATGTAGAAGATATATTAATAATACGTCCGTATTTGTTATTAACCATATGGGATTGGACAGCCTTTGCTGCGTTAAAAGAACCTTTTAAATGGACATCCATTACCGTCTGCCAATCTGATTCTGTCATTTTAAATAATAAATTATCACGAATTACCCCGGCATTATTTACAAGAATATCAACGGATCCAAATGCCTGAACAACTTCATCAACTGCGTCTTGCACTTGCTCGGCTTCAACGACATTTACTACTTTTGTAAAAACGTCATACCCTTTTTCTTTAAATTCATTCGATGTTTCTGCTAATGCCTCTTCATTCACATCCACAATCGCTACTTTAGCTCCTTCTTGAGCAAGTTGTAGAGCTACTCCCTTTCCAATACCACGACTACCACCTGTAATAAAAGCTACTCTTCCTTCAAATCGATTACTCATATTCATATCCTCCTATAAACTTTACATTCTACTAATTAAATATTTTGTCCCAACTTAACATGACCCTTTAATAAATTTCGAGAAATGATTAAACGTTGAATTTCATCTGTGCCATCGTAAATTCTCCATAACCTTGCTTCACGATACCAACGTTCAATCGGCAATTCTCTCGTATAACCCATACCGCCGTGAATTTGTAATACACGGTCAACCACCTTGTTACCAATGTTTGATCCATATAATTTAGCAATCGATGCTACGTGGCGGTTATCCTCACCTTGATCAAGCGTAAATGCTGCATTTAACGTTAACCAACGGGCTGCTTCAATTTCAACGGCAGAGTCGGCAATTTGCCACTGAATAGCTTGTCTTTCAGCAATCGGTTTACCAAACGTTTCACGCTCTTTAGAATAATCAATCGCCATTTGTAATAATCGTTCAGACGCACCTACTGCTGCAGCTCCAACGATCCAGCGGGCAAAACCAATCCATTCTAAGCCAAGCTGATACCCTTTATGAAGCTCACCTAAAATGTTTTCTTCCGGCACGCGAACGTTATCAAACACTAATCCAGCTGGTCCCCATTCTCCCATCGTATCAATATATTCGGATCTCCAGCCCATATCTCGATCAACGATAAAGCAAGTAATACCTTCTGTGCCTGTCGCCTTATGTTTTTCTTTATCAGTAATCGCGATAACCATGACAAAGTCAGCTTCATTTCCACCGGTAATAAAAGTTTTTTCACCATTTAGGATCCATTCATTTCCATCTTTCACAGCCGTCATTTTAATGTTTCGCGTATCTGAGCCAGCGCTTGGTTCAGTCATTGCAAAACAAGACTTCTTCTCACCATTAATCGTCGGTATTAAGTATTTTTTCTTTTGTTCTTCATTTGCATAATAAAGAATGTTGTCTGCGCTACCACCAAAACTAAATGGTACGAACGTTTTTGAAACTTCCATCATAACGATGGCTAACATCATATTACCGAGATCAGCCCCCCCGTATTCTGCTGGTGTATTAATCCCCCAGAAACCAAACTCTTTCGCTTTTAATTGAAGCGCTTTCATTTGTTCCTCAGAAAGGCTTGGTCTTCCTTCCCTTTCATTACGTAACACTTCATTTTCCAATGGCATTAGTTCATTTTCCACAAACTTGCGAATCGTCTTTTGTACCATTCGTTGTTCTTCCGTTAAACGTAAATGCATACTAATTCCCCCAGACATAATAAAAGTAAGAGTTTCCCCTTTCTATTTATATTATACCTACCGGTTAGTATGTTGTCTTTAGTTAATTTTCAGAAAATTAATTTTTTTGTTAGTTTTTTTGTATAATTTTAAAAATAGACGTCTTTTACCTACTTCTCTAAGGAATAGAAGAAGAAAAAGGTGACTCATTGTAAATTCGCATATCCCTCGATTACTACGCTTACCATATTTTTATATGTTGAAATAATGAGGTAATGCCCTTTTTGAGTCACCTTCTTCATAATTTTTCCTTTACTTGATAACAAATACCGTTTGACTATGACCTTCTTTTGTCTTTTTCACATCTAAAATAGCTGGTATCGCTTGTTTAAGTTCTTGGACGTGAGAAATGACACCGATTAATCTCCCGGATTGTTGCAGTTCAATCAGAGTATCGATCGCCTTACTGAGTGACTCTTCGTCTAATGAGCCAAAGCCTTCATCGATGAACATCGTCTCTATAGAAATCCCCCCTTCGTGAGATTGAATAATATCAGCCATTCCGAGTGCCAAACTCAGAGATGCATTGAACTTTTCGCCACCTGATAACGTTTTTACATCTCGCTTTTGCCCCGTATAATTGTCATACACATCTAGACTCAACCCACTTTGCTTTCCTCTCTTTTCAAGTCGATCACTTCGTACAAGCTGAAATTGGCCATTGGAAAGTCGAGTTAACCGTTGATTTGCGACTTGAACAATTTGTTCTAAAAACTCAATTAATAAATATCGCTCAAATGAGATCTTCTTCGCATTATCCCCCCGTACAACATCATAAAGGTCCTTATGCATATAATAAATCTGTTCAGCTTCCTTCACTTTTTCGCTTGCACTTTCAATGTCATTGATGGATTGTTTAATCAACTTTACATTGGTGGCCATCTGAATATAGGTTAACCTTATTTCCTCAATCAGTTGTTCTAATTTTTGAAGTTCAGCTTCCAATGCAGCGAGATCGAATCGCTCTTTACCTTTTAATTCACTTTCAAGCTCGGCGACTTGCTTTTTCGTAGTAGCTAAGTCCGTCTTAAATGTTTCAATTTGTTCTTTCAGAACATCTCGTTCGATATTTGTTCGTTTCGCCTCGTGGTACTCTTCTTCTGCTGTGAAACCTGTTGCTAGTAACTGCTGATGAAAATTACCATACGCTTTTTCTTTTTTCTCACTGGTAGATAGGATTTGCTTTTCAACATTTGCTATTGTTGTTTTTGTTGTAAAATAGCGTTCATTCGATTCGTTTAGTGCCTCTTGAACCCTTTTCCATTGTCGCTCCAGCTTTTGCTTTTCTTCTTCTCGTTGTGTAATTTCAATTTTGAGCTTCTCTAGTGACTGAAGATGGGCTGGAATGTCTTTTAATAATTGTTCATGTAACGTCGTTTCTTTTTCAAAAGTGATGATTGTTTCATTATATTGCTTTTCGACTTGGAGCTTTTCCGTTTCTGTTTTTTCCATGTTTTTTTCTAGTTGTTCCAGATCTTTTTTGTGCAGCTCTAACTCTTTTTGCTCTGATTTAAGTTGAGAGATCTCTTCTTGAAGCACCGTTTCTGTATCAGTGAGTTGCTGTATTGTTTGATGGGGCTCTTCAATCGTTATACCTAGGTCCATTACTTCTTGTTGTTTAGTTTCCAGTTGAATAAGAATTGTACTGAGTTCAGCTTGTAATTTTCTAAACCGAGCTTCAACCATGTCTTTTTCATTACGTTTTTGTTCAAGAACCTCTTTGGTTGGAATTTCATCTTCTTTAATAGCTTTAGCAGGGTGTTCAACACTACCACACACAGGGCAAGCTTCCCCGTCGTGAAGGTGCTCAGCTAATAAACTAGCTTGTCCTGCAATCCATCGAGCCTCCAATTTATCATAGTCATTTTTGACTTCTCCAAAAGCCGTTTCCTCAGTATGCATCTGAGTAGACCATTTTGCTTGTCTTTCTGTTAAGCTTATATATTCATGAACCGCTTTTACTTTTGTTTTAATGTCTTGCAGTTCCTCTACTTTTAGCGCATACCCTTGACCATTTGTTTCAAGATGTTTAATTTCAACTGTCATTTCAGTCTTTTTCTCTTTATATTGCTTCAACTGTAAAGTAAAGGTTTTGTTTTGTTTTTCTAATCGCTCAACTTCCTCTTTCAATCGCTGTAACGATGTTCGTTGTTCATCGAGTTGTGCTACTTTCGGCACATATTCCTTTAGCTTGTTAATGAGTACAACTATATCTTCACGTTCCTGATGCTTCGCTTCTTCCACTTTGTACAATTTTTCAGCTGCTACCTTATCTGCTTCTGCTCGTACAAGTTCTCTGTTTGCTATTTCAAGTTGCTCTTTAATTAGCTGTAGTTCTTGATCCACTTCTTTATAGTGTGCTTCATGAACTTCTAATTGACTTGCCGTTTCTGCTAACGTTAGCTCTCGTTCTTTTTCATTCATTTCTGGAATTTTATTTTCTAGAACTTCATTTTGTTTTCGCTTGGTTTCTAGATTTTCAAATCGTTCATTAATTGCTTTCGCTTCATGATATTGTATTGTTTTTTCTTGAAGACGCAGATTATTTTCGTCTAAGAGTTGTTTTTGTTGACCTGCTTCTTGTTGGTAATACGTCATTTCATCTAGTAAAGCTTCAAGGACTTGGTGCGTATTATAATTTTCTTGAGCAAACACTTCTGTAAACAATGAACCATCACGCATCGGAAGATTTTTGTAAATATTTTTAATATGAAGATCGCGTTCTTGCCTTTGTTCTTCATATACTTTTTGTGCCGAAATACGTTTTTCGTTTAAACGCTCTGTTACATGTTTAAACAACCCTGTTTTAAAAATCTTTCGAAGTATTTCTTCTTTATCTTCTGTTTCTGAAGTCAATAATTTCCTGAATTCTCCTTGTGGGAGCATAACAATTTGGCTAAACTGCTCTTTCGTTAACCCGATAATTTCTTGAAGCTTCTCGTTAACTTGACTTACCGTCAAACGATCGACCAATAAAATTTCTTGGCCACCCGTTATTTCATACAATTCGTATTTATCACCAGTTGCTGTTTTATTTGTTCCTTTAATATGGGCAAGCTGTCTAAGCACACGATACATTCGGCCGCGAAGCTCAAATTCAAAATCAACCGAAGTATGGTCCTCATCGGCTGCAAAATGACTTCTAAGCATTCTTGAATCATTCCGATCTTCTCCACTTGCCTCACCATATAGGGCAAAACAAATCGCATCAAAAATACTTGTTTTTCCTGCTCCTGTATTTCCAGAAATGACAAATAGACGGTGTTCTTTTAAGTCTCTAAAATTAATGACTTCCTTTTGTTTATAGGGCCCAAACGCCGTTAATGTTAATTTTATCGGTCTCATTTTCGCTCACCATCCAAACTGATCGTCTCTTGTAATACTTCCCGGAATAATTGTTCCGTTTCTTCCGTTATGTCTGAGCCTTTTACTTCTTTGTAAAACGCCTTAAAAAGAGAAAGTTCATCCATTTTCGAGCGGGCAATTGTTTCCTCGTTGTCATGATCCGTAGCTAAAAAGGAAATCACTCTTTCTACGTGCATCGCATTTGGATAAACAGAACGTATCCGTTCCATTGGTGATAGAACTGGGCTCTCATCTAATAATCTAACAAATACGTAATCTTCATTGCGTTCATGCTGCTCAATTTCATCAACCTTACCTTCTACAGTACGTATCGTTCTGCGTGGCTCTAACAATCTTTTTTCAACTGACACTTCACCATTTTGATCTAACTCGACGATATAGTAACCTTTTTTATGATGTTCTTCCGAGATGGAGTATTTTAATGGGGAACCGGCATAACGAATTTTTTCATTCCCAACATGATGGGCTTGATGTAAGTGCCCTAAAGCTGTGTAATGAAACGGAGCAAATATATTAGCATTAACGTGCTCAGCACCCCCAATTGCTAGCGGGCGTTCCGAGTCACTAGTATTTGGCTTTTCTTCGCCATATGGAGTTACGAAGGCATGTCCAACGAAAATATGTCTTGCGTTTTTATCCATTGTTTCAACAATTTTATTAACAATCACTTGCATTGCTTCATTATGAGATCGGATGTCTTCTAGTTGCATTTCATGGCGAACCTTACTAGGTTCAGCATAAGGAACTAGATGAAAATGAACTTCACCATGCTCATCATGCAGAATTACGGGGTCAAACGTACCTGTATATTGACCTACAATATGAAAACCATTCGTTCTCATAATTTTTCTACCAAAATCAAGGCGCTCAGGGCCATCATGATTTCCACCGATCGCAAGTACTGGAATTTTTAGTTTTAACACGATCGTTTCTAATACTTCATCTAGTAGATCTACAGCTTCAGTCGGTGGAATGGAGCGATCGTATAAATCTCCAGCAATTACGACAGCATCTGGCTTTTCCTGTTCTACTTCTTTAATCAATTGGTCTAGTACATGTTTTTGATCTTCTGTCATATAGACACCTTGTACTAATTTTCCAAGATGCCAATCTGCGGTATGGAAAAATTTCAATCTGAGCACCATCCTTTTATAATTAGATTTAAAAATGTACGCTTTTTTCTTGGGCTGTTCCCGTAACCTTTTTTTAGAAAGGCTGTTTTCGTAAACTTTGTTGCTATTGGACCGTTTTCGCTTCACGCTAAAGCGTGAAGAACCAAGCTATCGCTTGGTTATGGTCCAATAGCTAAAAGCAACATTCTTTTTTTTGACTACTTCTATTATGACATCGAGTAGGAGGAGGTGATTAACCTCCGACCTCTCACACCACCGTACGTACGGTTCCGTATACGGCGGTTCAATTTTATACTAAGCATGTACTTTGTTGTAATGTTGGACACAAGAGATTAGCCC